>DBTW01000096.1:0-9011 GCA_002307245.1 Spirochaetaceae bacterium UBA1306 | reverse complement strand
GCCAGGAGGCGGCTTCCGCTGGTGACGCCGGATGCCTTTGCCAGGGTCGCAGTATAGTAGCTCGTGCCCGTCGTCACGGTAATCGCTCCGAGGTCGACGCCGTCGAGGCTAGCCGAGACGTAGGGGAGCAGGGTCGAGCGGGGCCATTCGATGATGAACGAGAAGGATCCCGTCGCGCTCTGGGCGAGAGAGGAGGAAAGGGGCACTGTCAGCGCCTTGGTCCCCTCGGCTAGAAGCTCGACCTGGGCCGAGCCCGCGGCTATTACCGTACCCGTTGCGTTTTTAGCGTTGACCGAAATCGTGTAGCTGCCGGGCGGGAGGCTGAGGCTCGTCGTGACCCCGGCGCCATACGTGACATTTGGCGACGTGGCGACGACGGATGCTCCGACCGAGGCGGCCACGTCGAGCTTGGAAATGGATCCGGCGACATCATAGACGATAGATTTCGAGGATGGGCCGGTGAAGCCGATAGTAAGCGTCGTCTTCTCCGCGCCCGAGCTCCCGTCGACCTGCGCGGGATGCGCGCATGAGGCCCCGATCCCCGCCAAGGCCAGGGCGAAGACGAGAAGGAATCCGAGCGATGGTGGGCGCGTTTCATAGATACTCATAGACTTACCTTCCGGAGGTATGGGTAGCCGTTGTTAATGGACAAAGTTTCATCGATGTTCCAGACGCTCGCGAAGTCCCAGCCCTCGAAGGTCGCTTGGTCCTTCATCAATGCCGTCGCCTGGCCGCTACCCTTGCCCGTATCGGACTGGCCCGTGGCCGCGCTGTCGTAGAAGCTGGAGCTGACGCTCCCGCTGGTATTCTTGCCGACCAGCCCGCCGAGGGGAGCGGTGCCGGACACCGCGCCGCTGGCGTAGCAATTCTCGATATTCCCCCCGGACAGCATCTCGCCGACGAGGCCGCCGGCTTCGCCATCGGCCGTACTCGTGACCGAGCCCCGGGCGTAGCAGTTGATAATGTACGAATTGACCCCCGTTTGGCCGAAGGTCCCCACGAGGCCCCCGACCCTGCCATGGCCGGAGACGGCAACTGTGCTGTAGCAATTCGAAATGATCCCGGTATTCCCGTCGATGCCGTTCTGCCCGACGAGGCCGACGGTATCGCCTCCGGTGACGGTGATCGTTCCGCTGGCGCTGCAATTCTCGATGGTGCCCTCGTTGATCGCGGCGATCGCGCCGGTGTACTGCCCGCCGTCATTGCCTGCCCCGCCGGCTATGCTGCAGGCGACATGGAGGTTTTTCACCACGGCGCCCGGTCCGACGACCCCGATAAAGCCCTTGAAGCCCCTGGTGACGGCGATCGGGAAGGTGACGGTGAAGCCTCCGCCGTCGATGATCCCGGTGAATTTCGTGGCCGTGCTGGTAGCGATTTCCGGATCGGCGCCGAAGCTCGCATTGCCGGCCAAGCGATAGCAGCCGGCCGGGTTGGCGGCGATCGCGGCTTTCAGGTTTGAGCCAAGATCCGCCGGGGTGGCTCCGGTAATTTCGGTCGCGCCTGCGACGCTCAAGCTGAAGGATGCGGAATACTGGCATCCTTTATATGTAATGGTACAGGCGACGAGATAGTCGCCGAGCATCGCCTGGGTCTGGGCAGGCGTCAGGTCGAAGCTCGCGTCGGTCTGGCCCGTGGGCGAGCCGTCGAGGTACCAAACCCAGCCCGTGCTGATGGCGGCGAGGGTCGTGTTGCCGGGAGTCAGGCTGAAGGCGTCGTTTTGGATGATCGCGTATCGCGCCAGCGGGAAGGCGAGGGCCTGATAGCCCAGGCCTGAGACGCTCACTCCCGTGGTCTCGCTGCCCGTCCACTTGGCGTAGAGGGTCGTATCGGCGCTCACCGTGCTCGTCGCGAAGTCCCAGGCGTGGGTGAGCGCGCTGTCCGAATACCAGCCGCCGAAGGCGAAGGTTCCCCGTGTTGGATTCTCCGTCGGCGCCGTCGCCGTGCCGCCCTTGGGAATTATCTGGGCAGCGATGAAGGTACCGCCGTCGGAGAGCGCGCCGTCGTTCAGGTCGAAGTTGACCGTGTAGGCCTTGCGGATGGCTATCGAGTAAGCCTGGCTGCCGTTCTTGTTGGGCGCCGTGACGGTGACGACGAGGCTGTTCGCCCCGTCGGCCGCGGCCGAGGATATCGCCAGGGGCCCTGAGCTCAGGCCCGACTCGATGGCCGTCGATGCCCCGGCGTTCCAGGTATAGCTGATACTCTGCCCCTCGATGACCCGAGTCGGGACGAAGCTCAGGCTCGTGCCCGTCGCCAGGTAGCCTGAGTAGCTCAAGTTCGAGGCCGTAAAAGAGAAGTCGGTCGTGAGGCCCGAGATCGTCAGGCCCAAGAGGGAGAGCGTCGAGTCGAAGAGCTCGTCGGCGGTGAAAACCCGGGAGCTGCGCATGTTTCCGGAGGAATCGATCCAATACTCGCTCGTTACCCCTCTCCAGACGTTGACCGACTCCAAGGCGTAGCCCACTATCGTATCGCCCTCGGAGCGGCGGAAGGTGATGGCCAGGATGTGCTTCCCCGAGCCTAGTCCGTCTTTCGTGAAGGTGGCAGTGCTGTCCTCCCCGCTCGTCCCTATGGGGCTCGTCAACGCTATTGCGCTCGAATCGGGGTCGAGCACTGCGCTCGCGTAGCCCCCCACTGCCGTGGGCCAGGCTATGGCAAGGGAAAATTTCCCCGTACCCGTGCTTGAATCGTAAGACACCACAACGGTTGTCGAAGTCGTCGTACCTGAGCTGATCGTGGCTGTCGCGCTGCCCAAACCTATCTCCACCCCGCCCTTGATCGCCGAAACGGAGATCGAACAGGTCCCCGGGTAGAGGCCCGAGATGCTGACGCTGGAAACGAGGTCGGTGACCGAACCGCTGGAGAAGAAATTGCCCTTGGAATCGGTCACCGTGACGATGACGCTGTCTAGCTCCTTTGTGAAATCGGCCACGACGGTCTTGGAGGAACTATTAAGGGAGGTCGGTATCTTCACGGCGATCGTGCCGGTCTTGGAGGAAGAAGAGCCAAAGAAATCCCCGCAAGAGCTCGCCAGAGAGAGGACCGCGAGAAGGGCCAAGATACTCTTTTTCATTGGATTATCTTCCTGATGGTGTGATAGCCTCGCTCGGCCACATAGAGATTCGTCCCGTCCGTCGCCATTCCGATGGGACTGCCGAAGGTCGACGCCGAGCCCGTGCCGTCGGCATTGCCGTTTGCGCCCGTCCCCGCCAAGGTGCTAACCGCGCGCGTGGCGATCACGATCTTGCGGATCCTATGATTGGTCACGTCGCCGACGTAAAGGTTGGCGCCGTCCGTCACGATGCCGTAGGGAGCGCTGAAAGCAGCCGCGGTCCCCGTGCCGTCCGCGTACGTGGCGGAACCGGAGCCCGCGAAGGTCGTCACTTCCAGTGTCGAGAGCGCGATCTTTCGTATGACGTTGTTGTTCGAATCGGAGACATAGAGACGGTTTCCGTCCGTCGCGATGCCGGCGGGCGCCCAGAATCTCGCGGCCGTGCCCGTGTCATTGATCGAGCCGCTGGTCCCCGCCAAGCCCGCCAGTGTCGTCACCGCGCCCGTCGCGATCACGATCCGGCGTATCGTGTGATTGCCCGAATCGGAGACATAGAGGCTCGTACCGTCCGTCGCTATGCCGTAGGGCGAGGTAAATTGTGCTCCCGCGCCGATGCCATCCGCGCCGCCCGCGGTCGTCGAGCCCGCCAGGGTCGTGACCTCCTTGGTCGAGATCACGATCTTGCGGATCATGTGGTTCCCCAAGTCGGAGACATAGAGATTCACCCCGTCCGTCGTGAGGGCGCAAGGAGTGTTGAAGGTCGCCGCGCTGCCATTGCCGTCGTCCGAACCGCTCGTTCCCGCCGTGCCCGCCAAAGTCGTCACCACGCCCGTCGATATTACGATCCGTCGGATCGTATGATTGGCCGTGTCCGCGACATAGAGATTCGCGCCGTCAGTGGCGATGCCCCGGGGACTGTTGAAGGTGGCGCCGTCGCCCGTGCCGTCGCCCGAGCCGACGGTCCCCGCCGTGCCAGCCAGGCTGCTCACGGTGCAGCTGTTAGTCATTTCCGTGGCGAAGGGAGTCAAGGCCCCGACCGATAGCTGCGCCGAGAAACTGGAGGAAGCCAAGCCCTCTCGATCGTAGCTTGTGAAGAGGAAGGGATACCAAGTGAACATCGCGTTCGAGAGTCCCGCTACGAGCTTCGCCTGCGTTCCCTTGGCGATCCTGGTGCTGTGGCTCGTGCCTCCGACGGTATAGTCGATTTTAAGGTAATCGAAATCGGTTTCAATCGGATCCGTCCAGGACAGCATCAGGTAGCCGCTCCCGCCGATGGCCGAGAGATTGGTCACGTTCGCGGGCGCGGCATTGGTCCAGACGGCGTAGAGCGTGACGCTCGAGCTCAGGGAGCCGATGGTCCCCACGATGCCGGCGCCCGCCGCGTAGGTCGTGCCGCTCCCGTCGGCCTTCGTGTTCCACCCCCCGAAGGAGTAGCCCGACTTGACGAGAGTCCCCTGGGCAGCCAGGCTCATGTCGGAGGAGCTCCAACTTGGGGCCGTCCCTCCCGTGTTGCCGTTGCCCGAGTAGCTGAGCTTGTAGTCCTCGCTCACCGTCACCGCGGCCGAACCCGAGTACCTGATGCCGCCATAGGTCACCGCGCAGCCGATCGCGTAGGTTCCCAATGTTGTAGCGCCCGTGGTCGAGAACGTGTAGCTTGAGCTCGTCGCGCCGGGAAGCACCGTGTTGTCGACGTACCAGGCCCAGGTGAGGGCCGACAGATCGGGGTCGCCGCAGGAGAAGGTCACGGACGCCCCCCTCTTTAAGGTCGCCGTCGGCGAGCCGAAGACTATGGTTTTGTAGCTCGGATTCAAGGTGAAGCTCACTGCGGCCGCCCCGCACTGCGTCCATTTGGCGAAGAGGCTTAGATCGGAGCTCACCGCGTCCGAGGCGAAGTCCCATGCGTCAGAGAGGGCAGCGTCGGAGTACCAGCCTTCGAAGTAGTAGCCGGTCCTGGTCGGGGCGGTCGGCATGGTCGCGAGAGACCCTGCCGCGACCGACTGGCTCGCCATTGCACCGGCGCCATTGGAGTCGAAGGCCACGCGATACGCCTTGGTGACGGTCACTTCGTAGTTTCTGGTACTGGCGCGATCGGGCGCGCGCACGGTGATCTTTAGCCAGTTGAGCCCGTTCGTCCCGTTGGCGAGGGCGAGGTTGGGCGAGCTCGCGCCCGGGGCGATTTCGACGGCGGGGGCATCGTTCCAACTATAGACGAGGTATTGCCCGTCCAGGGAGATCGCGGGCGTAAAGGCCAGGCTTGTGGCGGTGGCGAGGCCGAGCGAGTAACTCGAGTCGGACGAGGAGAAGCCCAGGTCCTGGGCCGTCGCCGTCCCGTTTATCGTCAGGCTTATCGCGAGGCCGCCTAACTGCGTATCCGAGTCCAGGAAATCACCGGCCGCGAAGGCCAAGGCGCCCTGGACCTTTCCCGAGCCGTCGATCCAGGAGCCGCTGCTCAGCCCGCTCCAGACGTTGAGCGACTCCACGAAGCGTCCCGCCTGTTTCCCTTCGGCGCCGCCCTTCTTGAAGGCGAGCTCGAGGCTGTGCGCTCCCGCGGCTATGCCCGATGCCGAGAGGGTGGCGGAGCAGAGCTTGGCGGCCGCGTCGGTCGCGACCGCGGCGGTGCTGGCGGTCCCGCCGTCGATCGACCAGTCGAGGTAATCCACGCCCGAGTCGCTGGGCCAGGACAGGTCCAGGGATAGCTCCCCACTGCCCGAGCCGTAGCCGGAGAAGGTGATCGGGATGACGATCTTCACGGAGGCGCCCGAGGATACGGCCGCGCTCGCTTCGCCGGAGCCGATGATCGCGCCGTCCTTCAGCGCCGAGACCTTGATGGTCCAGGTCGCCGTGGCGAGGTTCTCGAAAGTCATCGTTCCGTTCGGCGTAGTGGCCGACTTGGTTTGCGAGGTCTCTCCCGAGGCGCTCACGACGACACTTACGGAATCGACCTCGGCCGCGAAGTCGGGCATGATCGTGCGCGCGCCTGAGCCCAGCGAGGAGGGCAGCTCGACTATGAGGGTCCCCTCCTCCCGCCGCTCTGAGCCGAGCGAGCAGGAGAGGAGGGCGCAGAGCAGCGCCGCGCAGGCCAGGCTACCATTGAGGCGTTTCATCGCCGCTCGCTCCTTCAATATGTCACCGTGGCCCTGAACGAGCCGGAGTAGCTCAGGCCTTGATAGGCGACCCTGCAACCGATCTCGTATTGACCCGGCTGCAAGCCGATCGTGGACCAGGAGAAGGATGGGCCCGACTGGCCTTCCGCCAAGGAGCCGTCGACGTACCACTCCCATCCCGAGCCCCCGGCCGCGAGGGTGGGGTTGGCGCAGCTAACCGATAGGGTCGCTCCCCGCGCTACCGTCGTGGAGCTCGCGCTGAAGGCGATAGCTTGGGTGCCGATGTCGAAGCTGACGAAGATCCCGTTCTGCGCCCACACCGCGTAGAGGGTGAGGTCGGCGGCGCCCATCGCGAGAACGGAGCCGGGACGATAGACCGTACCCGAGCCGTCGGCGGCGCTGTTCCAGTATACGAAGGTATAGCCGGACTTGTAGAGCGTCCCGCAGTCGGCGACGGTAAACTGCCCTTCGACGTTATAGTTGGCCGCGGCGGGGGGCTCGCCGCCTTCGTTGCCATTGCCGGCGTAGACGAGGGCATAGGGATGGGGAACGCTCGTCGCGGAGACCGAGGCGGAGACTTGGCCGCCCGCGTCCACCAGGACGAGCGTGAAGGCGTAGGCGTAGCCGGGATCGGTATCGGGGCAGAAATAGCGGTTCAAGGAATTACCGTCGGCGAAGGGATCGGCCGCCGGCGCCGTAACCAGCTCCGAAGCTGCGTAGCTGGCCGATTTCTCCGTTCCGCCGATCAGTCTGCGCCAGGTAACTTTTATGGAAGAGAGATCGTCGTCGCTCTTCTCGGCAGGTAGGATGAAGGCCAGGAAGGCCTTGGCTGACTCGTCCTCCGCCGTCGTGAGGCCCCTCGCCGCATTAGGCGGGCTGTCGCAGAGCATCGAGATGCTATCGTCGTCGTAATTCCTGTTGATGGAGGCGACGTACTTGCCCAAGGTGAAGGTGATGGTTTTGTGTTCTGCCGATGGATCGAGGGTGAAGGTGAAGGTGAGGTGGGTCGGATCGCTCGGGACTGGCGAGGCTAAGGGGCGCGATGAGAAGATCGAATTATCCGATAGTGTGAGGTTGTAGCTGACATCGAAGGCTTTTGGATTGATGATTTGAAGATTGCCGGTTACTTCTTTGCCCGAAGGCAGAAGCTGAAGGGAGCTTGATCCTGATTCGAAGTTGGACGATCGCAGGGCGACGATCGTTAAACCGGTTTCTACGAATGACTCCAAATCCGCGCGCTGGAAGGCCGAGCCGCAGGAGGCTAGGATAAGCGATGCCACGATGAGCGACATCGCGCGATGTATTCTCCCGCCGATCGAGTCTGTATTCGTATCTGCCATATACCGGGAGGATACTAGCGTGAAAAAACGTCTTGTCGTCCGAGTTTTAAATTTTAGGACTTATAGCGCGGCCTTTTTACGATAGTCCGATGGCGTGAGGCCAGTCGCGGTCGCGAATATGGAGTTGAAGGTCGATTTCGAGTTGAAGCCCACGGCGTAGGCGATATCCAATACCGACATATCGGGCTTCTGCATAAGGAGGAGCTTGGCCTCCTCCAGGCGATAGCTATTGATGTAGCAACGGAAGCTCATGCCGAGGCTCTCATGGAGGATTTGGGAGAATTGATGATTTTTTATGCCGAGCTTACTGCTCAGGGACTGCACGCTGAGCTCGGGGTCGCGGTATACCCGTTCCTCCTCGAGCAATCTTTTAAGCTCGGACAGGGTTTTCGACAGTTCGCGGCCTCGCGGCGCGGGCATCGTCAAGGTCGCCGGCGCGTTGTACGCCCGTATCGCGGCCTTGCTTGCCGCGGCCATGTCGCCCTGCCTCGCGAGCTTTAGTTCCCTCTGCGTATATTCGGGATAACGGTAGCTCAGGAAGAATAAATAGGTGGTATTCAACCCGTTGAGCATGACGGAAATGGCCAGGAGGCTATTGCTGTGCATGAGGTGGCCGGCGAAGAAACCGATTATCGTCAGCGTGCCATTGAGGAAGTATATGGCGACGCCGCGAAATGACTTGCGGAATTGGGCGCTTCCTTTGAAATAGGACCTAAGTATCCTCGTGGTGGAGATGATGACGCAAGTGAAGAAATAGGTATCGGCGATCGTGTTGAGGGCCACCAGTAGGGGGTCCGAGAAATATCCTGGATTGGTATCAATCTGGAAAGACCTGGGCACATTGGTCGCCGGGCCGAGCACTACCAGGTAGGCTAGGAATCCAAGCGCGGGGAGGAAGGGAAGCGTCTTTGATCCGAGGCTTTTAGGAGGAGCCTTCCCGATGAGGCTCCTCGTATATCTGCACATAGCCGGGCCGGCAATATACTCCAGGAAGATATCCGTATAGGCCAACCATGGAGCCCAATAGAGGCCGCTTTCTCGATATATGCCGAAATAGAACCATATGTAGCCGAGGGAGAAGATGTAGGTCGCGAGCCAGCGTGTGACCGCCGTTCTTTTCCGCGCCGTGACGAGGAGGGCCGTGAAGACGAACATCATCAGGCCGATGGCGAGGAAGAGGTAGGTGGCAATTCGGCTCATTATAGCGGTATTATTTCATAGATCTCGAGGTAACGGAAGATAAACTTACTCTGACAATTTCCAACAAAAAAGTAGAATCTCCCCTGAGTCGGGACTCCAGCGAGGGATTCAGGCTATACTCAAGATCAACCAGAACCGGAACGCCCAGGAGCGATCTTTGTCCTTTTCCGACCTTCATCTGTCGCCCGACTCGCTTCGGGCTATGGCCGAGCTCGGCATGGCCGAGCCTTTTCCCGTCCAGACTATGGCGATACCTCCGATACTCGCGGGCCGCGACCTTTGCGCCCGAGCCAGGACGGGCTCGGGCAAGACTCTCGCCTT
>DBTW01000112.1:50031-53164 GCA_002307245.1 Spirochaetaceae bacterium UBA1306 | reverse complement strand
TTGAGCTTGAGCAGCTCGGCGAAGAGGGCCTCGCGGTTCTTGGCGGGCGCCTTCATGGCGCGGGCCGAGATGATGACCACGGGTTCCGCATAGGAGATCGCGATGACCGGCAGGCCCTTGCCCTCGTCCTCCGCGATCCAGGTGCCGGGAGAGGGTTCCTCGTACGAGACTCCCAGCGCTATGAGGTAATCCTCGACTTTATTGAGTCCAGCCATGTCGTTCCCCTCCTCGCGAGCCTGACGGCCGATGGCGCGCCCTTAGCCCAGGAAGACCTGCCCCGAGTTATCGATGGCGAGGATCGTCTTGCACTCCGAGCAGCGGAAGCGCCCGGGCCGCGCGGCCTTGAGCTTCTTGTTGCAGATGGGGCAGGAGAATATCTTTGGGAAGACCGAGGCGGTGGCCGTCTGGTCGCCCGCCTTGAAGAAGGCGGTGGCCTCGTCGAGGTTGTCCTTGATATTGAAGAACTGGGAGAAGCCGAGGAGCTGGAAGACCTCGTAGACCTTGGGCTGGATCTCGAGGAGGACGATATCCCCGCCTCGAGGCTTTACCGCTTTCAGGAAGGCGGTAAAGGAGCCTATGCCCGTGGATGAGACGTAATTGAGCCCGCCGCAGTTGAAGATGAGTCGAATGAAGCCCGCGTCTATGGCCTTGCCGACGCGCTTCTGGAAGAAGTTCGAGTTATAGGTATCGATATAGCCGGTGAGGAAGAGGGCGAGGCAGTTGTCTACCGGATCGACTCTCTGAAGACGGATCTTGAGGCTGTCGTCTTTTTCGTCGTCGAAGCCGGGGACGATATCGTTGTTGTTTGGCATAATGCTCCTCTCAGCCTCACTTCAACCTAATCACAACCATTGTAAAAGCATATTAGTGCTCTCGTCAATGCGTTGTCAAACCGCGCCTTAAGCCCCCGAAGGCCGCAACGTGAGGCTGGCGCCAGAGCCCTCGCCGCTACGGCCAAAAAGGCTTCCATTGTAATATCGGCGCCAACTCGGCCGAACTGTATAATCAGAACGAAAGTCCCCCATCGAAGCTTAGGATAGAGCCGGAAGCTACGCAGGGATCGGCGGCTATGAGGTCCACGGCGGGACGGGCCAGGGCTTCGGGCGCCAGGAGGCGGCCCCCGGGCGCCTTGGCGCGGAGCTCGGCGCGCTCGGCCTCGCCCAGATATTCCGTATCGACGAGGCCGGGGCAGATCAGGACGCAGCCCACGCCCCTAGCCGCGCCCTCGGCGGCGAGGGACTTGGCCAGGACGCCCAAGCCAGTCTTGGCCGCCGCGTAGGCCGCGTTAGTCGAATAGCCGCGTATGGCGTCGGTCCGGCTGCCCCCGAAAAAGAGGATCCGGCCCCAGCCCCGCTCCGCCATGCCAGGCAATAGGGCCGAGGAGACGGCTCCCGGCAGGGCCAGGTCGAGGAGGGCCAGGCGCTCCCAATCGGCGGCGCTCGTCGATGACAGGCTCGCGCGGAGGAAGGGCCCGAAGGCCAGGACGGCCATGTCGATCCGGCCGAGGCCCGGCAAGGCCCGCGCGAAGCGGCCGACGCAGCCCGGCTCGCCGTCCAGGGCCATCAGGAAGCCCTCGGCCGCCGCCCCCGCGCGGCGCAGCTCGCCGAGGGCCGAGTCGAGGCCCTCCCTCGAGCTGCCGCCGTGCAGGACGAGGGAAGCGCCTCTCCGGGCCAGCTCGAGGGCCACAGCCTTGCCGAGGCCTCCCGTGCCGCCGACTACGAGCGCCCTGCGGCCGGCCAGATCGCCTTGAAGCTCATCCATACGGCATGTACTATTACCGCCGCCGTAGGCCGAGCGCAAGGGCGCGCCGCGATGCGTGCCTCGGGGGACGGCGAGAGGGACGGATGGACGAGCCGGATCTATCGAACATTGCGGTGGTGCTCTGCAGAGCCGAGGAGGGCGCGAACGTCGGCTCGGCCTGCCGCGCCATGAAGACCATGGGCCTGGGCCGCCTGGTTCTGGCCGGCTGCCCCGACTTCGACGAGGACCGCGTGCGCATGTTGGCCGTCCACGCCTTCGACGTCTACGAGTCGGCCCTCCGCTTCCCGTCCCTGGGCCCGGCCCTCGCCGGCTTCTCCCTCTCGGCCGGCTTCACGAGGCGCCGGGGCGAGCGGCGCAAGGCCTTCTCCCTCAGCGTCGAGGACCTAGCCGCCCTGGTCCTGCGCAGGCCGGCGAGCCCGGCGCGAGGCGACGTCCTCCCAGGCGGCGTGGCCCTCGTCTTCGGCAACGAGAGGACGGGCTTCACCGACGAGGAGATCAAGCTCTGCTCCCTGGCCGCCCACATCCCCAGCTCCGAGGCCTTCCCCTCGCTCAACCTGGCCCAGGCCGTGCAGGTCGCCTGCTACGAGCTCCGCAGGCAGGCCCTGGCCGGCAAGGACGGGGGAGCGGAGCCGGTCTCGCGCGCCGAGATCGACGAGGCGGTGTCGCGCATCGCGGCCCACCTCAAGGAGATCGGCTTCTTCAAGGTGACGCGGGACCGGGAGCTCTCGACCTTCCTCCGCGACAGCGCGGAGCGCGCCGCCTACACGCCGACGGAGCTGCGCTACTTCGAGTCCGTCTTCCGCAAGGCTGCGGGAATGATCCACGGCGCGAACGGCCCCGACGGGCCCTAGAACACGATATGCCTCGCATCGAGCTCCTCGGCGTTTCCGGCGAGGACCAGGGCGCGATGCACGATATTGCGGAGCTGCCGGATGTTGCCGGGCCAATCGTAGGACGAGAGCTTGTCCAGGGCGCCGGGGCCGACGGAAACGCTGCCGCGCGAGGCGAGAGCGGCGAAGTACTCGGCAAGCTCGGCTATGTCCTCGCGACGGACGCGCAGGGGCGGCATCTCGATGATCAGCGTGTCTATGCGGTACAGGAGGTCGGCGCGGAAAGTCCCGGAGAGGACCTCCCGCGCCAAGTCGCGATGCGTGGCGGAGACGAAGCGGAAATCGGCGGCGACGCTCTGCCTCCCGCCGAGCCTCCAGAATTCGCCCGTCTCGAGCACCCGGAGGAGCTTGGCCTGGACGGGAAGTCCGGCTTCCCCTATCTCGTCGAGGAAGACGAGTCCGCCGCGGGCGAGCTCGAAGGCGCCCGGCCTCGACACGGCGTCAGTGAAGGCGCCGCGCTCGGTGCCGAAGAGCTCGCTCTC
>DBTW01000112.1:36559-49789 GCA_002307245.1 Spirochaetaceae bacterium UBA1306 | reverse complement strand
ACGGCGTCGGTGAAGGCGCCGCGCTCGGTGCCGAAGAGCTCGCTCTCGGCCAGGTGCTCGGGGATGGCCGCGCAGTTCCTGGCCACGAAAGGCCCCATCTTGGCCCGGGAGAGATCGCGTATACCCCGCGCGGCCACTTCCTTTCCCGTGCCGCTCTCGCCGTAGATGAGGACCGGGTACTCCGATTCGGCGTAGATGCGCACGAGCTCCTCGACCGCCTTGATCGCCTTGCTGCTGCCCATGAAGAGCTCCTCGCGGCCCTTTCGCCGGGGAAGGGGCGCCATGGCCGAGGAGACGCTGCGGCGAAGGTCCTCGAGGCGATAGGGCTTGGCCAGGAAATCGAAGGCGCCGGAGCGCAGGCATCCGACGACGAAGGAAGGTTGGGCGTCGCTCGAGAGGACGACGAGGGGGGCGCTTCCGCCGCCGCCCTTCGTCCTCCGCACCAGCTCTTCGCAAGACTCGTATGCGGGGGGAAAGCTGAGGAGGACGGCGGAGGGGGCGAATCGGCGGGCCGCTTCCGGGGCTCGAGCCAGCTCGGGACAATGGATGACCCGATAATCCTCCGAGAGCTGAGACGAGAGAGTCCTCGCCTCGATGGGGTCGTCCTCGACAAGCAGGATTGTATCCATCGGCACGGCGCATAGTAGGAGAATAATGTGTAACGCCACAAGGGGAAAAGCCGTTTGAGGACGTAGACAATTGTCTACAAGGCTGAATTTGACGTAGACATTCGTCTACAAGAGTGCGTTTTGCCTAGATAAAAGTCTATTCGGGCAATTTTTACTTAATGCCGAGCAATACTCCTATAATTTCCGCAATCGGGCAATCAAAAGCAATACGTTATACCATATGTAAATAAAAATTCGATACAGTTTCCAGGGTTTCCGAAGGATAAATAGGAGCCATTCAAGCCCTTTTTTGAATATCAACCGAGAAGGCTTGGAACGACGCTCGGCGAAAACCTCGAAGAGGTCGGAGCACCAAAGGTATATGCCGGAGTTGAAGCGGGCCAGATTACGGGGAATCCACTTCTCGCGGCCCGGGACGCCGGCCCCGACCAGGAGCAGGCTGGGCGTCGCCTTCTTCACCGCCTCGATGATCGCGCCTTCCATGTGTTTCGGATAGCGCCCGGCATAGCGCCCGACCACGCGGAGCCCGGGGAAGGTGGACTTGAGGTTGCCCTCGGCCTTTTGGACACTCGTGCGCGATCCGCCGAGGAGATAGACGGACTTGCCCCGCTGCTCCAGGGCGGCCAGGAGCTTCACGACGAAATCGAAGGGCATATAGCGGACGGGTTCGGCTCTATGGAGGAATCGGGCGCCGCGGACGATAGAGAGGGAGATGGGGAGGACGAGGCTCGCCCCGGCTATCATGGTGCGGAACTCGCCGGAGCCGCGGGCCCTCATGAGGTCCCAGAGCGAGAGAAGTACGATCTGGTGGTTCTTGCCGTCAGCGAAACGGGCGACCAAATCCTCGATGCCCTCGGGGGGCAGGATGTCGACGGGTACGCCGAGCACCGAGACGCGATTCAAGGAGGCTTGGGAATCCATGACGAGCGCTCCGACAGGATGATCTGGGCGGCGGCTACCGCGTAAAGCGCGGCAGTCTCGGCCCTAAGGACCGCACCGGCGAGCCTTAAGGGCTTGAAACCGGCGCCGAGGAGGAACTCGACCTCGTCCGGCGCGAAGCCCCCTTCGGGGCCCACGCAGAGCGCGATCGCTTCCGGCGTCTCGGTAAGATACCCGTGCATCGAAGACTGCGCAAGGGGAGCCTCGTGAAGCAGGATCCGGGGATCGCTCGGGCCAAGGCCGAGCCGGTCGAGGGCCGAGGGCAGGGCGGCAAGCTCGAGGGGGTCGAGGACCCTCGTGGTAATGGCCGATCCCGATTGCTGGAGAGCTTCGCGGACGATGCGGTCCCATCGGGCTCGCCTGGCCCCGCCGCCCTCCTCGCCCCTCGCCAGAGAGCGCGAGGATAGGAGGGGCAGCACGGCCTCGATGCCGGCCTCGGTTGCCTGGCGGACGACGAGATCCATCTTCGGTCCCTTGGGCAGGCCCACGACGAGGAGAATCCGGGCAAGGGCGGGCGGATCGGAGCGACTGCCCGCTGCCGAGGCACGATGCCCGGCACCGCCCCGGATGTCGGGGAGGTAGCCGGGCTCGGCCTCAGTCCCGGGCGAGACGCGGAGGAGGAGCCTGCCCGGCCCCGCCTCGACGACGACGCAGGCCCAGGCGCGGCCGCTCGAGTCGCGGGCGGGGAAGGAATCGCCAGGCCCGAGCCTGAGGACGCGGCCGAGGTAGCTGGCGCGCCCTCCCTCGATGAGGCAGGAGGGCCCGCCATCCCAGTCCTCGGGCAGGATGAACTGCCGCATCGCCTTCCAGGGCCCTACGCTGAAGCCCCTAGTTCTTGGGCTCGGGCGAGGGGAGGGCCGCCGGGGCCGCTGGAGCCGAGCCGGCGGCCTTGTCCTTGGCCGCGGCCGCCGCGGCGTCGAGGGCCGCCTTCTTGGTCCCCACGAGCTCCTTGACGGTCTTGGAGGCGCCGAGAAGCTGGGGGTATGCCGGGTCGTCCATCAGCTTGATGGCCGAGTTGAGGGCTGTGTCGAATTCGAGGTCATAGACGGGCGCGATCTTGGTCCGTTCGAGCTGGTTCTTGACGAGAATCCGCAGGATGCGGTCCGGGAGGGCGTAGCGCTTGCCGAGCGCGGCCGCGAAGGTATTGCGATCGTCGGCCGAGGCGTCCCCGTGAGCCTTGGAGTAGGCCTCGAGTTCGCCCGATTCGTAGAGTTTCGTGAGCTCGGCCGACTGGGCCTCGGTGAGGTCGGGGTCCTTCACCTCGAGGTCGGGGGGAATGCCCGTCTTGTCGATATTCTGGTCGCTCGGCGTGTAGTAGCGGGCGATCGTGAGCTTGTAGCCGGTCGGGTCCACCGAGTAGATCTGCTGCACGGAGCCCTTGCCGTAAGTATTCTCGCCGACGAGGTAGGCGCGCTTGTTGTCCTTGAGGGCGCCGGCGAGGATCTCGGAGGCCGAGGCCGAGCCCTTGTTGATGAGGAGGATGACAGGCTTGTCCTTCGGCACGGCGAGGTCGCTCTTGGCGCGGTTTATGGAGTTCTCGAAGGGATTGCGGCCCTTGGTGGAGACGATGGTACCCGAGTCGAGGAGGGCGTCGGAGACCTGGATGACGGCTTGGAGGAGGCCGCCGCCGTCGTTGCGGACGTCGAGGATGAGGGCTCGATAGCCTTCTTTATTAAAGCTCTTGATCGCTTCGTCGAAGGCGGCCTTGGTCTGTGCGGTGAATTCGATGATGCGGAGGTAGGCGATATTGCCCTTGGCCGTGGGGATGAGGGCCGATTTAACCGTGGGGATCTCGATGACCGCGCGCACGAGGCTCGCCTCGAACTCGGCCTCGCCCCTGCGGATCGTGAGGACGACGGTACTTCCCACCGGGCCGCGGATCTTCTGTTGAGCCTGGAAGGAACTGAGCGGCGTGGTGCTCTCGCCGTCGATCTTGAGGATGAGGTCGCCGGACTGGATGCCGTACTTGGCCCCGGGAGTGTCCTCGATGGGCGACTCGACCTCGATATAAAGGGGCTGATCGTCGCCCTTCTTGGGATCCTTGGCCTGCTTGGCTATATAGAGGCCCACGCCGCCGAATTGGCCGGCGGTGATGTCGGTCATGTCGCTCATGAGGCCTTCGTCGAGGAAGGTCGAGTAGGGGTCGCTCAGAGCCTCGAACATGCCCTTCATCGCACCCTCGTAGAGCTTCTTGGCCTCGGGCTGGTCCACGTAATTCTGCAGGATGAAGCGGAAGGTATCACCCAGCTCGCCGATGTAGCGCCTGGTGTCGGCGTCGGAAGCGGTCCCCCCCGAGGAGGCGGCCGCGGTCTGGGCGACCGCGGGGGGCACGGCGAAGGCGAAGGCGGCCGAGAGCACGACGACCGCGCCGACGGCGCTCCAGGCGATCTTGCGCCCGTTTTCGCTTTTACTCATCAAATCTCACTTTCCGTCCGGAATACCGAACCGCTGCCATAACATATCACGGGGAAGCCCTCCTGCGCCATCACGGCGGCCGATTGACGGCTCTTCTTGACGGGGCATCGGGGCCCAAGTACACTTCTCCGATATATGAGACGCAAGGCTGTCCACCTCTTCGCGGCGATCGCGGAATCGCTCCGCTTCCTCGCGATCGCATTCCTGGCCTACAGCGTGGGCGCCCTCTTCGACTCGAGCGTCTCGAGCCTCCTGCGCTACGCCGCCGCCCCCCAGCTGCTTTTCGCGGCCGGTTTTTTTTTCCTATGGCTCGATCCCGAGCGCTACGCCACGTATAGGCCCCTCCTCATGGTCGGCAAGGCGGCCTCTGCCCTGTGCTTCCTACCCTTGGCCGGCTCCATCGTCCAGGATCCCGCGGCCATAGGCGTAAGCCTCGGCGTCAGGGGGCTCGGCCTGGGCCTGGCCCTCTTCATCGCCCTCGTAGACCTTGCGAGCCTCCTCGTGCTCGGGCTGGTCAAGGCGCAAAATACCCTGGACCGCGCCGCGGGCCAGGGCCCGGCGATGCCCGGGCAGGGCCCCGATGACATCGAGAGCGTAGAGGCCTAGCGTGCGCATCGTACCCATCGCGAGCGGGAAGGGCGGCGTCGGCAAATCGATGGTCGCGGCCAATTTGGCCGTAGCCCTCGGCCAGGCCGGGAGGAAAACCGTCCTCGCGGACCTCGACCTCGGGGCCTCCAACCTCCACCTCATCCTCGGGGTGGCCGCGCCCAAGGCGGGCATCGGGACTTTCCTGTCCGCCTCGGCCAGCGGCGCGGGAGGGGCCGCCGACTTCGAGACCGTAGTCCTCGACACCGACTATCCCAACCTGCGGTTCATACCCGGGGACGCCGAGGTGCCGGGCTTGGCCAACATCAAGCCCTCGCAGAAAAACCAGCTCGTCAAGCGCCTCCTCTCCGTCGACGCCGACTACCTCATCCTCGACCTGGGCGCGGGGACCGGTTCCAACATCCTGGACTTCTTCCTCATGAGCACCCACGGCATCGTCGTCACCGCGCCGACCCTCACCGCCACGCTCAACGCCTACCTCTTCCTCAAGAACGCCGTGTTCCGCCTCCTTTACGGAGCCTTCGGCCAGAAGTCCCGCGCCTTCGAGCACATGGAGGCCCTCCGCAAGGACGGGGCCAGCCTGCGCAGCGCCTATATTCCCTCCATCCTCGAGCAGGTGCGGGAGATCGACCCGGAGCGATGGGCGATCGCCTGCGAGCGCATGGCCCGCTTCAGGCCCCGCCTCCTCATGAACATGCTCGAGGATCCCAAGGACGCCGAGAAGGCGCAGAAAATCCGGCGCTCCTGCAAGGAGTACCTTAACATCGACATCGAGCACCTCGGGGTGCTCTACCGCGACGAGATGCAGGACGTGGCCCTCGGGAGCCGCATCCCCATCCTCCGCTACAAACCCCAGTCGGTGCTCAGCCAGGGGATCTACCGCGTCGCCGACAAGCTCGTCTCCTCCGAGGACGAGGAGGACATGTCCCTCTCCCTGTCCGAGATCGAGGGCGGATACCGCACGGCCGAGCTCGAAGCCGAGGCGGACTTCGGCGCTAAGGTCGCCTATGTCGAGGAGCTCCTCTCCTCCGGCGCCCTGACGCAGGGCGATCTCGTCGAGACCGTCCGCAGCCAGCAGTTCGAGATCGACAAGCTGCGGCGCGAGAACCAGTTCCTGAAATACAAGCTGACCAAGGCCATGGGCCAAGGCTTCCTCGGCTAGGGGGGCGGGATGGCCCAGAGCATCGCGAAGGGCGACCTCGAGCTCTCGGTAGACGAGAACGAGATCGAGGCCAGCCTCGTATTCACCCCCGACAAGGAAGGGGCCGAGTGGAGCGCCGAGAAGATCCAGCGCATCCTCATGGACGCGCGGATCGGCGGCTTCAACCAGAAGCGGGCCGAGGAGCTCGTCGGCAAATTCTCGCGGGCCAAGGGCAAGGTCAAGGAGATCGTCGCCGAGGGCGTCGCGCCCGAGCAGCCCAAGCCCGAGAGCCCCGAGTGGGCCGCCATGCCCGTGCCGAGCGAGCTCGCCGCCCTCGCCTCCGAGGTCGCCTCGTCGGCCCCCCCGCCCCTGCTCTACAAGATCAAGGTCGAGACGATCAAGGTCGAGAAGACGGTCAAGAAGGCGGCCGCCCTGCCCTTCCTCGCCCCCAAGGTCGAGAAGGTCGTGACGACCGAGCGCAGGGAGAAGCGCGAGCAGGTCTTCCCCGACCTCACCGTGCTGCAGTCGGGCTGGGCCAGGCGAGGCGAGCGCGTGGGCATACTCTCGCAGTCCAAGCCGGGCAAGGCCGGCAAGACAATCTTCGGCAAGCCCCTGCCCGCCTCGACGGACGACGGCACCTTCTACCTCGGCCCGGGCGTAGTCCGGAACAAGAACGAGATCCTCGCCGACTACGACGGCGTGGCCCGCATCGGCGAGCGCTGGGTGGACGTGGTCCCCCTGCCCCGGCACGTCTGGTCCGTCGACCGCTCGACCGACGGCGCGACCTATTTCCTCAGCTACTCGCCGGGCGACCCCCGACTGCCCGCGCCGAGCCCGGGCGAGATCCTGGCCAAGGCGGCCGAGCTCGGGGCCGCCGACGACGACCTCATCGGCGAGGGCGAGCTCGCGGCCCTGCTCTCCGCCTCGGCCGCGGACAAGGAGCCGCTCTTCAGCCGCAGCCTCTCCAAGGACCGCGACGCATCGGTCGAGATCAAGGTGACGGGCGACGGAGTGAAGGCGACGATCAGCATCCGCAAGGGCCGCGGCAGGGGCAAGGCCCTGGAGCTCTCGATGGTCAGCGCGGCCCTCAAGGAGTCGCGGGTTCGCGGCTATAAGGCCGAGGAATTCAAGAAGGCGGTGCTGGACTTCTACAAAGGCAAGGATCCCGAGCTCCTGGACTACGTCCTCGCCGAGGGCCGCGCCCCGGGACGAGGCGCGGGACGCGCCTTCAGCCTGGCCGTGGGCTTCATGCCCGACGACAAGGCGGCCGAGCTCCGCGCCCGCCTCGCCCGGCACCCCGCCCTCCCCCAGACCGTGCCGAGCCTGGCCGAATGCCCGATCTCCGACGCGACCAAGGTCGCGATGGTCCAGCTGGGGCAGAAGCTGGGCGACATGTCCTCGTCCGGGAACGGCCAGGACGGGGTCGATGTCTACGGCAAGGTCCTGCCGGGCATCCAGGGCAACGATCCCGCGATCCGGACCTTCGAGAACATAGACTTCGGCCGGGAGAGCCTGGTGGCCACGGCCTCGGGCCTCCTCCTGGCCGAAGAGCGCGGCAAGGAATGGTGGCTCAGGGTGCTGCGCTTCCGCGACGCGTCGATCGAGGTCGCGGTCGCGCCCGACTCGATGTCAGCGACGATGAGCCTCGCAGCCGAGGACGGGCTCGGCGAGCCCCTCTTGGTGGAGGGCGTGCTCGCGGCCTTCGCCGCCAAGGGCGTCGTGCAGGGCCTCGAGCCCTACGCGATCGCCGAGGCCGTCTCGGACGCCCGGGCGGGCAAGCCCGTGCTGAAGCGCGTCGCGGCCCACGGGCGGCTGGCGAGGCCAGGCGGCAGCGTCAAGGTGACCTGGCTCGCCCACCAGGCCACGGGCGCGCTCTACGCCATCCACGAGGGCAACCGCGCCGACTTCAAGGAGCGCGACATGATCACCCGCGTCAACGTGGGCGATCCCCTGATCAAGATCGAGAAGGCGGCCGACTCAGGCGAGGACGGGATCGATGTCCTGGGCCGGCCGGTCAAGGCCACCGCGGCCTCGAGCGGGGACTTGGTCCCCGAGCACGACGCGACCGTCCGCGAGGAGGAGGCCGAGGACGGCTCGACCCTCTACGTCGCCGCCGCCAGCGGCGAGCTCGTGGTGGAGGGGCTCTTCGGCCAGGGGGGCCGCATCTCGATCCGCGAGCGGCTCGCGGTGGACGGTGACCTCGGTCCCGTGACCGGCAACGTGAAGTTCCCCGGCTCGGTCCAGGTGGCAGGCTCGGTGATCGCGGGCTACTCCCTCGTCTCCGGCGGCGACGTGGCCATCGCGGGGGCGGTCGAGGCCTCCCTCGTCTCCAGCGACGGGATGGTGCGCGTGGCCGAGGGCATCAAGGGCGCCCGCAAGGGCACCATCCGGGCCAAGCTCGGCGTCGAGGCCTCTTTCGCCGAGCAGGCCCTCATCCTCGCCGTGGAGGACGTGAAGCTCAAGGGCGGCTGCGTCCTGTGCAACGTGAAAACCAACGGCCGCCTCGTCCTGTCTTCGGAGAAAGGCTCGCTCATAGGCGGCCTCTGCCGCGCCCGCAAGGGCATCGACGTGGCCGTCCTCGGCTCCGAGAACTTCACGAAGACCGAGGTCTCCTTCGGGCAGGACTACTTGGTCGCCGACCAGATCGAGGCCGAGGAGCGCGAGATCGAGAAGCTCAAGACCCTGATTCTCCAGTCCGACCGCACGATGGCCGACCTCGAGAAGGCGGGAGCGGGGCTCGACCGCATACGCCAGGATAAGGTAAAACTGCTCAGGCTCCTCGAGAAGAGGACGCATCGGGTCTTCGACCTGCGCGAGAAATTCGAGGCGCACGTGCCTTCCGAGGTCCGAGTCCGCGGGATCGTCTACCCCGGCGTCATCATCGAGAGCCACAATCGCTTCTACGAGGTCCGGAGCAAGAAGGCCAAAGTGGCGTTCAGCTTCGACCAGGCCCTCGGCCGGATCATCGAGAAGCCGCTCTAGGCCCAAATAGGAGTGCCCATGCCCGCCGCGATACAGTACCCCGCCTGGCTATCCCCCGAGATCATCCCCGGCCTGCCCCTGCGCTGGTACGGCCTGATGTACGTGGTCGCCTTCGCGGTCACCTGGATCCTCTTCCGCTACGAGTCCAAGCGCCGGGGCGCCCCCTGGTCCACGGAGGACGCCGAGGGCTGGTTCTTCTGGGCCATCGTCGGGCTCATCGTGGGCGCGCGGATTTTCGGCACCCTGGTCTACGATTCCAACGGCTATTATCGGGCCCATCCCTGGCTGGTCTTCTGGCCCTTCGACGAGGGCATGCGCTTCATCGGCTTCCAGGGCATGTCCTACCACGGCGGGTTCTTCGGCCTCATCGTCGCCACCCTGGCCTTCTGCGCCGCCAAGAAGCAGAATTGGCTGGCCTACGCCGACGCCATCGCCGTGTCGGCCCCCTTGGGCTACACCTTCGGCCGCCTCGGCAATTTTATCAACGGCGAGCTCTGGGGCAAGGTCACCTCAGCGCCGATCGGCATGATCTTCCCCACCGTGCCCGACGCGGGCCGCTTCCCCGCGAGCGAGGCCTGGGTGCAGGCCGCGGCCACCAAGGCCGGCATCAGGCTTTCCTCCTTAAGCCAGCTCGTCAACCTGCCCCGTCATCCCTCGCAGCTCTACGAAGCCTTCTTCGAGGGCATAGTCCTCTGGGCCCTGCTCTGGCTCTTCGTCCGCAAGCGGAAGTCCTTCACGGGCTTCGCCACGGGGCTCTACGCGATCGGCTACGGGACCATCCGCTTCGTCCTCGAGTACTTCCGCGAGCCCGACCTGGGCATGGGCTACATCCTCGGCGATAAATCGGCCCCGACCTACGTCGTCACCAGCGCCTTCAACATCTCGATGGGGCAAATCCTCTCCTCGCTCATGATCCTGGGCGGCGCCCTGTTGATCGTCCTCTGCTCCAAAGCCTCCAGGTCGCGCGGCGCCGTCGCATTGGCCGAGGCCGAGGCGGCCTCGCGCAACGCCGCGAGAAAACTTCGGAAGAAGATCAAGTAGCTTTCAGAGTCGGGCACGCGAGAAGGCGGGCAGAGCGCCTAGAAGACGATCGTAACCGCCACGTCCGCCTCGCCCGATCCTCCGGCCAGGGTCGCTTCGGCGGTCTTTTCGACGCCGTTACGGCTAGCCTTCAGCGTATAGGTATCGGGCTTGAGCAGGACGAAGCTCGCCTGGCCCTCGGAATCAGTGATGCCTACCTCGATAAAGTCGCCTGAATCATCATAAAGATAGACTTCCTGGTCCGCCAGGGCCGAGCCGTTCGCGGTCACGGACACCACGAGGGCCGCGAGGCTATAGCTGGAACCGGACTCGGGCAGCTTGGCGGGGTCGGTCGCGAGTTCGAGGGCCGCCTTCGCGTCCACCCTCCCGTTGCCGAAGTCGGTCGTATACCCGGTCGCGCCGCCTATCTTGTCGGCGCTTTGCTCGAGGACGGCCTTCACCTGGTCGGGCTCGAGGAGGGGGACATAGGCGAGGACGTAGGCGGCGAGGCCCGTGACGAAGGGCGCCGCCATAGATGTGCCGGACTCCCAGGCGTAATCGCTGTCGCCGTTGAAGGTCGAGACGATATCCGAGCCGGGCGCGCAGACGGACATCCATTTGCCCGTCGAGCTGAAGTCTGCTAAGGCGTCAGCCCCGGTCGTGGCGCCGACGGCGAGGACGCCCGAATAGCCCGCCGGGTACTCGACCGTGGCCGAGCCCTCGTTGCCCATGGCCGCGACTACGAGGAGCTTCTTCTCGAGGGCGTAGGCGATAGCCTCCATTTCAAAGGAGCCGGCGTAGCTCCCGCCCAAGGACATGTTGACGGGCAGGGTGACCTGGGTCGTATCGCCGTGGTTGCTCGCGACGGCCCACCAGTCCGCGAGGTCCAGGAGCGCTCCGTAGACTGCCCAGTCCGTGCCAGAGCCCGAGCTGCCTCGCTCGTCGTCGGCGAACACCTTGTACGAGATGAGCTTGAGGCCCTTCCACATAACGCCGGCGGTTCCCTGACCGTTATTACCCAAGGCACCCATGATGCCGGCCACGTGGCTGCCATGGCCGTCGTCGTCCCAATTCGCCCCGGAGGTCACGGTCGTGAAGCTCTTTTCGTTGCCAACGAAAGTATAGCTGCCGTCGGAGTTGCGCGTGAAGGCGCTCATCGCGCGGACGACTATCGAAGCGCCCGTGCCGCTCGTCGAATCGATGAACTCATCATGCGCGAGGTTGATGCCCGTATCGAGGGCGGCCGCGTAGGCGACCTTGCCCGAGAGCGGATAGGCAGCGTAGGCCTCAATGGCATGGGCGATGGCGAGGCCGTACTCGGCCGATCCAACATAGGGATCATTCAAGCCCTCCGTGCCGAGGCCCTTTATATTGACCGAGGAACCCGATATGGCGCTCGACCCCGACTCGCCCTTGGGCATATGCAGGAGGTTTTCGGGCTCGGCGGCGCGCACTCCTGTCGTGCCGCGCAACGCGGATATTACGCTGCGCTCGCTGCCCGCCGCCACGGAGAGGCGGCGCCAGGTCCCGCCGGGCAGCTCCAGGCTCCCCGTCTCCGATGCGCCCAGGGCGGCCAAGACGGCCGCATCGAAGCCGGCGGAGGTCTTGACGAGGACGCTCCCCTCCACGACCTTCCCGGCCGCGACGGCCCTTTGCCAGGCCGAGTCGCTCGAGAGCTCGAGGCGTCCATAGGCCGCCTGTCCATGGGCCGCGGCCGAGGGGGAGGCCTGGGTCGCAAGGGAGGCCGAGCAAGCCGAATAAAGGAAGGCGGAGGCCAATAGAGCGAAGGCCAAGCACGACTTGAGCGTTTTCATGTCCAGGCCCTCACTCGTAGTAGAATTCGTAGGCGCCGTTCAAGCTGCCCACTCCACCGGTGAAATCATTGGCATACGCGTAGCCCATCCCGCTGCTCGAGCTCGTCGAGCTCCCCGCCTTCTCGAAGTAGGGCGGATTCATCGACGAAGAGGAGCCGACATCGCCATAGTTGACTCCATACCAGGATCCGTAGACGTCCCATTCATACACGCTGCCCTGCGTGAGGGATAGGCCGTTCGTTTTATAGTAGCTGTCATCATAGCTCGAGCTGCAGGCCGTACCGAGAACGATTGATATGATGCCGGTATCGTAGCTCAGGCCGGTCGGCGTCTTCACGCTGCTCCACGAAGCCGTCCCGTAGTCCCTGTCGTAGCTCCCGGGAGCCTCGAATCGGCTTTTCGAGAAATTATAGCGATACTCGCCGTAGAAGGCGGGATCGCCGACCTTATCCTTGATGAGGAGCGAGAAGTAGAAATAGTCGGCGACGTTCGCTGACCAAAGGGCGGTATTCGATATCTTGAATTTCAGCGACGTGGCTGTGGCATCGCTCGAGCTCAGGCTCGATCCTGAATCGGGCGAAGTAAGGGAAATCGTAAAAGGCGCGAGGAAGCTCGCATTGACGACGGGCGAGTCAGCCCAATAAGCGTCGTTACCGGGATCGCTCGAGAAGGCCCTCGCCTTGTAGTAATAAGTCCCGCCTATCTGCAGCGCAGGATCGAAGTCGGAGTAGGAAAAACCGTCGTAGCCTAATTCTCCGAGGTTGACCCGGGCGACGCGCGCGAAACCCGATCCGTCGGTAGATCGATAGACGTCGAAGCCGAGTATCGCCTTCTGTCTGGAGAACTTGAAGCTCAAGGTCGAGCGGATGCATGAGGCTTCCTCCTCCCCGCTCGATGTATCGTAGGTGACCAGACCGAGGCTCGCAGTCGAGAATGACGCGCTCGAGAGGGCGCTGCCGGCCGATGGGGCGCTCGTGATGCTGAAGTCCAGCCTCTTCTCCAGGCGGTTACAGGCGGCGTCGTAGGCCACGAGCTCGAGGGTATGGGAGCCCGAGACGAAGCTGCGCTTCGAGAGATCGAAAACCGCATCGGTAAGGTATTTCCCGTAGGTCGAGGAAGAAGGATCCGAGTCGAGGCTCGACTTGCAACCATTATAAAAGCTCGTCGCCTCGAAGCCGTTGGCCGTCGTCGGCATCCTATCGAGGTCGAGCTTGACGCCGAAGCCCGACATGGAGGTCTCCTCCACGGCGACGACGCCGGCTACCTTGGCCCGTATCTCGAAACCGGCCGCGAGCTTCGCGCCCGCCTCCAGGGAGAGCCAACTGCTTCCCCCGTCAGCGGAGTATTCGAGCTCGACGAGCGTCGGCGGGACCGCCACCACGCCCGACATCGAAATGGGCAGGCAATAGAGGGCAATCGTCGTGCCGGCGAGGGCAACGTAGTCCAGGCGTTCCGAAGCGGCCCGTCCGCTCTTGGTGGCGGTGATCGAATAGCTCGAGCCCTCGGCCAGGACGCCTGCTAGCGAAACCTTGCCGTCGGCGTCCGGCGAATACGTGCCGACGAGGCTGCCGTCGGAAGCATGGACCGCGAGACTCGCGCCTTCTACGGCCGTGCCATTGAGGCCGCCGAGGACGAAGACATTCATTTCCGTCGAAGCGGAGGAACAGGGAGTCGTCCAATAATC
>DBTW01000112.1:24172-36291 GCA_002307245.1 Spirochaetaceae bacterium UBA1306 | reverse complement strand
GGTAGTATCGGTAGTATCGGTAGAGCCGTTCGAAGAGGACGAGTCTGTCGAGCAGGCGGATAGCGCTAAAAGGAAGGCAACAATATACAGCGACAGCTTGGCCGACTTCGGCATGGAGATCCCCTCGACCGGCTATCGCTTCAAGTTGGCGCCGCCGCCGATCTAGGATAGAATACTACCTTTGCAGTTCCCTCTCCACTTGGTTTTATTCGTGATTACTGAGTCGTTTAGTTGTGAATCGAGTGAAAGAATGGGCGCGCCTGGCTATTGCCCGATGATGCCGCTCTTCCCTGAACGGCGAGGCCAGCGCCCCTGCCTTGGCCGGCCGGGCTCAATCGGGCGACGGCCAAGGATAGGCGAAGCGATGATCTCCCGAGCCGAGAGCGAGCGTTGCCGCGTCCGGCAGGGGGGGGACGAAGGACGCCGTCGCGTTGTGCGGAACCTTCAGGTCCACGACGAGCTCGCCGCCCTCGATGCGCCACTCGATGGACGCCGGGCCGCGCACCGTCGCGAGGGATGCCTTGGCGCGGGTCAGCCCTCCACCCGGCTTGGGCGCGAAGGTGATTCGCCCGTAGCCGGGCGAGGCCTCGTCGGCGGACAGCCCGGCGACGGTCGAGTGCAGCCATTCGCCGATCGATCCGTAGGCATAGTGGTTGAAGGAATTCATGTCCGGGCTCCACATGCTGCCGTCGGGCTTGAGGCCGTCCCAGTGCTCCCATACGGTCGTCGCGCCTTTCTTGACCTGGTACAGCCAGGAAGGATAGTCCTCCCGCATCAGGAGCGAGTAGGCGGCCTCCGGCGCCCCGGCGTCCGTCAGGGCGCGGCAGAGGTAGGGCGTCCCGAGGAAGCCCGTGACGAGGTGCCCGCCGTTTTCCGCAATTAGGGCGATAAGGGTATCGCGAACGCGATCCCGGTGCTGGGGAGGAGCGAGGTCGAAGTCGAGCGCGAGCACGCAGGCAGTCATCGTGCGCACGGCTATGCGGCCGCTCGGGGCGAAGAACTCCCGGCGGAACGCCTCAACGATGCGATCGCGCAACGCGCCGTATACTCCCGCGTCCTCTCCCTTCCCGAGGGCAGCGGCCGCCTTGGCGAGCACCGCGGCCGATTTCGCGTAGAAGGCCGTGGCCACGAAGTCGTTGGGCGTCGCTCCGAAGTAGCTGCCCTCCTTCGCGTCCAGGGCGACCCAATCGCCGAAGTGGAAGCCCGTCTCCCAGACGAGTCCGTCGCGCGCCTGGCCGCGCATATACTCGACCCAGGCTCGCATGCTCGGGTATTGCTCCTCGAGCACGGCGCGATCGGCGTAGCGGGCGTAGACCGTCCAGGGGCAGATCGTGGCCGCGTCGCCCCAACCGCTGGAGGAATGGCTGGGGATATAGCTCTTGCCATCGGGCGACTTCAGTCCCGCTAGCACGTCCGGCACGACGAAGGGCACGCCCCCGGAATCGAGCTGCTCGGCGGCGAGGTCTCGCAGCCATTTCCGGTAAAACCGGTCGGTCCCCATGAGGAAGGCCGCGGTGCCGATGAAGACCTGAGCGTCGCCTGTCCAGCCCAGGCGCTCGTCGCGCTGGGGGCAGTCGCTCGGGATGTCGACAAAATTCCCCTTTAGCCCCCAGGCGATGTTCGCGTGCAGCCGATTGAGGAGGGGGCTCGAGCATTCGAAGGAGCCCGTCTCTTCCATGTCGGAGTAGATCGCGACGGCCTCGAAGGCCGCGGGGTCGATCTCGCCCGGCCATTCGTCGACGCAGGCGTAGCGGAAGCCCATGTAGGTGAAGGTCGGCTCGTAGCGCTCCTCGCCCTTGCCGGAAAGCACATAGAGGATACGTGCCTTGGCGCCCCGGAGATTGGCCGTGTAGAAGTTGCCCTGCGCATCGAGGGCCTCGGCGTGGCGGATCACGACGCGATCCCCGGTCTTGCCGGAGACGCGGAACCGGACTCGCCCCGCCATGTTCTGCCCGAAATCGAGGACGCGCTCGCCCTTGGGAGTCACGACAAGCGATACCGGCTTGAAAACCTCGTGGCGCCTCACGGGAAGGCCGTCGGCCGGCTCGAGGATCTCCCGCCCGAGACCGAGGACCTCGACCGGACGCCATGCCGAGTCGTCGTAGCCCGGGAGGTCCCAGCCTGGAGCCTCCAGCCTCGCGTCGTAGGTCTCCCCATGGTAGATCTCGGAGTAAAGGATGGGCCCATCGGAACAGCGCCAGCGGGCGTCCGTGCAGAAACGCTCCTCGCGCCCGTCCGCGTACCGAATGACCAGTTGCGCGATGAGCGCGGTCCTCGGGCCATAGACGTTGCGACGCCCCAGCCAGCCTGCGAGATCGCCCTTGAACCAGCCGGCGCCTACGGAGGCGCACAACGCGTTATCCCCTTCCCGCACCAGGCTCGTGACGTCGTAGGCTTGGAAGAGAAGGCGCTTGCCGTAGGAGGTCCATCCGGGCGCGAGGACTTCATCGCCGACGGGATTCCCGTTCAGGCGGAGCTCGTAGAGTCCCAGGGCGCTGGCATAGACCCTAGCCGCGGCTATTCCCCGTCCGGCTTTGAATTCGCCCCTCAGCCTGGTGCCTTTCGAATCGACCCAGGACCCCTCGCCTTCGGCCGAGACGAAGCGCGCCTCCCACTCATCCTTGGCCATCGCCGTCTCGAATCGGGCTATCGCGCTCCAGCCGCTCTCGGCATCGATCCCACCCGAAGAGGCCTTGGCCTTCACCCGCCAGAAATAGGGAGCCCGCGCCCGCAGCGGAGGGCCGCCATAGGCGACGCAGACGGACTCGGCCGAGCCTTGCTCCCCAGAGTCCCAAAACGGCCTCACAAAGGAGGCGTCCTCGGACACTTGCAGGCGGTAGCTGGCTTGAAGAACGTTATGCGCATCGGCGGCGAGCTTCCAGCCAAAGCGCGGCGCGGCGGCAGGGACGGCTATCGGATCTTCCAGATATTCGCAGCGAAGGCCCTCGAGATCAAGCTTCATTTGCAGGCTCCTATCAATCCCCGGCGTCGGGTCACGATTTCACCGCGCCGGCGACCATTCCGGACACGATTTTCTTGTTGAATACGATAAAAAAGATCAAGGGCGGGATCGAGATCAGGAGGATGTCTGCGAAGAGGAGGTTCCACTTGTTCAGGTACTGGCTGATGTAGTTGTAGAGCGTGAGCTGGACCGTGACATTCTTCGCGCCGGGGAGGAAGTACAGCGGGTTCACGAAATCGTTGAAGACCGAGATCGAGGTGATAATCGCGATGGTCGCCGAGACGGGCTTCATTAGCGGGAAGATCACCTTGACGAAGAGGTCCAGCCCCGAGCAGCCGTCGATGAAGGAGGCCTCGTCCAGCTCCCTGGGTATTGCGCCCAAGTAGCCCCGGTACAGGAGGACGGAGAAGGGGAAGGCGAGGGCGGCCTCGATCAGTTCAAGGCCAAGCATCGTCTTGTACAGCCCTATCGACTTGAGCACCCAGATGGTCGGAACGACGGCCGGCGGGATCATCAGCCCGGCGAGGACGAGGAAGTTAATCCACGAGATCGCCCGGCTTTTTCGGCGCTCCATCACGAAGCCGGCCATCGAGGAGACGCCTATCAACATCGCTATCGAGACGACGGTGATGATCGTGCTGTTGAGGAACGCGCGAAGCAGCATATGATTCGAGGTCGCCAGGACCTCGGAGAAATTCTTGATGTAGCGGGTCTCGGCCGCCGGGGCGATGCTCATTTGCGCCGCCTCGACCGAGGTCTTGCCCGCGTTCGTCACTACATAGGATAGGGGAATGCCGAAGATGGCCAAGGCGAGGGCAACCGCGATGACCTCGACCATCACGCGCAGGATCTTCCGCTTCATAGGTCCACCTCGGCCTTGGTCAGGAAGCGGTACATCGGCACGGCGAGGAGGGAGACGATGACGAAGAGCACGACGTTGCCCGCCGTCGAGATGCCATAGAAGCCGCCCTGAAGCTGCTTGTAGATGATCGACGCGATCAGGTCGCTCGTAAAGCCGGGACCGCCCTTGGTCATCACCCAGACCAGGTCGAAGGACCGTATCCCGCCGATGAAGGCGAGCATGATCACCGAGTTCATGGACGAGCGCGAGAGCGGCAGGGTGATGTAGCGCAGCTTATGGAATGAGGAGCCGCCGTCGATCATCAGGGCTTCGTAGTAGTGCCGGGGAATGGCCATTATGCCCGCGATGAAGATCGTCATCGCGATGCCGACGCCCTTCCAGACGTCGACCATCGCGACCGACAGGAGGGCCAGGCTCGGGTTGCCGAGCCAGTCGGGGCCCTGGATCCCGATCGCCGCGAGGCCGACGTTTATCAGGCCCCGCGAGGGCTGCATCAGGCTCGAGAACATGATGCCGACGGCGATCGTGCTCAGGATGTTGGGGAAATATATGATCGAGCGAAGGAAGCCCTTGGTCTTCAAGTTAGCGCTGAGGAAGGCCGCCAGGAGAAAGCCTAGCACGACCTTTAGGCCGCAGGTGAGGATGGCGTACACGAGGGAATTCCGGAGGCCCACGTTGAGCGAGGGCTCGGTGAGGAAGATCCTGAAGTTGTCGAGCCCGGTGAACTTCCAGTCGGAAAGTGTCCAGATCGTCAGGCTGAAGAAAAAGGAGAGGAAGGTCGGCACGATGAAGAAGATCAGGTAGACCACCGCCGCCGGCAGGAGGAATTTGTACGAGTATATCTTGGAAGTCGTGGATGCCATCGATGTCTCCCGAGAAGGATGGCCCCGGGCCGGGTCGGACCAAGGACCATCCTCGCTAGTAAGCCAGGATCACCAGCCGGGCAGCATCAGCTGCTTAGCCTGTTTCTCCACGTCCCGGTCGTACTCGACCGCGCACGCGGCGGGAGTCTTGAGGGCGAGCCCCGCCTCGACGCAGATCTGCGGGAGGTTCGGGCCCTTGACCGGGGAAAGAAACTCGAGGGCGGGGGCCGTCTTGTTGGCGTCGACATAGACGAGAATGTCCTTGACGGCCGGGAAGACGTTGTCGGGCAGCTTGACTCCCTTTATCGCGAAGGCCCCGTCGGGAGTGCTGACGCTCATGTAGGCCGCGAGCCCCTCGGGGGACACGAAGAAGTCCAGGAACTGCTTGGCGGCGTCGATGTGCTTTGAAGTCTTGGAGATGGAGATATTGTTCGGCATCCAGAGGGTTACGCCGTTTTTATCGGCCGAATCGCCGGGCAGGGCGAAAAAGCCGATGTCGTTGATCTTGTCCGGATAGTTCTGGTTAATCGAGGTGAGGACCCAGGTAGCCATCGGGTAATGCGCGCCCTCTCCCGAGGCGAGCATCGCCTGGGCCATGTCGTAGGTGATCGACACCGGCTCCTTATTCGTGAAGCCCTTCGTAAAGACTTCCTGGATCTTCTCGAAGCCGCGCAGGGCTGCGGGGGTGGAGGCGTATTTCGCCTTATTAGCGGTGTAGTCCTGCGCGAATTTCGGATTCGCGACGTTGACGTTGTAGAAATCGGCGAGGAGGAGGAGCTGGGCAGTCCAGTCGTCCTTGTAAGAGGCGATCACCGCCACCTTGCCGGCGGCCTTGATCTTCTCGCAGTTGGCGATGAAGGCCTTCCAGGTCTTGGGGACCTTGAGCCCGAGCTGCGCGTAGACCTTCTTATTGTAGAGGATGCCGCCGGCGGGTATGGGCTGATAGGGAATCCCGTAGACGCCCTTGCCTGACACCGATACGGTGCTCTTGAACGAGTCCACGAGCCTTGACGCCAGCTTCTCATTGGATAGGTCGACGAAGTTCTTCTCGAGGTTGAGGACCTGGAAGAGAGAGCCCGAGTTGAACGACAGAAGGTCGGGCATGTCGTTGGCCGCGATTCGGGTCTTCACGAGATTCTCGCCCTCGGCGCTGCCCGGCTTGAATTCCAGCTCGATGTCGATCGGGTACTTCGCCTCGAAGGCGGCGATAATTGCATCGAGGTTCTTCTGCGCGCCGTCGTTCGCCCACTGGAGCCAGACGAGCTTCTGGCGGTCGGCCGCGAAGCCTCCCGCTACGGTCAGCAGGGCCATGGCGGCGGCGAGTGCGATACTACTTCTCTTCATTCCTACCTCCTAGTCGATTCGTGGGCCCGAGACAGGCCCCTTGCGGAGAATCCTGTACCGGTTTCCGGAAACGCGACATGGATTAGGCGGCGCGAGGAGATGGATAATCCGTCACTCGTCGGCTTCAGTCTCGTCTGCGCAGGGCCTGCGGGCGTAATCCGAGGGAGGCAGACCCGCGACCGCCTTGAACACCCGGCTGAAATAGAAGGGATCGTTGAAGCCCACCCTCTCCGCCACGTCCTTGAGCGGCATCCCCGGGCTTTCGCGGATGAGCCGTTTTGCCGCCTCGATGCGGAGCTCAGCCAGGAATTCGCCAAAGGACTTCCCCGCGTGCTGGCGAAAGAGCTTGCTGAGGTAGGAAGAGGATATCCTGAAGGTATCGGAGAGCGATCTCAGGTTGAGGGGCTCGGCGTAGCGGGCCTGGACGTAGCGGAGGATCGTGTCGAAGAAGGCAGGTACATTGCCCTCCCTGACCACAAGCCGCTCGAGACCGGCGGCCTTCGCCGCCAAGGACCAGGCGGCAGCCGCGAGTTCATCGAAGGACTCGGCGCCGGCCAGGGCTTCCTCGAGAAGGAATTCCAGGTCGGCGGCCACAGTGACGTCGCCATGGGGCGCCTTCCTGATTATGAAATGGAGGATACGGCGCAGCTGGGTCTCAATCGAAAGGAGGGTAGCCCCTCGCGACTTCCAGGCCCCGGCCATGTCGCGTATCGCGCGCTCCAGGAGGACGGCCCCGGATTCCTTAAGGGCGAACTCGATCCTGTCGGCCAGGGGCTTGTCCCAATCGGGCTCCCGGGCTTGCCTGAGATCCCCCCGTCGCAACTGGGTGAGACCGGGAACGATCAGCCTGTCCAAGACGAGGCAGGCCGAGCCGACCGCCTCTCGCAATTGGTCGGCTCGGGGCGAGCCCTCCGCGATGACGATGGTCCTGAATCCGGAGCCCGGGCGGCATTCGACGCCCCGCAGTTCCTCCGCGAAAGATTCAGCCGAGATGCTCGACTCTGGACGGAGGTAGATGCGTTCGCGGGAATCGCGGCCGGGCAAGACATAGACTCCGTCGACGAAGGCCGCCTTTTCCTCGGCGGCCCCGTCGAGCCGGAACCGGGAGGGAAGCCCGCCCGAGCGGGCGATTCCAAGGCGGAAGCGCTCCTCCGGGGTGAACGCATCGGTCGGGGTCAGCGCGTCGCCCCTCACGAAGCGTGCGAGGGACTCCGTCCGGCACTGTTCCTCGCCGGCCCTCAGCTGGGCCATGAGGCGACCGAGAAGCTCCTCGAGACGATGGGGGTCGACCGGCTTGAGCAGGTAGTCCACGACGCCCGTATCGAGGGCTCGGCGTGCGTACTCGAACTCCTGGTGCCCACTGACGATCACCACGGGGAGAGCAGGAAATTCCGCCTTGAGCGCGGCGACGAGCTCGATCCCGTCCATCACGGGCATCTTGACATCGGTGACGACGAGGTCCGGGACGGAGTCGCGCACCCGCCCCAGGGCCTCCCTCCCGTTCTCGGCTATGCCGACGACGGAGTAAGCCGGGCTCCGCTGATCGATCAGGGAACGTAGGTAGCGCCCCGCCGCCGGCTCGTCCTCGACGATCAGGACCCGCGGCATCGGGCCTCCCCGTCGTCGCATTCGAGCGGCCCCCCAATAAGGACCCGAGCCCCCCCTGACTCGCGGTTCTCCAGGGTCCAGAGCAGGTCGCCATGGTAGAAGAGATAGAGCCGAGAGTAGGTGTTGAGCAAGCCGAGGCCCCCGAGGCCGAAGCCTGTTTCCTCTATCCCCGAGCGAAGGCCGAGGGCGATGGCCTCGAGACGCTCGTTGAGGGCCTCGAGGCGATCCGGCGGGAAGCCCTCCCCGTCGTCGGTGATCTCCACGAACCATCGATCCCCGGCGACCGACGCCAGGACGGCGATCGACATGGCCTTCGGGCTATGCTGATAGCCATGGCTGATCGAGTTCTCGATGAACTGCTGAAGGATGATCTTGGGGACGCGGGCTAGCTCCACGCCCGGCTCGGCATCTACCACGTACTGTAGCCTATCCTCGAGCCGCTGCTGCATCAAGAAGAGGTAGGTCCGGGCGTGCTCCAGCTCGTCGGCGAGGGTAGCCGAGCGCTCCTCGGTGGAGGTGGAGTACCTCAGCATCGCGGCGACGCCGTTGCAGATGTCCCCGATGCGCGCGTCCCCCGACTCAAGGCCACGGTTCGCTATCACGGTCAGGATGTTGTTGATGAAGTGGGGATTGACTTGCGCCTGTAGCGAGTCCATGCGCGCCTGCATCCAGGCGGTTCGCGAATCCAGCTCGTGGCGGATCGCCTCGTCGAGGCGGCCCGTCAGGCTGCGGAAGGCCCGGTCCAGGGCGACGACCTCGTCGTTCGGGTGCACGATGGGCGCGTCCAGGGGCAGATTCGAGAGCTCGGTCTCCTCCATCCTGGCCTTGATCAGCCTCAAGGGCCGGGCGAGCTGCCTGGACGAGACCCAGGTGTAGGCCATCGAGAAAAGGATGATGAAGAAGGCAATGGCGATGCTGATAGACCTGATGAAACCCAGGGGCGCGAGGAGGATGCGCCTGTTGAGCACGAGGGTCACCGTGAGCCCCGTGTAGGCCGAGGTCGTGGAGGAGATGAACTCGGGCTCCCGGGTTATCGGGTTAGGTTGGAAACCGACTGCCCGCCCCGCGCGCGCAGGCTCGGAGCGATAGAAGCCTATCAGCTCGGAAGAGAGACTCTCGCTCTGGTAGAAGGTCTCCCCGTCGGGCTGGAGCACGAGGACCCTCACGAATTCCTTGTCCGGCACGGCCAGGAGAGGCTCGAGGTCCTCGTAGCGATTCTGCACCTCGATGTAGCCGAGGTCGAAATTGGTGCCGGGCACGATGCGCGCCCGCCCGAAGACCCGGGCCCGTCCCTCCGCACGCCATCGGTCGTCATAGGGCGACACGGCCACGGAACGCCCGGCCGCCTCGGTCGCGCGGCCGATCCAGGGAAGGGTCGGGATCATGGAGGGCGGGATCGAGAGCTCCTTGTGGTTCATGAAATTGCTCGAGAAGAAATCGCCCTTGCCGTTGAACACGACCACCGAGTAGAAATTCTTGTAGATCGAGTAGCTGCTGAGCAGGTTCCGTATGATCTGCAAGGCCTCCGTCGTGAAGTAGAAATTGCCCGGATCCCTTCCGTCGAGGGAACCCAGGGTGGCCAGCGCCGACTTGAAGGAGGCGTCGGAGATCAGGTTGGTCGAGATAAAGTCCATGGGCTTGAATATATTGTCGAGCTGTTGGCTGAGCTTCGTACAGAGGAGCTCGTAAGTCCCGGTGGCGTTGCGCTCGAAGACACCGGAACTGTAGCTATAGAACAGAATCGAGATTACCGCGACGAGGAGGACGATTAGCAGGGAATAGGTATACAGGAGCTTCGTTTGAAAGCGCATCTACTGCCCGAAGATACCGCTCTTCCCTGAATAGCGCAGCCAGCGCCCGGCCTTGGTCGGCCTGGCCTCGGAAAGGAGCTCTATGGCGAAGCGGACGAAGCGATCGCTTTGGCCGCTGGCGTCGCGGAGGCCGTAGGCGTGCCAGCCGCCCGCTGCCGCCGCGGCGAAGAGGCCGGCGCCCAGGCCCTCGAAGGCGCCGTCGGCCATCGCGGCGACGGGCCCCAGGGCGGCGTCGCGCGGGCTCTCGGGCGCGAGCAGCATCAGGCGCCCGGAGCGCCGCGCCTCGAAGCGGCGGGCGAGCTCGCGGGCCAGGAATAGGGGGCCGGCGCAGCGCTCCTCGACGAGAGCCGCGAGCTCCCCGGGCTTAGCGGAGAGGAAGTCGGCCTTGGCGGAGGCTGGATCGAAGACGAGGGCTGCGGCGTCGATCGACCCGAAGGCGTTCTCCGCCGAAAGGACGAGGGCGGATGCGGACACGAAAGAACGCTGATCGTAATGGAGGGCGGCGGCGCCGACGACGGTATCGTCCTGGGGGCCGGGGGGAAGGGCGCCCGCTTGGCCCGGCGCCCGGGCGAGCGCCTGTGCTACGGACCATCCTACGCGGGCCGCCTCGGCGGCGAGGGCTGCGGCAATGGGGCCATCGAAGGGGGCGATCAGGATTGTCTTGCTCACGCGGCTGAGTGTACTACGAGGCCCCGGCGGCCGCAAGGCGCGCGGCGGGAGCGCAAGGGCGCATTCGGCGCATTCGGCGCATCCGGCGCATCCAACGCGTCCTTGCGCCTCGGCCCGAGACCGAGTATCCTTGGCTGGCGAGGATGACATGACCTACAAGCTCGACGGAGCCAAGTTCCCCAGCATCGAAGACCTTATCGAGGCTCTCTACCCCATCTACTCCGACCGCATGTCCGAGGAAGAATTCAAGAAATACGTCGAAGAGCATGCCGAGAAGCAATAACCGAGAAGGACGGGTCCCGGAAGTCAAGAAGGGAGCGGCGGCCAGGCTCGCCGCCCGGATCCAACTCAACCACCTGGTCGGCTATGCCGAGATGATGGGCGAGGACGCCCTCCAGGCGGAGCGCGAGGACCTCGCGTCCCTCTTCGCCACCGTCGTCGAATTCGCCCTGGCCCTTAAGGCCCCCTTGCTGGCCAGGCTCGGCGGCGAAGTCGACTCGGGCGAGCCTGAGGCCGAGGTCCCCGAGGCGGCGCGGGAAGCCCCGCTCGGCGGCCCCGACCTTGTGACCCTCGACCACCAGATCTACGGCATCCTCTACGCCCTCATAGCCCTCGTGCAGGACACGAAGGGCAAGGCGACCGCGAGCGGCCACAAGGAGCTCGCAGTTGACGCCGACCGTATCATCGAGGCGGGCAATTCCATACTCGAGCTCATGGCCGCCGAGGAAGGCACGCCCCAGGGCTCCGCCGAAGGCTACGACGAGGCGGGGGCCTCGGCCCTCCGCGCCGATCTCTCCTCGGCCGACGCGCCGGCGGCGCCCCGGCCGGGGCGCATCCTCATCGTCGACGACAACCTCTTCAACCGCGAGCTGCTCTCCCGCCACCTCGAGCGACAAGGCCACATGGTGCGGGCCGCCGGCGACGGCCTCGCCGCCCTGGACCTGCTCCGCGCCGAGAATTTCGACGTGGCCATCATCGACGTGATGATGCCGGGCATGAATGGCTATCAGCTGCTCGAGCGGATCAAGGCCGAGGAGGAGCTCAAGGGCGTGCACGCGATCGTGATCTCCGCCCTCGAGGACACGCAGATCATCGCCCGATGCATCCAGCTCGGCGCCGAGGACTACCTCCCTCGCGAATTCGAGCCCGTCATCCTCAAGGCCCGCATCGAGTCCTGCCTCGAGAAGAAGCGCATGAAGGAAGAACAGGAGCTCTTCATGGCGGCCCTCATCGAAGCCCAGGAGAAGCTGAGCGCCGAGCTCCGCGAGGGCGCGGCCTACGTGCGGGGCCTCCTGCCGGGCCGCCTCGCCTTCTCCGAGCTCGCGACCGACTGGGAGTTCATCCCCTCGGCCTCGCTGGGCGGTGACGTCTTCGGCTACCACGTCCTGGGCGGGGACGGACTCGGCGTCGGGGCGGGCAAGCTCGCCCTCTACCTCATCGACGTGAGCGGCCACGGCATCGAGGCCGCCCTCTTCTCGGTCACCTTGATGAACATGCTCAAGACCCAGGTCCTACCAGGCGCCGACTTCACCGACCCAGCCTCGGTCCTCGAGAGGCTCAACGCCTCGTTCAGAATGGAGGAGCAGAACAACCTCTACTTCACGGCCTGGTACGGCATCTGGGACCACGGCTCGCGCCGCCTCACTTACGCCAGCGCGGGCAGCCCCCCGGCCGTCCTCGTCCTGCCCGACGGCAGCTTCGAGGAACTCTCCACCGGGGGCACGATAGTCGGCATGGATCCCGCCTCGCGCTACGATTCCTCGACGGCCGAGCTGCCCCGAGGCTCGGGACTGTACGTATTCTCCGACGGCGTCTACGAATTCCGCGCGCGGGACGGCTCCATTTACGGCATCGAGCGCTTCGAGCGCGTCCTAGTCGAAATCGCCTCCGGGCCCAGGGAGAGCCCGGTCCTCGAGCGGCTCCTCGAGCGGGCCAAGGCCGAGTGCGCCGGCAAGCGCTTCCCCGACGACGTATCCCTCCTCGAGGTGCGGCTTGACTGA
>DBTW01000112.1:0-23894 GCA_002307245.1 Spirochaetaceae bacterium UBA1306 | reverse complement strand
CGCGATCAGTTCCTGATCGCGACGCCGGACGACTTCCACGCCCATCTGCGCCGGGGCCCCTCGACGGCCGCCTACGCGCGCCGCCACGCGCTCAGCTTCGGCCGCGTCCTGGCGATGCCCAATACGACGCCTCCCATCGCCTCCGGCGCCGCCGTCGCCGCCTACCGCGCCGAACTCTCCGCGGCCGAGCCGGGGCTCGAGCCCCTGATGGCCTTCAAGCTGCTTCCCGGGATGGGGAGCGAGGCGGCGCTCGCCTGCGCGGCGGCAGGGGCGATCGCGGGCAAGTACTACCCTGCGGGCTCCACCACCAACGCCTCGGACGGCCTCTGCGACCCCTCGCAGGCCGCCGAGGCCCTCCAGGCCATGGAGGATGCGGGCATCGTCCTCTCGATCCACGCCGAGGACCCGTCCGCGCCCGTCCTCGAGAGGGAGGAGGCCTTCATCCCCGTCCTCGAGCGGATCATCTCGGCCTACCCGAGGCTCAGGATCGTCGTCGAGCACATATCCTCGGCCGAGCTCTTGGGCTTCGTCCTCGCCGCGCCCGAGCGCGTAGCGGGGGGGATCACAGCCCACCACCTGCTCTTTACGCTGGACGATCTCATAGGCGAGGCCATGGCCCCCCACCTCTACTGCAAGCCCGTGCTAAAAACCGCCCGTGACCGCGATGCTTTGAGGGAGGCGGTCTTCCGCGGCGAAGGGAAGCTCTTCTTCGGCTCGGACTCGGCTCCCCATCCCCGGGCCGCCAAGGAGTGCTCGCGGCCGGCCTCGGGCGTATACTCGTCGCCCTGCGCCGTCGCCGCTCTCGCCGCCCTCTTCGACGGCGAGGGCAGGCTCGCCGAACTCGAGCCCTTCCTCTCGCGCCGCGGCTCCGCCTTCTACGGCCTGCCGCCCCCCGCGGGCCGCCTCGTCCTCGAGCGCCGCGAGTGGACGGTCCCGGAGGAAGTCGAAGGCTCGGTTCCCATGCTCGCCGGCTGCGTCCTGCCCTGGCGAGCCGGCCGTCTTTAGGCCAATGTGAAGATCGCGTGAAGCGTCGATGGCGCCGGCGGTGATGGGCCCGCGTGGCTGGGCTCCCGGCGCTTCACGATGCCCATGCATGGAGATATACTACATTCACTATGAGCGCACGAGAACCCATGATACTTGTGGCCGACGACGAAGCGCGGATGCGCAAGCTCGTCTGTGATTACCTCCGGCGAGAGGGCTACTCGACGGTCGAGGCCGAGGACGGCCGCGCCACCATCGCCGCCTTCTCGTCCAAGCCGGGCATCGACCTCGTCATCCTCGACGTTATGATGCCCGACCTCGACGGCTGGGTGGTGCTGCGCGAGCTCAAGGCGCGCTCCAACGTGCCCGTCGTCATGCTCACGGCCAAGTCCGAGGAAGAGGACGAGATCTTCGGCTTCGGCCTCGGCGCCGACGAATACATCCGCAAGCCCGTCAGCCCCCGCGTCCTCGTGGCCAGGGTCGGGGCCATCCTGAAGCGCTCCCTCCCCCGCCCGCCCGAGATCGACGCGGAGCTCGCCCGCTGCCTCCAGGGCACGGGCATCGAGGTCGACACGAGCGCCCACCACATCCGCGTGGGCGGGGCCGAGATCGCCGCCACCCCGCTGGAATTCGAGCTCCTCGTCCTCCTCGCCTCCAAGGCCGGCACGGTGCTCAGCCGCGACCGCATCCTCGACTCGGTCTGGGGCATCGGTTGGGCCGGGGACCCACGCACCGTCGATACGCACGTCAAGAACCTCAGGATCAAGCTGGGCGGCGCGGGATCCGCGATTGAGACCGTCAGGGGCTTCGGCTACCGCTTCGCCAAGGCCCAAGGCGCGTGAAGCTCAGGACCCGCATCTTCGCGGGCATGGCCTCGCTCTCGATCGGAGTCGTCGCCCTGACCTGGATCCTCTCCTTCTTCCTACTCGAGCCCTACTACCTGGGGCTGAAGCGCCAGAAGCTCGTCGACATCTCGCGCGAGATCGGGGAGATACCCGATCCCGTCTCGGGCATCTACGAGAGGCTGGCCTCGCTAGAGCGCTCCACCACGGTGCACATCTCGATCGTCGGATCCGACGGCTCCCTCGTCTACGACTCGAATTTTCCCTCGGCAAAATCCCGCGACGAGGGCCGAGCCTCGCCTGAATCCGAGGGCAGGATCCCCCCCTTCGCGCCCCTCGGCCCGCGCCCAAACTCCCGGGAGGGAGGGGCAGCGAGTCAGAATCGACCCGCCGGGCGCATGCCGCCCGACATGAAGGGCGTCGGGGGGCAGCCCAGATTCGCGCAAGACGCCCTGCCCGCCGTTCCAGCCTCGCCTAGTGCAAGGACAGGAATCCTCGAAAGCAAGGATGGCACGATCTTCGAGACCGAAGACCCCCGCCTCAACGTCAGACTCCTCTTCCTCACCAGCAAGCAGGACTCGGGCAAGACCCTCGTGCTGAGCTTCCCCCTCGCCCAGGCCCAGGAAAGCGCCGAGGGAGCGCGGCTCTTCCTCACCCTCTCGAGCATCGTCGCCCTCGCCCTGGGCGCCATCCTCTCCTACCTGCTCGCGAAGAACGCGACCCGTCCCTTCGGCGAGCTCATTGCCCTCTCGAAATCGATAGCCTCGCTCGACTTCTCGAAGCGCTTCATCGCGAGCGGTAACGATGAGGTGGCCTTCCTCGGCCGGGCGATGAACGAGCTTTCCGACAGCCTCCAGGGGGCGCTCGCCGAGCTCGAGCGCAAGAACCTGATGCTCCGCGAGGACGTGGAGAGGGAGAAGCGCATCGACGCGATGCGCAGGGAGTTCATCTCAAGCGTCTCGCACGAGTTGAAGACACCGATCGCCCTCATCCTCGGATATGCCGAGGGCATACAGGAAGGGGTGGCCGGCGACCATGCCTCGCGCGAAGCCTACCTTTCCGTGATCATCGATGAGGCGCGCAAGATGGACGGCCAGGTGCGCGATCTCCTCGAGCTCTCGCAGATCGACTCGGGAGTCCTGCCGCTAAGGCTCGAGCGCTTCGACCTCCGCGAGATCGTGTCCGAGACGCTGTCCTCCTTCGCCAGGACGCTGGAGGAGCTGGGCTTAAGCCCGAAGCTCGAGCTCGAGGAGGCCTACGTCCTCGGCGACCGCGCCATGCTCGGCCGCGCCTTCGTGAACTACTTCTCGAACGCAGTCTCCCACGTCGACGAGCGCGGCCTCATCACGGTGGCCGCGAGGCCGACGGTCGATTCCCCGGGCGCGACCCTGTCGGTCTACAACTCGGGGCCCCATATCCCGGCCAAGTCCCTCGAGCGGATATGGGACTCGTACTACAAGGTGGACGAGGCTAGGACCAGGCGTTTCGGCGGTACGGGGCTCGGCCTCGCCATAGCCCGCGGCATCGCGGCTCGCCATGGCGGGCGCTGCTCGGTCGAGAACGTCGACGAGGCGGATGGCCCCGGCGTCCGTTTCGAGCTCTGGGTCCCGGCCGCCCCCCAAGAGGAGCGGCCGGAGACCTCCATAGCCTGAGTATTACTTCTTGCCGGCGCGCGGGGCCCCGCCGGCTCCGGCGCCCTGAGGATCGGGCTGCGAGCCCTGGTCAGGCCCCGCCGCGCCATCGCGTGGCGCGCCTTTGCCGTCGCCGGGCCCGCCCACGATGATGTAGGTCTTATTGCCGATCGTGAGCTCCTGGACGAGCAAGGTGCCTAGGGCCGCCTTGTCGTCGGATTGGGGCTGGGCGAGGAAGCCCTGCGCCTTGATCGCCGCTCCGGCCTTGAAGCCGTCGCGGTAGGCGTACTCGAAGAAGCGCGGCATGGACAGGAGCACGGTGGCGCTATCGGTCTTGATCGCAGGCCTGTCGTCGACAAAGACGAGCGAGCCCGAGAGCGCGGCCTGGGCGGGCGGCTGCGGAAGGGTGCCCTGGGCGGGCGGCTGCGCGCCGCCGTTCGCCGGGGCCTGGGCGATAGCCTGGGCGGACGCTACGGCCGCCGCAGTCGCGAGGATCATGATAAGACTAGCTCTTCGCAAAATATACCTCCTGGGAGGCGCGAGCGTTATCGCTCTGCCTCCCAGGTACAAGGCTACTTCTCATTCATGAAGGACGAGTGGCGAGGCGCCGAGAGAAATCATGTATACGCCGAGACGTATTACAGTCGCACGATCCTCGACGAGGTCAGGACCTCGCGCCCGGCCTCGGTGACGAGCACGTCGTCCTCGAGCCGAAGGCCGCCCAACTCGGGATCGTAGAGCCCGGGCTCGACCGTGACGACCTGGCCGGGCACGAGGAGCTCGACGCAGTCTTCGCGACTGCGCAGGCTCGGCGCCTCGTGGGCCTCGAGGCCGACCCCATGCCCGAGGGCGTGAGGCATCGCGAGCCCAGCCTCCGCGAAGATCGCGTCGGCTCGCCGGGCGATCTCGCGACAGCTCGCGCCCGGCGCGATCATGGCGATCGCCTCGGCGTGGGCGCGCTCGACTAGGGTCGCCATGCGCTCCCGCGCGGGCCCGAGCCCGCCGCGGAGGAAACTCATGGTCACGTCCGTCGTATAGCCCTCGAGCCTGAGCCCGAAATCCAGTATCGACATGCCCTCGGTCGCGAAGGGCCCGGAGCCGTAGGGAGGGAAGGCGTGGATGCCCCAGCTCCGCCCGGGCCCCGCCGCCAGGGTCTCGAAGCCCGTGCCCTCGCAGCCGGCCTCGCGGCTGGCGCGCTCGATGAAGAGGGCCGCGTCGAGCTCGGTCCGGATCGCGCCCGAGCGGACGCGAGCCTCTATCTCGTCGATGAGGCGGTTCGTGATCGCCGCCGCCCGGCGGTAGACGGCGAGCTCGGCCCCGTCCTTCACGGAGCGCGAGGCGGCGACCTCGGCGTCGATGCCCTCGTGCCGGCACGCGAGGTCGTAGTCGGGCAGGCCCTCGACGAAATCGACGTAGCGCGGGTAGGCGAAGGCCGAGGGCAGCTCGACCCTGGAGCCCTTGGCCACGCCGAGGCGTTCCAGGGCCTCCGCGAGGGCGCGGATGGGCATCCGCGAGAAGTCGGTATAGGCCAGCAATTCGTCCGCGCTCGCCATGAGCCGGGCGAGGTTTAGGTCCCAGGCGACGAGAATGGATCGGCCATCAGCGGAGACGACGAGGAGAGCGTCCCCGGGCTGGCCAGAGAGATAGCGGACGGCCTGGTCGCGGCGGCCCTCGGCGTCCTCGAAGAGGGCCGCCCCGATGCCGTCGGCCGCGAGGCGCCGCGCTACCCGCGCGAGGCGCTCCTTTCGGCCGGCGGCAGCCTCCCCCCCCTGGGACTCGACGCTCATTGCATCGCCTTGAGAGCGGTTTGCGCCGCGAGGAGGATGCCCCCCGACCACTTGTCGTTGAAGGTGACGGCGAGGAGAGCCGGCTTGAGAAGCTTGTTCTTCGTGAGTCCGGCGTTCTCCATCGCGGCCTTGGCCAGGCGATTGCGCGTATCATCGGAGAGACCCGCCCGCTGATCGTCGTTCATCTTCATGATGACGTCCCGAAGCACGGAGGCCGCGGGATCGGAACCGTTGGTCCCGAGGGCCGAGAGCGCGAGGAGCTTTTCCTCGTCGTCGAGGCCCTTCGCGAAGGAGGAGGCGCAGCCGTCGACGGGGTCGGGCCCAGCGGCCTTGTAGGCGATGAGGCTGCGCAGGGCGAGCTTGCGGAGGTCGGCGAGGGTCTTGCCCTCGGCCTTGTCCCGGGGGATCTTGAGGTGGCCAAGGTTGAGGGCGAGGACGGCGGCCTCGACCTTGCGCTGGGGAGCGGCCTTCGAGGCGGTCTCGGCCTGGAGAGCGCGGAGCTTGCGCTCCGGCGACTCGACGCCGAGGATCTCCTTGATCGAGTCCGTCGGGTCGTCGGCGATGCGGGGCAGGGCGTCGATGGCCTGCTGCCTCACGCGGAGGCTGTACCAGGAATCGATCGCGAAGAACACCGGCGAGAAGCCCCGGGGATCCTTGAGCTTGTCGAGGGAAATCACGCAAGCGTAAGCGAGCTTCTCGCCTGAGTCGCGGTCCTCCGTGGGCTTGAGGTTGAGGTCGCGCAGCTTGAGGGCGATGCGCTCGGCGTACTCCAGGGATCGCAGCTTACCCAGGGAGATTATCGCCTCGGCCTGCGCCAGGACGTCGGAGACGGACTGCGAGACCTCCCAGAGGTCGGAGGCGGCGGGCGTGTATTTATAATCGCCCAGGGCCTGGGAGAGGAGGCGGACGGCTCGGCCGTAGAGCTCCTGGTCTCCAGGCGAGGAATAGCTCTGCCCCTTGAGGAGGAGCTCCTCTAGGGCAGCGGCGAGGATGGGGGCGGTGGACTTGTCGTCGAGGCTCACCAGGCTCGAGACGGCCGCGCATTTCTGAGGCAGGCCCTCGGCCTGCTTGTAGAGCATCTGGTATATCTCGGCAGTCTCGTCCGCGAAGCCGAGGGCGGCGACGGCGAAGGCCATGAGAAAAATCGCGAAAGCACGCTTCATGCGGGAACTCCTGTCACTCGTAGTAGGTCTCGATCGCGCTGTCCTCGCGGACGACGTATTCGTATTGGACGTAATTGCCCGGGCTGCCCGAGGAGCCGAGCTCCGTGGACTTGACCATCTCGCCCATGGGTCCGTAAGCGTAGGCGGTCTTGGAGACGAAGCTCCCGTCTGCGCGCCGGAGCTCCATCGAGGCGAGGAGACCGCCATCGTAGGCGTAAGTCTCGTACTTGTCCAAGGCCCCGTCGGCGCCGAAATAAGAGCGCTTGGCGAGCTTGCCGCCAGCGTACTCGAGCTTGATGGTCCCGGCGGCGCGGCCGCCTGAGTCCTTCATCGCGACCGAGGCGAGGCCGTCAAGCCCATAGACGTAGGAGCTCGTGGCTTTGACCGTGCCGTTCGCGTCCATCGCTCGCCACTCGACCTTACGGCCCTTGGCGTCGTAATCGTAGGCGGAGGAAGACTGGGGCTTACCCTTGCCGTCGAGGCTCCGCTCCAGGATGAGGCGATTGGACGCATCGTAGGAGAGCTCGCGCCTGCCGCGGAGCTTGCCGTCGGACTCATAGGTTATTTCAGCCGAAAGGCGACCATCCTTGTATTCGGAGACCACGCGCTGCACGGGGTCGGGCCGAGCCGCGTCGTAGCTCTGGGCCTCGAGTACGCCTTTCTTGGCCTCGTCCAGTTTATAGAGCGTGTATTGATCGGCCAAGCCGTCGGAGTAGAAGGAAGCTTCCTTAACTAGGACGGGAACCTTGGTTATTACCGTCCTTTCCTTGGCGACCTTGACTGGGACGGCAGGCTTAGCCGCGGCTTGAGGCGCCGCAAGAGCGGCGGTCGCGGAGGGGCTCGGCCCCTTAGTGACGCAGCCGCTCGCGATTATTGCGGTTAATGCTATAGCGAATATGGAGATAGCTAGGGAACTCTTCATGCGGACCTCCGGTACGAGATAGCGATACCCTGGGAAATATAGTGCATAGGCGCTTTTTATGAAAATAGCGAACGAAAGAGAAAATGGAGAAAAAAGAGCCGGCCGAGACTTGACATCCCGGCCGGCCAAAAAAAGCGACGATCAAGCAAAATCGCTCAACGCGTCATCTTGCGTCGATCGATAACCCTACCGAAGAGAATGAGAAGCGGACCGCGCCACGGACAGGTTCGTGGCGGGATTATCGGCCAGCCAAGTGAGACCCTGGGCGCATCTCGTGCCAACGTCACCGCCGTCCACTGCCGCATATTTGGCGTTGCTATTCGTGCCCCCGGTGACCATCTTGAAATAGGTTTCGGCGCTGGTCCTCCAGGCCGCCTCGGATGCGAACTCATCGAGGCCGCAGCCCACGAGACGCGCCCCGTCGGAGATGAAAGCCCAGCCTATGTCCCTGATCGCCCGCGCGGGGAATTCGACGAGGGTCTCGGCATCGGAAATAAGGGAAGCGGTAACATCCAAGGCAAGATCGAAGGCCGCGCCAGCCTCAGTCTGCTTGCCCTGATCGAGGAGCATCTGGCACTTGGAGAGGTAGGCCTGCACCTTGCCCTGCCTGGCGTTCATGACGTCGTAGGGCTGGGCGCCGCTGTAGATCGTAGTATCGGATTTGTCGAACCAGGAGATCGCCGAGTCGTAGTAGCCGATGGCGGTCGTCTCCCAGCCCGTCGGGAGAGTGTTGCTGTAGCCCTGCATGTTGTCGGCGGTCTCCTTGATGAGGAAGCCGTAGCCGGTAGCGCCCCAGGCGGCCGGCTTCCCGTTCTCCACGAGGGTAGAGCCGTCGGCTTTCTTGTATGCCCAGGACTTGTCGAGCAGGGTCTTTACCGCCGCGATATAGCCTTCGCGAGTCGCTATCACGTCGCTCACCGCCTGAGAACCGTCGATATTCAGGGCGTTAGCCATATTGCGATAGCACCAGATCGTCTCGCCCAGGGACCAAGCCGTCGCGTCGCCGTCATCGAGGGCGATGACGCTGGAATCGAAGAGGGCAGCATATTCAGTGATCGCTTCCTGGCTGTACGCGATGATGTTGGCCTGGTTCGCCGCGTTCCCGTCGAGCTTTTCGGCCTCGCGCTGCCAGGAGCGCGCGATGCGCTTTAGCACCTCGGGCTTGCGTTCCGTCGAGACCGTCCCCGCGGCGATATCGGAGAGGACCGCATTGTAGGTAGTGCGCGCCGTATCCCAATTGGCCAAGCTCTCGATATACAGGCCCTCGTAGCAGCGCCCTGCGTTCATGCGGGAGTAATAGAAATACCACTGTTTCGAATCGAGGTTCTTGTATTTGCCATCCGTCGACCATACGCACTTCGCGGCCGCGTCGATTCCTGCATGCCAGACGGCCGCTCGCGATCCAAGGTCATTGTAGCCCGCGTCCTCCATCTGCTGCCCGACATCGGTAGAGAGCCTGGCCAGTTCGTACCAAGCCTGGGCCGAAGTGTCTCCATTGTCGACTAATGTCGTACCGTCGCTCTCGTAATAGGTCGAAACGGCCTCGAAGGCCGCATTGGTCGTGGACCCCAGGCTCCCCGTGATCTCGGCGAACTCGCCCTCGTCGGCGAGCGCCCTGATCTCCTCGCCATAAGCCTTGGCGATGGTAAGCTGCATCTGCGCCTTCTGCTCGTTCGTGAACGACGAGGACGAGAGCAGGGGCGTGAGGCTGGAGATGGCCGTCGCGTATTGGTCCTCGCCAGAGTAGCTATCGCCGATCTGCCAGAGAGCCTGGGCGAAGAACCACTGCGTCGAGGAGAGCGAGGGGTAGTTGGCGGTCGTGACCTTCGAGTAGTAGAAGATGGCCTTCTGGAAGGAATCGACGTAATCCTGGCCATAGTTGTTCTTGGCGTACCAGCCCTGTTGGCGGTAGGTCTGCCCGAGCATGAAGTAGGCATAGGCCATCGGGTATTGATCGTAGTCCGCGGGATAGCTGGAGACGACCTTGGCCGCGAGGGCGGCGGCCGCGGAATAATTCTCGTCCTTCCACAACAGGACGCTCGCCTTCTCGACCATAGCCTCGCCCGCCTGCCTGGTGCCCCAGGTAGTGCCGAGATCGACGGCCACGAGGTCGAAGGCGGCCTTGGCGGCGCTCACGTACGCGGCCTTGTCGGCGGCGCTCGGCGGATTGTCGGCGAGCCTCGAGTTGGCCTGCCCCAGCCGCAGCTGAGCCCAGTCCCGCTCGCTCTTGGTATTGGCGTCGCTACCCGAATACTTGCCGAGAGCGGCCGTGAGCTCGCTCTTGGCCAGGGTGAAGTTGTCGGAGGTTTCGGCGAGGTCCCAGAGCTCGCGCTCCGCGGCGAGGCGCGCGAAGCGCAGGCGCACGTAGTTCGGGTAGGAGACTGCGGTCGAGATCGACTGGGCCTTATAGAGGGCGACTTGATCGGAGACCTTTCCCTCATTGTATTTCAGCCAGCCCCAATCCTCGTAGAATTGCCGCATTAGGCTGACCACGACGGTCGAAGGTTTGGTCGGATCGCTCTGCGTGAATTTCGCGTTGTTCTGGATGGCCGCGAAGGCCGTCTCGGCCTTCGCGTATCCCGCCGATCCCTCGCCCTCGTAGGCTTGCGCGATATTGTGCTGAGACCAGAACAGCACGTAGACATCGGTATAGGCGTCGTATTTCGGATCCATGGCCTGATTCTGATACTCGATCGACTTTTCGTAGTTGCCGATCTTTAGCTCCACGTCCCCGAGACCGTGGATCGCGTTGGGCGCCTCGCGTGTCTTGAGATCGCTCATCGCGGCGACAGCCGCAAACTGCTCCTTCGCCTTCGCTGTGTCGCCCAAGTGATTCAGGTAGACCCAGCCGAGCGCGTTGCGCGCGTTGGGCACTGCGGCATTGTCGGGAAAATCGCCGATGGCTTGCAGATAGCGCGCCGCCGCGAGCTGGTAGCTCCCGAGATTGTCGTAGCAGTGGCCGAGGCGTACGACCGCCTCCCCGTTGAGCTCGGTGACGGGGTAGTAGGTAAGCAGGGTGAGGAGTTCGTCGCGGGCGGCCCCGTACTCTTCCTGGTCCATGAGGCTCGTCGCGGAGGCGAGGCGCTCGGCGGCGGTCATGCCGCCGTAGGAGGTATCGGTGGAGGCAAGGGCTTGAATAGCACAGAAGGCTTCCACGGTGGACAAGGCCATTCCAGCGGGGGTGGCATCCGTGACCTTGAGCGAGAGCCTATAGGTGCCGGCCACCGAGGGCGTAAAGCCGGTGCTTAAGGTATTGTAGGAGGAGAGGACGACGGCGGGCGAGGTCGCGGGCTTCGAGGCCACCGTCCAGGCGTAGGTCAGGACGTTGGAAGTGGCGGGATCGGACGTGAGGTCGGCGTCTGTTGCCGTACCCGTGATCGTTACCGCCTCGCCCACGGCCACGGACTTATCGGAGCCGGCGCTCACGACGGGCGAATGGTTGGTGCCGATCGTGACGCCCGCGCTGATAGCCGCGGTCTTGTCGACGGTGACATCCGCCGAGGAATTTATCGTGATGGCCGCTGCCAGGGTAGCCGCATCGTGGCTACCGGTAAGCGCGGTCTGGGCCGCCGCGGAGGCGCCGGTCGCGACGGCCGCCTGAATAGTCGCCTCGTCGCTCGCGCCCTTTAGAGCCGTCGAGGCGCAGCTCGTGATGGAGCCGATCAGGGTCGTCCCTACCGACTGGACATCTATGGAAGTGATGCTCATGACCCCGGTCGTGGCGCCCGAGGAGACGCCCTGCACCATCGACGCGGTCGTCGCCGCATCGAGGGAGCTGCTCGCCTGGACGGCGAGGACGCCCTTGGCCGCGCCGGTGGCGACGGCGCCCGCTAGGCTGGAGACGGTGTCGCTCGTCGCGATCACGCCCACCCCGGCGGCGGCGCCCTTGGCGATCTCGGTGGCGAGGTTGGAGTAGTCGGCGCTCGCCACGCCCGAGACCGTGATCGAGGAGATCGCCGACACGGCGCCCTGGGTGATGGCCGTCACGGCGGTCGCGAGCGCGTCCTGGCAGCCAGCCTCCACCAGCATCTCGACCGCTCCTTGAGTGATCTTGCTGACCGCGTCGCTGACGAGGACCTTGTTGACGCCGCCGCCGGCGAGACTGCCAATCATCGTGCTGACGACCCCGCTCGCGGTGGTCGCGCGACGTTCGGCGGTGATGCCGGACTTGGCGAGGTTCGACACGGCCGCCTTCGATATGCGCGCGAGGATGGCGTTCACGGCCGCGGCGCTGTCGCTGAGGGCCCGGACGCTGCGCCCTTCCGTGGTAGCCACGAATTTGCCGTTCATGCCCGTCACGAAGCTCGCGATGATGCCTTCGACGCAGGCGCCGCGCTTTGCGTCGGCATCGGCGCTGGCGCCCCAGGCGGCAGTCGTAGCCTCGAGGCTGCCCACGGCGCCGCCGACGGCGACTGGGATGAGGGCCTCGAAATTGGTCGTGGTGGAACCGTCGGCGGAGACGGCCGCGTTCGCCCCGTCGGCTATGACCTTGGCCTCGGCCGCGCTGCAGAGCGACTTGCTCACCAGGCTGCTGGACATGTCGCCGATGAGGGTATAGACCGTGACGACATTGGAGGCGGGTTCCTTATTGTCGTCGTCCTTGTTCAAGCCGAAGAGGCTATTGAAGAAGCTGCAGCTGCTGGCGAGAAGGCTGACGGCGAGCATCGCCGCACAGTAGGAAGCAAAGCGGACAGGTCGTCCTAAAGGCATTATTTTCCTCCATTATTCACGAACAATGCACAGATTTTATAGCATATATCGCCCGACGCACACTTATTTCACACTAATTCACACAATTTATATAGAGTGACTCGGCCATTTGGAAGAGGGGGCGCGGGGCGAGAAACCTTTTATAAAGGTTTCGCCCCCGCTCTCCCCCCAATGAACGAAGCCCGCTGTAGAACTGCGGGTATGCGACCCTATTCCGAATAAAGCCTTTCTCTATAACGCTATCGGACCTTCAGTCCTTATGTGACGCGATCCAGGCGAGGCCTTCGGCGCAACGCGTGCCGACATTGCCCCCGTCGACTCCCTTCATGCCATCGCTGGCCAGGGCGGTGTTGAAGTAGAGACTCGCCGCAATCTGCCAAGCGTCATTGGTCTTGAAGCCGGAATAGAGGCCGACGAGTCTGGATCCGTAGTCTATGCAGGCCCAGCCCATATCCCTGAGCGCCCGGGCGTAGTATTGGACGTAGGCGCCCTTGTCCGTCACCAGTTCGGCGAGCAGCGCGCTCGACGCGGCGAAGGCATCGGCCGCCTTCGCGCCGTCATCGCTCCCGCCCCGATCCAGGTAGAGGCCGCATTCCTGAATATGTGCCGCGATGGTACCGTAGCGAGAATCGGCCGCGGTATCCGCATCGACGCCGGGATAGCCGAGGGCCTGAGTGAACCAGGCAAGGGCCTTGACCTGGTAGTCGAGGCAGGCAGGCAGCCAGCCCTCGGGCCTGGAGGAAGCGTCGCTCATGCCGAGCGCAATGCTCCGAAGGGCGCTGCCGTTGTTTTGATTCATCCAGCCGAGCGCGCGGCATGCGCCCGAGGCCGGCATGCCTCGCTCGACCAAGGTCGAGCCGTCGGCCTGCGTGAAGGCTCCGCTCGCGTCGAAGACCGCCTTGGCCGAGGCGATGTAGCCGTCGCGCGCGGCCAGGTCCGTATAGCTGCCGGGCCAATCGATAGAGCTACTGTTGCAGATCAGCTTATAGCTCCAGATCGCGTCATTGCGCGCCCAGGCGGCGGCGTTGCCGTCGTCCAGGGCCTTGCCCAGGGCATAGACTTTTTCGTATTCGGAGATCGCCGACAGCGCCCCCGATACCATCGATGCCGCGCTGGAGCTTAGCCACGGCAGGCGCTCGGCCTCGTTCTGATAGCTGCGCCCGATTCTATGCTGCATCTCGGGCTTGTCCGAGGCGGGGAAGCTGCCGTCGGCTATCTTGGCGAGGTAGTCGCTATACATCGCGCGAGCATCGGCGTAGCGCCCCGTTCCCTCGAGGCAGCGCCCGCCCCCGCTTAAGGCTTCGCGGAAGATCCAGCGTTCATTCTCGGAGGCGGCGAGCGCGGGAAAATCCGCGGCCTTGACCTTCGCGTAACAATCGTAGCCGGACTGCCAGACGGCCTTCACCTCGTCGCTGGAGCTCGATTTTCCGTAGCTCAGCATCTGTTGCGCGACATTGGCATAGAGGCGGCCAAGCTCGACATAGGCCTGGGCGGCATAGCGCCCCGACTCGAGATAGGCCCCGCCTTCCTGGTAGTCCGCCGAGGCGAGGGCCTTGAACGCGTTCGCGGCCTTGCCGCCGGCGATGCTCATGGCGCCGGTGAAGTCGCCGTCGCCCGCCGCCTGCGAGGCCTCTGCCGCGTAGGCCTCGGCCAAGCCTAGCTGGGCCTGGGCCTTCTGGCCGATCGGGTAGGAAGGGTTCGCCAGCACCTGGCCGTACTGCGCGATCGCGGCATCGTACTGGCCGAGCGCGTAATAGCAGGCGCCGGCGCCGCGCGCGGACTCCGCGAAGAACCATTCGCCAGAACCCAGGTCGGGGAAGTTCGCGGGCTTGACTTTCAGGTAATAGAACAAGGCCTTGTTGAACAGGGCGGAGGAGCCGGAGCTCGAGGCGTTCTGGGCCGCGTAGCCGCGTTGGCTGTAGATATCGCCCATGCGAAGCTCCATCGTAGCCACGGGATATCGATCGAAGCCGGAAGGGTACTGGGCCAGGAGCTTCTGCCCGATGGCCTCGGCCGCGTCGTACTCGCCCTCCTGCCAGAGGAGGATGACCGCCTTTTCCATCATGGCCTCGCCCGCCTGCCTCGAGCCCCAGGAGCTCCCGAGATCCGGGATCACGGCGTCGTAGGCCGCGTTGGCCGCCTTCCGGTAGGCGCCCTTATCGGCTTCCGAAACCGCGAGATCGGCCAGGTATTGGTTGCATTGGCCGAGCTGCACCTGGATCCAGTCGCGTTGGGACTTCGCCTCGGGCTCGGTGCCAGAATATTTCTTGAGGGCCTGGTCGAAGACCCCGATCGCCTTGGTATAGGCGGCGAGGTCCTTGGCTCCATCCCAGCCGTAGTGCCGGCCGAGCATGCGGCCCATATCCAGTCCCTGCGCGCTCGTGTATTCCGCGTCGGGCGAGTCGAGCTGCTTCTGCAGGAGGGTTTTCGCATCCGCTGCGCGACCGATCTGGACGTAGCCGTTGAACTGGTCCGTATAGGTCTTATAGAAGAGCTGAGGGATCTTCGCGCCTTTCTCGTCGCGGCAATACGCAGGATCGGTGACCGTGAGCAGAATCGCGGTGATTGCGGCGTCGACTTGGCCCTGATGGAACAGAGAGTCGGCGTAGGAGGATTGGCTGTAATACCGCACCCAGACATTGGTATTCTCGGCGTCGCGCGCCTTCAGCAGAAGCTCGGTCGCTTTCGCGTAATCGCCGGCCTTCATCGCGATGACTCCGGAGCCCCGCAGGGCGTCGGCCCTGTAGACATCGTGGGGCCGCGCGCCGTCGGCGAGATACTTGAACAGGGGCTCGGCGAGTTCGATCATGTCGCTCTTGCCCGTGTCCAGCATGAGCCAGGCGAGCTCCAGCCGAGCCTTGAGCGAGGCTTCCGCATCGGGCCATTTCTCTATCGTCTCGTTGTAGCGGAGGATCGCGAGCTCCAGGTCGCCGAGCTCCTTGTAGCATGCGGCGAGCCTCTGCGTGGCCTCGGCGCTGATCGAGGTCTCCGGATAATAGGTCGCGAGGACCAGAAGCGCGTCTCGGGCGTCGGCCCAGTCGCCGGTATCCATGTAGCTCTTGGCGCTGGCGAGCCGCGCCTCGGCGGTGATGCCCTGGTATGCGGAATTGGTCTCGGCGACGGCGACGATGGCCACGAAGGCTTCTGCCGAGGCGCCGCTCGGGTCGCTGGCCTTGAGCGAGAGGATGTACGAGCCCCCGACATCCGGGGTAAAAGAGGCCGCGAGTGCGCTTGAGCCCGAGATGCTCGCGTCGCTGAGCCCCGAGGCGGCGGGCCTCTGCGCGAAGCTCCAGGCATAGGCGAGGGCATCGCCGTCGCCGTCGCTGGCGGTACCGCTAAGCTTGACGAGCTCGCCGACCTTGGCGTAGGCGTCCGCGCCGGCCTTGGCCGTGGGCGCCTGATTATCGCCCCGGTCGATGCCCGCCGCGACGTCGGCGTCGAGGACGGCCGCGCCGCCGCCGAGCCGTATCGCTGCCTTGATCGCGGCCGCGTCGCCAGAGGCGTAGGCCTTGCTAGCGACGGCGCCTTCGGCCGCGCCGACCGTGATAGCCGTATTCGCCGATGCGCCGAGGGCCGTGGACGCGGCCTGCGTGATGGCGCCGAGGAGGCTCGCTCCGGAGACGCTCGCGTCGACGAAGGCGACCGAGAGTATCGCCGTCGCGCTGCCCGCCACGAGGCCCTGGGCCATCGCGCTCGAGGCTTCCGCGCCCATGGACAGGGCCGCGACGCCCTCGGCTGCGCCCTTGGCGAGGGCGCCCACGAGGCCGGCCATCGCCTCGGTCGTCATCGGGTCGTAGGCGCCGATGGCCGCGGCGGCGCTTTTCGCGATCGCGGAGGCCAGGGCCGGGTAGTCGGCGCTCGTCGCGACCGAACTGTCGACCGAGGCGATCGCGGAGACGGCGCCCTTGGCTATGGCCGTCACCGCGAGCTCGATGGCCGCGCCCTTGGAGAAGCCCGAGTCCTCGAGGGTCCTTACCGCGGCGCCCGCGATCGCGGCGATGGCCGGGCTTGCGTAGGCGCGGTTGACGCCGCCGCCGCCCAGGCTCGCGATCATGGTGCTGGCGATGCCGCCGGCCGCCTCCGCCAGGCCCTCGGCCGATACGATGCCCGTCTTGGGAAGCTTGGCGATGGCGGCCTTGGCGATGCCGGCGAGTATGCCCTCGACGACGACGGCGCTGTCGGAGAGGCCGCGCGCGCTCCTCGCCTGGCCGGTGGCGACGAACTTGCCGTTCAGGCTCTTCACGAAGCTTTCGACGATGGCGTTGACGCAGACGATCCTCTGCGGGTCGCCCCAGGCCGAAAAGGAGGCCGTGCCGAGGCCGGCCACCGAGCCGCCCGTGGCCACGGGGATGAGATCTTCTAGGTCCGTCGCCTGAAGCGAAGAATCAGCGCCGAGCGCCGATCCGACCGCAGCATTGGCCGCGTCTACCAGGAAGGTCGCCTCGGCCGCGGTGCAGACCTTCTGGTCGGTCAGGGCCTTCGACATATCGCCTATCAGGGTATAGATGGTCAGGATGTCGGAAGGCTGGTTCTCGACGGGATCGTCTTTATTGAGACCGAAGAGAGAATTGAAGAAGCTGCAGCCCGAGAGCGTCAAGGCGATGGTAAAGATTACGAGAAGGGCAAGGAATCTTTTTCGATGCATTTTATCCCCTTATGCGGCGTAAGGCGGGCGGCGAAGTTCACGCGAACTTCGCCGCCAGCACTCGAATCCTTCAAGATTCTACAGCGCCAAGGGGGGCAATTCTCCGTCCCGGACCTCGAATCGTCAAGCTTTATCGAGGGCCGCGCGCAGGATGGCGAGGCCGCGGTCTATCTCGGCATCGGAGATCACGAGGGGCGGGAGGAGGCGCACGACATCCGAGCCGGCGGTGAGGACGAGGAGCCCGCCCTCGATGCAGAGATGCTTGATCGTATCGGGCGGGACGGTCACGACTATGCCGATCATGAGGCCCGCGCCGCGGACTTCCTTGACGAGGGGATGCTTCCAGCCGCGAACGGTCGCCATGATGCGATCGCCCATCTCGGTCACGCCCTCGAGGAAGCCCGGCGCCCCGAGCACGCCGAGGACGACGCGGGCCGCGGACGCGGCGAGGGGGTTGCCCCCGAAGGTGGTGCCGTGATCCCCCGGGCCGAGGGCCCGGGCCGCCACGCCCCTCGCCAGCACGGCGCCCACGGGCACGCCGCCCGCGAGGCCCTTGGCCAGGGTCACGATGTCGGGCTTGATGCCCGAGCGGCTCGAGGCGAGGAAACTGCCGGTCCGCCCGACGCCGCACTGCACTTCGTCGGCTATGAGGAGGATGCCGCGCTCGGCGCAGAGCCTGGCGGCGAGCCGGAGGTAGCCCTCGCTCAAGGGCACGACGCCGCTCTCGCCCTGTATGGGCTCGAGCATGAGGGCGCAGGTTCCCGGGCCCAGGGCGGCGTCGAGGGCGGCCGCGTCCTCGGGCTCGACGTAGGCGAAGCCCGCTGGGAAGGGGCCGAAGTGCTCGTGGAATTTGTCCTGCCCCGTCGCGGCCAGGGTGGCTATCGTGCGGCCGTGGAAGGAGCCGCGCAGGGTGACCACCGTGGAGGCGGCCGGGGACATAGACTCGCCGACCTTGCGGGCGATCTTGATCGCCCCCTCGTTGGCCTCGGCCCCGGAGTTGCACAGGAAGACCGCGTCCATGCCCGACCGCGCGCAGAGCTCGTCGGAGAGCTCGATGGCCTCGCGGCTCTGGTAGTAGTTGGACACGTGGATCATCCGCGCCGCTTGGGCGCCGATGGCGGCCGCGAGCTCGGGGTGCCCGTGGCCGAGGCTGCTCACCCCGATGCCGCTCGTGAAGTCGAGGTACTTCTTCCCGTCCTCGGCCTCGAGCTCCGCGCCCCGCCCCCTCGCGAACACGAGGCCGGTGCGCTTGTAGGTGTCCATCGTCTTGTCGCTCACGATATCATCGTCCCTATCCCCGCGTCGCTGAAGAGCTCGACGAGCAGCGCGTGCGGGACGCGGCCGTCGATGATGTGCGCCCGCCCCACGCCCCCGTCCACGGCCCTCGCGCAGCACTCGACCTTGGGGATCATGCCCTTGGAGAGAATGCCTTCCCTCACGAGGGCCTCGATGCCGGAGCGCGGCATCTCCTTGATGAGGGTGCCCGAGTCGCCGAGGTCGCGCAGGATGCCAGGCACGTCGGTGAGGAGCACGAGCTTCTCCGCGCCGAGGGCCACGGCTATGGAAGCGGCGGCGGTGTCCGCGTTGACGTTATACGAATTAGGGTCGCCGTCGAGGCCGCCGGCCACCGTGGCGACCACGGGGACGTAGCCTCCGTCCAGGGCCCGGCGCAGCACGTCGGCGTTCACGGCGCGGATGTCGCCCACGAGGCCCAGGTCCGACTGCTGACCGCCAGCGGCCCCGCCCTTGCCCATCCTCGCCGCGGAGAGCAGGCCGCCGTCGAGGCCGCAGAGGCCCAGGGCCTTGCCGCCGGCCCGGCCCAGGAGGCCCACGAGGTCCTTGTTCACCTTGCCGGCGAGGACCATCTGCACGATCTCCATGGTTTCCTCGTCGGTATAGCGCAGGCCGCCGACGAAGACCGGCTCCTTGCCGACGCGCCTGAGCATCGAGTCGATCTCAGGGCCGCCCCCGTGCACGAGGACCGCGCGGATGCCGACGGCCGCCATGAGGACCAGGTCCTCGGCCACGGCCGCGCGGAGGCCCTCGTTGACCATCGCCGCGCCACCGTATTTGACCACGATGGTCTTGCCCGCGTAGCGCTTGATATAGGGCAGGGCCTGGGCGAGGATCGCCGCCTTCTCGTTCGCTGGGATCTCCACGCTAATCCACTCCTTCAGTCGCCTATTGGCCCGAATCAAGTCCGGTAGTCGCCGTTGATGCGCACGTATTCGTAACTGAGGTCGCAGCCCCAGGCCGTGGCCTGTCCCGGGCCTCCCCCGAGCTCGACGAGGATCGTGATCTCCTGGGCCCCGAGCACGAGCTTGGCCTTCTCCTCGCTGAAGGGGATGCCGGCCCCGTCCTTGCAGACCTCGATGTAGCCGCGGGGACTCTCGAAGGCGAGCTGGACCGATGCGGGGTCGAAGCTCGAGGGCGTGTAGCCGAGGGCGCAGAGGACGCGGCCCCAGTTGGCGTCCGAGCCGAAAACGGCGGTCTTCACGAGACTCGAGGTGATGACGGACTTCGCGAGGGCCTCGGCCTCGGCCTCGCTCGCGGCCCCCGAGACCACGCACTCGACGAGCTTCGTGGCGCCCTCGCCGTCGCGGGCTATCATCCGGGCCATCTGCGTGCCCACGTAGTCGAGGGCCTCGGCGAAGGCGCGAAAGTCGGCGCCATGATCGCCTATCGGCGCGTTGCCGGCGCGGCCGTTCGCGAGGATCACGACCATGTCGTTCGTGCTCGTGTCCCCGTCGACGCTCACCCGATTGAAGGTCCGCTTGACCGTCTCGGAGAGGGCCTCCTGGAGGAGGGCGCTCGAGATCGCGCAATCGGTGGTCATGAAGCAGAGCATCGTGGCCATGTTGGGATGGATCATGCCGGAGCCCTTGGCCATGGCGCCGATCGTGACGGCCTTGCCGCCGATCTCGACCGATACCGCCAGTTCCTTCTTCATCGTGTCCGTGGTGAGGATGGCCTCGCGGGCGTCGATGGAGCCCGCCTTGGACAGGCCCGCGACGAGGGCGTCCATGCCGGCCTCGATGGGCGTCAGGTCGAGCTGGACCCCGATGACCCCCGTCGAGGCGACGACGACGTCCTCGGCCCTCACGGGCAGGCGCTCGGCGACGAGGGCCGCCATCCGCCGGGCGGCCTGGACGCCGGCCTCGCCGGTGCAGGTGTTGGCGTTGCCGGAATTCACGATCACGGCCTGGGCGCGGCCGTCGGCGAGGTGCTCCCTCGTGACGACGAGGGGCTGGCCTATCACCTTGTTCCGCGTGTAGACGGCGGCCGCGGCGCAGGGGGCCTCGGACCAGACGAGGGCCAGGTCCTTCTTGTCGCCGGTCTTCTTTATCCCGACCCTGAGCCCAGAGGCCAGGAATCCCGCGGGGGCGGTCACGCCGCCTCGGACTTGCTTCATGTCAGTCTCCTTGCCGCGCTAGAAGGCGGGCGGAAGCATGGATATGCCGGCCTTCTCGTCGAAGCCCAGCGCCACGTTCATGTTCTGGACCGCCTGGCCGGCGGCCCCCTTCACCATGTTGTCGATCGCCGAGACGACGACGGCCGTCTTCCCGTCGTGGGCGAGGTGGACCGAGATGTCGCAGTAGTTCGAGAGCCTCACGTTGCGGTTGGTGGCGACGAGGCCCTCGCCGAGGACGCGCACGAAGGGCTCGACCGCGTAGAAGGAGGCGTAGGCCTCGCGGAGCTCGGCCGCGCTCATCGCCTTCGCGAGGCGGAAGTAGATCGTGGCCACGATGCCCCGGCCCATGGGCGCGAGGTGGGGAGTGAACACGGCCGACACGCCCGTGCCGGCCATCGTCGAAAGCACGGCCTCGATCTCGGGCAGGTGGCGGTGACCCTCGATCTTGTAGGGGGCTATCGAATCGGCGCACTCGACGAAATGGGAGCTCTTGGTCGGCTCCTTGCCCGCGCCCGACACGCCGGACTTCGCGTCGACGATGACGCAGCCGGGCTCGGCCAGCTTGCCGCGCATCGCGGGGAAGAGGCCGAGGACGGAAGCGGTGGGATAGCAGCCGGGGTTACCGATAGTCCTCGCTCCTGACTTCCGCGCGCCGAGGGCCGCGATGGCGGCGCGATTGAGCTCGGGCAGGCCGTAGACGGCCTCAGCGTGGAGCTCGGGACGGGCGTAGGACTTGCCGTACCACTTCGAATAGGTCGCCTCGTCCGCCCCGAAGCGGAAATCGCCCGAGAGGTCGATGAAGAGGGCGCCCTTGGCGGCGCAAGCGGCCGCGATATCCTCGGCATGCCCCGCGGGGAGGCCGGCGAAGACCACGTCGGCCCGGGCAATGGCCTCGGCCTTGTCGACGAGGATAGCCGAGCTCCCTCCCGCGCTAAAAGCGCCCACGAGGTTGGGGTAGATCGAGGACATCGCCTCGCCCCCGGAGCTCGCCGAGCTGAGGATGAGCTCCCCGAGCTCGGGATGGCCGAGGAGGAGCCGGCAGAGCTCGGCCCCGGCATAGCCGGTGGCGCCGATAACAGCGCATCTTGTCATGCAGCATCTCCAATCGAGCGCCTTCAACGGCATTTCTCCGGAAGACGCGAATAGCAGGGCGCGAGACCGCCGCTCCTGCCTTCTATCTTATTGTATTTGAATGCGGTTTATCGACGACGGAGAGGAGGGGAAAGGAGGGCGAGGGGGAGGAAAGAGGGGCGCGCGAAGGCGGTGATCGAAAACGCGGAAGTGGGAGATTTGCCCGTGTACGTCATGCTCGACTCCTCTGACGTATATTTATGCGTATTATGGAAAAAATGCCTGTAAATGTCAAGACTATCCTGCATCTTTATACGAATTCGGCGAGAAAAAGCTCAAGAACGCTGCGGAAAGGTCTTCAACAGAAGCCCGCCGAGTTCCCGCGCGATTCCGATGGATGGGCCATCCAGGCCTAAGTCGAGGAAGACGTCCTTACGCTCGCGCAGGAGCCAGGCGCGCAGGCGGCGCGACACTTCCTCCGCGCCCTCGCCGCAGCGCGAGATGCGCACGAGGGCCGCCATCTCCTCGGCCGTGAACATCTTCCAGTCGCCGCCCGCGACGATATGGTAGGTCGAGCCGTCGGTGGAACGCTCGATGCGCAAGGCCCCGGCCTTGGCGGTCGAGGAAGGCCGCGGCTCGTCGACGCCGAGCCGCTCGGCCAGGGAGTTCAGGCGCTCGGCCTCCATATTGTAGCGATGGACGCGGGCTTGCTCGAGGAGGAAGGCGATTCCCGCGTCGTCGAGCTCGGGCAGCAGGGCCAGGAGCTCTTTATAGGCGCCGGTCCCGACCGCGCTCTTCTTATTATTTACGGGCATTGGGCGCACCTCTCTCGAGCAGTATATCGCGGGGAGCCGCGATCTCCTTGCTATCGCGGTCCGGCGCCTATATCCTCCAGGTATGAGCGATAAGGACATCAAGCGGCTCGTCGCGAACCTCAACGGGGAGCGCGACGCGGTATTCCTGTACGGCAAGCTCGCCGAGGCCGAGCCCAACCCCAGCCTCGCCGAACTATACCGGAAGCTATCGGAGACCGAGGCCCGGCACGTGGCCTTCTGGGAAGCGAGGATCAGGGAGTCGGGAGGCGATGTGCCCGCCTTCCGGCCGAGCCTTAAAACGCGGATGACCGCCCGCAACGCCTCGCGCTACGGCGCGCAGTCGGTGGTCAGCTCGATAGCCAAGGTCGAGAAGGAGGCCGCGGGCGGCTACGCGGGGCAGGCGGACGCGGAGAGCGTCGGCATGCCCGGCGAGGAGCGCTCGCACGCCCGCGTCTTCGGCGTCCTCTCCAACGAGAGTTCGGGCCTGGCGGGCGGCGAGGTAGCGCGCTTCGAGGGCCGACACCGGGCGGGCGGCAACGCCCTGCGCGCCGGTACCCTGGGCGCGAACGACGGTCTCCTGTCGACCTACAGCCTCGTGATGGGCGTGGCCGGCGCCGGCGTCGGCACGAGGGAGATCCTGCTGACCGGCATCTCGGGTCTCCTCGCCGGCGCCTTGTCGATGGCCCTGGGCGAGTGGATCTCCGTACAGAGCTCGCGCGAGCTCTACGAGCGGCAGATCGAGATCGAGCGCGCCGAGCTCACCGACAACCCCGAGGAGGAGATGGAGGAGCTGACCCTGATCTATCAGGCCAAGGGCCTCTCGCAGGAGGAGGCGCGAGCCACGGCAAGCCGCATCATCTCCGGCGGCGGCGAGGCGGCCCTAGACACCCTAGTGCGCGAGGAGCTCGCGATCGACCAGAAGGAGCTCGGCGGCTCGGCCTGGGAAGCCGCCGCCACCTCCTTCGGCCTCTTTTCCCTCGGCGCCATCCTCCCCGTCCTGCCCTACGCCTTCTTCTCGGGGACCGCGGGCATCCTGGCCAGCTCGATCGCGAGCGTCCTCGGCCTCTTCTCGATCGGCGCCATTACCACGCTGATGACCGGGAAGAACGCCTTCCTCTACGGCCTGCGGCACGTGGCGATCGGCCTCGCCGCGGCGGCCGTGACCTTCGGCATCGGCCGGCTCATCGGCGTGAACATCGCTGGCTAGCGCCCCGCGCGGCCTCTGGCGAGGCGCCGCCCACGCCCCTGGATCATAGTACGGCCGCGAGAAGGGACCGCATGAGCTCCGCGCCCCGGCGATCCAATTCGCGGCCCTCGGCGAGGGCTCGTTTCTGAGCCTCGGGCGCGGCCTCCTTCTCCTTGGCGGCCCCGATGCGCAGGGCGCAGTCGCGGTAGATCGATCCCAGCTCGGCACAGAGGCGCCGGGCCTCGGCGCCCTTCAGCTCGGGGCCGACCTCGCCGAAGAAGTCGGCGGCCATGGACCTGCACTCGGCCCAGACCGAGCCCGTCCACCAGTGGCCGTGGCTGTTGCCGAGGCCCTTGCCTATGCCGGCGATCCAGTTCTCCCAGGCCCCGTCGCCGACCTTGTAGCCGGGCATCTCGAAGGCCTCGCTAGCGCTCCTCGTCCTGAGCGCGCCGGCCAGGGCCGAGGCGAGGAGCCTCGCCTCGTCGGCCCGCGACTCCTCTTTCTCGAGGAGGGTGAACTGGACCCAGCCCTCGCGCTCCAGGGCCTCGCTCCAGCTGCCGAAGCTCAGGGCCGGCAGCTCCACGCCCGTGCAGTCCCAGGGCTTGAGGAAGAGGAAGCCCTTGGCGTCGTAGCCCGCGACGAGCTGATGCTCGAGGAAGTCGAGGACGCAGAGCTTGCCCGCGTCCAGGTGGGCCTTGATACGATCCTCGGTACCCTTGATCGCCT
>DBTW01000201.1:16835-18200 GCA_002307245.1 Spirochaetaceae bacterium UBA1306 | reverse complement strand
GACGGAATCGAGGAGGGCGATGCGCGCGGGCTTCGCGAAGTCGAGGGAGGGGGCGGGCGAGGACCGGCCGGCCGAAGGAGCGGCGAGGCCGACGACGCGGTAGAAGCGCGCCGCCGGGGCGAAGGCCGCGGGCCCGGCCTTCGCCCCGGCTCGCGATTCCGGGGAGAGGACGGCCGCGAGTTCGGCCGCGAGACGCAGGGGCCCGCCTAACTCGAGGCATTCGACGCGCAAGCTGACGGAGCTCGAGGCGAGGCCGAGGTCCTGGGCCACGGGCACCGAGTCGCGCTCGGGAAGCTCGAGCTGGCCGCGAAAGGAATCCGCGCCGACTTCGTAGGGCAGAAGCCGGGCTATCTCCATGCCGTCTGACTGCGCGGCGGCAGAGGGGCGCAGGGGCAGCCAGCCTTCCAGGGCCAGGCTGAGGAGGAGGACCGCGAGTCCCACGAGTCCCGCGAGGGGCAGGCCCAGGGCCCAGGGCCGGAAGCCGGCGAAGAGGCCGCAGAGGCAGACGAAGCCCGCAAACCAATAGGGCGTCGCGGACGAGAGGGCCGAGAGGGCGGCGGCCTTGTCGGCGAAGACAAGGAGCCCGGCGACCGAGAGTATGGCGAGGCTGAGCAGGGCGAGGGCCCTGGCGACGCGGCCCTGGCGACGCCGCGCGGCCGCGAGTCCCGCATCGCGGATCGACGCGAGGGCGCGTAGCGCCTGCCCCGAGCCGAGCGAGGCGAGGAGACAGGCGGCGAAAGCCCAGAGATAGGGGTCAGAAACCATAGATCCGCGAGTACTTGTCGTTGAGATAGGCCACGAAATGCCGCTTGTCGAGCTCCTCGCCGGTGACGCGACGGACGATCTCGCCGGGGAGCAACGCGGCGCCGGGGCGATGGATGCCGGCGCGCAGCCACTCGAGGGGCGCGGCGAGATCGCCCGACTCGATGCGCGCGTCCAGGTCGGGGATATCGCGCTTCATGGCCGCCCAGAATTGGGAGGCGTAGAGATTGCCCAGGGCGTAGCTGGGGAAGTAGCCGAAGAGGCCGGCGGCCCAATGCACGTCCTGGAGACAGCCGCTCGCGTCGTCGGGGGGCTCGACCCCTAGGAGCTCCCTCATCTTGGCGTTCCAGGCCGCGGGCAGGTCGCGCACCGCGAGGCGACCGGAGATCAAATCGGACTCGAGCTCGAAGCGCAGGATGACATGGAGGCCGTAGGTGACCTCGTCGGCCTCGGTCCGAATAAGGGAAGGCTCGACCTTGTTGATAGCGCGGACGAAGTCCTCGCGGCCGACGCCCGCGAGCGCCGGCCCGGCGAGCTCGGCCAGGCGGGCGTAGTTGCCCTTCCAGAAGGCGGACGAGCGGCCGACCACGTTCTCCCACATCC
>DBTW01000201.1:0-16566 GCA_002307245.1 Spirochaetaceae bacterium UBA1306 | reverse complement strand
CGACTGGGACTCGTGGATGCCCATCGATGCGGCGTCGTGCAGCTTGGTTCGGGCGAACTCCGGCCCTGGAGCGAGGCCCAGCTCGTACAGGGCGTGACCCGCCTCGTGGATCGTGGAGAAGAGGCTCGAGGCGAAATAGCCCTCGAGGTAGCGGGTGGTGATGCGCACGTCGTCGACCCCGAGGGTGGTGGTGAAGGGATGCTCCACGGTGTCCAGCCGGCCGCGCGAGCGGTCGTAGGACATCAGGCCCATGACCCACTCGCTGATCGCGGCCTGGCGATCGACCGGGCAGGGCCCGCGCAGGCAGGAATCGTCGACCTGGGGCCTCGAGCGGATCTTGTCGAGGAGGACTACGAGCTCGGCGCGCAGCCCCGCGAAGAGCCTCGCGATGGAGGCTTCTTCGCTGCCCGGCTCGTAAAGGTCGAGGAGGGCGTCGTAGCGCGAGGCGCGGGCAGCGCCGCCCGGCCCGGCCGATCCCGCGGACAGGCAATCGGCCTGCCGCTGCTTAAGCTCCACCATACGCTCGAGGTGGGGCGCGAAGGCGGCGAAGTCGTCCTTGGCCCGGGCCTCGGCCCAGGCGGAGTGGGCGAGGCTCGTCTCGAGGCCGAGCTCGGACACGAGCTCGGCAGGGAGCTTGGTCTCGCGGTCGTAGGCGCGCCTGAGGACGCGCAGGTAGCCTCGCTCGCCCTCGCCGAGGGAAGGGTCGCCCAAGGGATTCGAGCTCGTGGAGCCGAGGGCCGCGAGGAGCTCGGCGATCTCGGGCGACACGAGTTTCTCGTGGGCGAGGCCCTCGATGTAGGCGAGCTGCTCGGACCTCTCTCCGACCGCCTTGGAGGGCATGTAGGTCTCCTGGTCCCAGCCGAGGAGGGCGTCGATATGTACGAGGAGGCCGAGCTCGCGGTCGAGCTCGACGAGCCGCTTCAATTCCTTGCGCATGGGAGTCTCCTTATTGGGTTCCTCGAAGCTTGTTGGAGGGGATGAAGGATCCCAACAAATTTCCAGGAACACATGAAGCCTAGCATCGGGCGGGCGGAGGGGCAAGGCGCGGGCCCGCGGGCGCCTCTAGAATTTCTGCGTGAAGCCCAGGTAGGCGAGGTGGCGGCCCGAGTACTGTCCGAGTTCGCTGTCGTCAGGCCCGAGGAAGAGGGGGAAGGCGAGCTCGAGGCCGCGATCGCCGCCGAGCTCGTAGGAAAGGGAAAGCCTTAGGGCGAGGCTCGCGTCCGCGAGGGAGACTATCCCCGCAAGGGTGCCCTGGAGGCGGCCGGACGCATCGCCCAAGCTCGCCGACAAGGCCGCGGCGCGGGACAGGGTCGGCGCGTCGATGCCCTCGGGAGCGTCCAAGTACCAGGCATAGCTGAGTTCCGCCAGGAAGAGGGCGGAGAACTCGGTCCAGCCCGCCTGGTAGCTCGCGCCCCCGGTAGCTGCCAGCTTGTCGAGGGCGAGTATGGGCGCGACCCTGCCGAAGAAATCCTTCCCGCTCGAGCTCAGGTAGTAGCCCGTGTTGCAGCCCTCCCAGAAGGCGCTCCCGGTCGAGAGGCTCGCGCCCTTCGTGTAGCAGGCCTCGGTCCAGGCGCGAAGCGAACCCGAGACGAAGGTGCAGCTCGCGGCGAGGGCCTGCACGCGCGCCCTCCTCGCCTCGAGGAGGATGCCGTAGTCCTCGCCGTCGGAGGCGGGCGACACGAAGATCGGATACAGGCTCGCCTGGCGCTCGAGGCCCGAGAAGCCGCGGATCCCCAGGTCGAAGGGGCCGAGGCTCGCCTCGAGACCCGCGATGTACGAGGGATCGAGCTCCCAGGACTGCCTTCCCTCGAAGTCCTCGGCCTGGTACTGGGAGCCCTCCGTGTAGGCGAGGGAGCCGCGATAATAGGTGTCGCCGTTGATAACGATCGACTCGGGGATCTCGTTACTGGGGAAGAAGTGCGAGTCGAGCGAGGGCACGACGAGGGGCGGCGCGAAGGGGGCGCAGGCGAAGGACGCGCTCAAGGCGCCGAAGACGGCGCCGAGCTTCAGGAAGGGCTCGCTCCTCCGGGCCTCCCCTCCCCAGCTCTCGAGACGGGACAGGGGATCGGAGGGGCCGAGGAAGGTCGTGAGCGGGAAGACCTCGGCGGCCGCGGCCTCGTCGAGGCCATAGGCGACCTCGAGATAGGCGCGCTCGCCCGCCCAGAGGGTCGCATGGGCGGACTCGAGGCGGGCGAAGGCCTCGGCCGGGGAGCTCGCCGCCTCGAAGCGGCCTCGGGCCTGGGCCTCCAGGGCCCAAGAGCCGGCGGCGAGCGAGAGCGAGGCCATGGGCTCGAAGGAGAAGCGGCCCTCGTCCGAGGCCGCGCCGTCGCCGCCGCTTGAGTCCAGGAGAGAGCCGTAATCCGCGCCGTAGCTCAGGGCCGCCACGCCACCCGCCGAGAGGTCGAGGGCGTGGAGGGGAGCGGCGAGGACGGCGAGGGCGACAAGCGCCGCTGCGGTCCTCACAAGGCTCCCGGGTTGAAGCTTCGCTCGGGCAGGGATTGGGGGGACTGGGACGAGAGGACGCGCAGGCGGGTCTCGCTTCCGCTCTCGAGATCTGCCATGACGGCGAGGGTCGGGCGGGACCGGCCCCCCTCGCTCGAAGACTCGAGGACTCGATAGCGGCGCAGGGCCCGCCCCGATGCGTCGAGATATTCCATGCCGCTTATCAGGGAGGAATCCCGGTCCACGAAGACGACGCGCATCGCGTAGGAGGCCTTGCCCTTGGGGACGGCCGCGACTGCCCGGGCGGCCTCGGTATCGCGCTCGGGCGCCAGGCTGAGCGTGAAGCCCGCGGAGTCGACGCTGCCGAAGTCCTCGGCGGTGAAGTCGGAGCCGAAGACCGGCTCGGAGCGGTTCGAGTCGCCGAGGCGCCGCAGGCCCTTGGAGGTCTTGACCCATTGCGCGTCCGCCTGGCCCGGCTCGGAGCGCTTGAGGAATTTCATGCTGGACAGGAAGGCCGGGCTCACGATGCGCGCCATCGTGAGCGTACGGCCGTTCCGCCTGTCTAGGGAAAGCTCGAGCTCGCGCTTCTTGGACTCCCCGCCGCCGGAGATGTCCATCTCCAGCCGGAGGACGACGCAAGGAGCGGGGCTGAAGAGATAGGAGCCCGCGAGGAGGGCGGCCGCGCCCTCGAGTCCGGGCGGGGCCGAGGCGGAGGCGACTTGCGAGGACGCGCCGGCGGCGAGGCAGAGGAAGGCAAGGGGCAAGAGGGCTCGGGCTGTCTTCATGGCGCGGGATCCTTCGGGGTACGATCGCCGATCAGGGCCGGGATCAGGATCACCGAGGCGAGGGCCGAGGCGACGAGGCCGACCGAGCAGACGATGGCCGCCTGGACGATATAGTAGGACGAGCAGAAGCAGAGGGCCAGGACCGAGAGCACGATCAGGATGGAGGAATCGACGGCCGCGTCGCGGGCTTCCCGGCTCCAGCCGCCCAGCACGAGGGCGAGGGCATTATCGACGCCCGTGCCCGCAATGGTGGCCAGGGCCAGGGCGTGAACGCTGCAGAGCCTCCAGCCGAGGAGGCCCATGAGGCCGAGGGAGGCCAGGAATCCCAGTATGGGGACGAGGGATACCGCGAGGGCCTTCGGGAAGGATCGCAGCACGAGGACGAGGCCGAGGACGAGGGCGGCGAAGAAAAGGAAGGTGCCAGAGATCTGCCCCGACAGATAGGCCTTCTCCTCGATCGCGCTCTCGGCGGCCGCGCCGCCCCAGAGGAGCCTCGCCTTGCATCCCGTGGCCCTCCAGGCCGCGTCGGCGGCGGCGCGCAGCCTGTCCATGTCCTGGACCGGCTGGAAGCCCGGGGCGAGGGTTACCGTAAAGCGAGCGGCCGACCAATCCGCGTCGACCACCCCCTTGGAAAGCGTGGCGCCCTTGGTACCCGAGAGCAGCTCCAGCATCTCGCCGATCTCCTCCTGGGTCGCGGGCTCGACCGTGCCCGGCTTGCCGTCCCAACGGGCGCTGGCCTCGGCCACGAGGTCGGTGTAGCCGTAGACGCTGCCCAGGTCGGGGACGGCCGCCAGGCCCCGCTCGAGATCGCGCAAGGCGCGGAAGAGATCGAGGTCGACCAGGCCGTACTCCCGGCCCGTCTCCACAACAAGCGTAGCCTCCCCGAGACCGGAATACTCCTTGTCGAAAAAGGAGAACTCCGCGGCCCTCGCCGATCCGGGCACGAAATAATCCCGGACCGAAATCCCGGCTTCCAGCTTGAGGGCGAAGAAACCCATGACGAGCGCCGCCGCCGACCAGGCCAGAGGAGCCAGGCGCCTTCCCGGGCGCCCGATCCTCCCTTCGCGCGAGGGGCCCGGGACCGGGGGGACCGCGGCGCTCGCGGCGAAACGGCGAGCCGCGCGCGATGGCGAGCGCACGAGGGAGAGGGCGGCAGGCATCGAGACCAGGGCGACGACGAGGGAGATCAGGCATCCCGCGATGCAGAAGAGCCCCAGGGTCCTCAGCTCGACGAGGGGCGAGACGAGGAGTCCGCCGTAGCCGAGCAGGGTGGTCAGGGCGTCGAGGAGGACGACCTTGCCCTTGGACCTCAAGGCCGCCATCGCGTCGAAGCTCTCGGCGGCCCAGCCTCGATAGATGTGCGTCACGTAGGAATTGGTCAGGGCGAGGGTGAGGGCCGGAGCCAACACGAGGTCGAGGCGCAAGGCCGTCCCAGTCAAGGAGAACAGGGCAATCAGGAAGAATGTAGGCAGGAGGGAGAAGATCCACAGGAAAACCGCGGGCGCGAGGCTCCGCATGATGACGAGCTCGATGGCGAGGAGGACGAGGGCGGCTGCGGCGAGGAGGAGGGGAAACTCGCGGGAGAGGATCCGTCCGTTCATGGCCTGGTAATAAGGCTGGCCGGCGAAGCGCAGCTCGGGCCACAGGGCCTTCGCCTCGTCGACGCCCGCGAGGAGCTCCTCTCGCTCGACATGGACGCGGAGGTAGAGGGTCCAGGCGGAGCCCTTGGCCGAGAGGAAGAGTTTCTTGAGGAGGAGCGAGGCGTCGAGACGGCCGTGAAGCCGCAGCGGATCCTCGGCCGGGCCGGCGACCAGGGGAGCCTCGACCATCGCATCGCCGACGCGCTCGAGGTCGCTCACGGTGAGCGGCGAGACCAGGGTCCAGGCTCCCCTCGCCTCCCCCAGGCTCCTCAAGCCCCCGGAGACTTCCGCGAGGCGGGCGATGCCCTTGGCGGAGACCGGCCCGTCCTCGACGGGCAGGGCGACCACCAGGCTGCGCTCGACCGGGAAGAGCCCATCAGCCTCCCGAAGCTCCCGCGAAGCGGGATTCTCCGGCAGCTTGATGGCCAAGCTCGGATCGATTCGGAATCCGCGTAGAGAGAAGCCTGCCGCGAGCAGGAGCATGACCCCGAAGCCGAGAACGGCGAAGGCGGCGGATTTTGAAATATGAGGCGGGAGTCGCATTCGCATGCTATTTGATCCAACGAGGCCACTCTACAGGAGCGGAGCGCCGCGGCGCAAGGCCGCGGCGCTCCAGAATGGCTTGATCAGTCCTCGGTCGAACTCGAATAATCGTTGCTATTGGAGTAGTAGCCGATGAGCCAGTCGTAGAAATAGTCAGGGACATATGACTTGGACGATTTCTTCGAAGAGATGGTCTTTCTGCCGCTCCCGTTTATCGGCAGGTACAGCGCGTCGCCCAGGTCCTCGATCTCGCTATAGAGAGCCTTGAGCTTGGCCGCATTCAGCTTTACGCCGAAGTTCTCGACTTCATAGTCTTCCGGCGCAGCGGCGATGGCTGCGGCGTACTCGTCGTAGCTCATAATCGAAGTAGTCCCGGCCTTGGAGCCATACACCGAAAGGTACTTAACCGGCCTGCTATTCGTTGCATCCCACTCGAAGACATTGGAAGGCTCGAAGACCGCGCTGTCGAAGAGCTTGCCCGGATAGGCGGTGACGGTCATGTCCTCCCCGAGGGAAATCGCGACCGATTTCGCGCTGTCCGCGAAGGCCGCCTTGGCTTCGGCGATCTTGTCCGAATAGGCATCGATGTAGCCGGCGTATTCCTCAGCCTTGTCCGCGCTCAAGACCGCCGTGTAGGCGCCGGCCTTGAGCTTCTCCGAGATCGTGTCCGCCGCGCTTCCAAGGTCGGTCAGGGCCGACACGAAGCTCGCCCGGGCAGCCGGCCTCAGGTTGGCCTTGCGATCGGCCAGAATGCCGGGATATGCGAGAGGCCCTTTGATCCCGGTCAGGGTCGTCTGGATCGCGTCGGGCACGCCGTTGGCGTCGACATCAGGCGAATAGCTGAACGCATCCGAATCGCAGTACTCGGTCAGCACCGATTGGAAGCTGGATAGGGGATAGGCGTAGCTATAGGAGTCCACGAGCTGGATCGTTCCCTTCAGGAACTCGAGGGACGCGGCGAAAGCCAGCACTTCGGACTGGGTGATGACCAGGGCGGTGGCATCAGCCGACACGTCGCGGGAGTCGGCGGACACGGCTTCCTCGACGGGCTCGGCTTCGACGCCGCCGGAGGAGTCGGATCCCTCCCCGATGGAGATGACGGCCTCGGGCACCGTGATGGTGACGTCTCCCAGGGCCTTCAAGGAGGCGATGGCGGAATCCAGGTTCGATCCGAAGACGCCTGAAAGGACCCTATCCATGATCTGATTGGCGCCGCTTGGGTTCTTGTCGATGATATTCGCGATTATGTAGAGCGGATACATCGAGGAGCTCTTGCCGAAGGCGCCGAGAGCCGAAGCCCAAGAAGGCAGCTGGACCTCGGGATAGAGCCCCTCGGGATTGGCCAGGTCAGCGAAGCCGGAGAGCCGCTTGTAGGCGGTGAGCGAGCTCGTATCGACGTCAAGGCCCTGATAATCGGTGAACTCGCCCGAGGCCCTGCTTACTTCCTCCGAAGATCTCGCATAGCAGGGCGAAATCTCCGTACCGCTGTCGCTAAAGGTAAATGTGCCATTCGCGCTAAGATTCTTGCCCGTCGCAAAATCATAGCAGCAGTAATATAGTCCGTCTTGCGAAGCCGTGAAGCTGCCGCGGAAATAGACTCGATCGAGCCCCGCAGCGCTCGCGAGCTTGGCGAATTTGTAGGAACTGCTCCTCCCATACCACTGCTCGCTGAGCCAGGTCCCACCAAGGAGGGTCTTGAGATCCGTGGGATAGCCGACGAAGCCGAAGTTGTCCCGGAAGAGGCTGACGACATCGGCGTTCACCGAAGTATTGGCGAGGTCGAGCAAGGCTATCCAGAGCTTGGCCTGGTCGATATCGCCCTTGAGGTTGTCGGCGCTCACGCTGAGCTTGGAGGCGGCGAGGAAGCAGGCGCGAGCCCCGCTGACGTCGCCGTTCACGATCTTCTCGAGGCCGAGGGCGTTCTGCCCGGCGGCCGTCACGGGCGCGGCTACCGTGGACACGACGGTCACGTCGGCCGTGGCGAATTTGTACGTGCCGCCCACGGTCAGCCGATAAACCCAGCTGCCTTGCATCGAGGTGGAAACGTAGCTGTAGCCCTCGCCGTCCCTTTGTATCTGGGGCGCGCCGAGGCTGATGCTCGACCAGTTAAAGCTGGTGCCTACGCTGCCGGCGGATAGGAGATAGGCCTTATCCGTCGTTACGCTGAGGGTAGCGGTGCTTGCCGTGGTCGCGGCGGTGGAGTTGAACCCCACCGTTGCGACGGCGCTTACCGTCTCGGCCTTGGCGTTTCCGGCGTTCGTGACAATCGTCACGAGGTCGGACGCGGAGATGACCTCGGAGCCGCTATCGGTGATGGCTTGGGCCACCTCGGTGATATCGGCATCGGTGGCGAGGACGATGGCGATCGTGATCGAAGCGCCGAAGGCTCCGGCGGACGAGGCCTGGATCGTCCCTGCGGCACACATGTCGCCGAGATCCTGGACGACGGCGGCGGCCACGAAGGCGGGAGTCACCGCAGCCTTGGCCTTTTCGCTCTCGGCGGAGGCGGCCGCGACGGCGGCTATCACCGACTTGAGGGCGCCATTGTCGCTGTTCGACACGGCCGTGATAGTCTCGGAGGCGAGAACCTGCTTGAGGATCTCCTTGACCGCGCCGGAGGCGTCGGTGAGACTCGCGGCGCTATCGATGGCCTTGACCGCAGCGGAAACGGCTTGGGTCTTGAGCTCGGCCTTGACGGCGTCAGTGGCGCTCGTGGCGTCGACGGCCTTGACCGCAGCCTGGGCAACCGCGCCCACGGCTATCGCGACCGTCACGTCCTTGCTGAAATAAGTCTCGCGGCCCAGGACGCCGATGGACACGACGGCGCTCTTGGCGGCGACGGCGATGGCGCCGCTCAAGTCGCTGCTGCCGCTCTGGGCATTCACGGCATCGGCTACGCCGCTCAACATGGCGGCTACGATGAGGTCCATAGCCTGGGAATCGTGGAGCCCGGCGGCCGCGATTGCAGCTGTTGCGCTCGCCTTTATGGTGGCTATATCGCTGCTAGAGAATGATTTAGCCGCAGTACCGACAAGAAAACGGGAAGAGGCGTCGAGATTGGAGCCCATTTCGCTGACGATATTGTCAGCAAGAGTGGGGGATTCTACCTTCGAGGAGCCTCCGCCACCGCAACCGGCGAGAATAAAAGAAATAATTGCCACTGAGCCTAGAATCGCGAGAGTTCTCTTTTTCATCGTTCCTCTTTCCTTTTGCCCCATCGTGGGCAGTTTAGGTCGATCGCGGAATTCTTTAAAATTCCCCTCAAACGACACCTAATTAGTACTCTACGCCCATCCTCTACCCACATTCGACCTGATTCGCAAAAAATGGGCGTCGCCCCCATGAAATGAGCCTCGTATTCCATAAAAACGAGAGCGCCGCCTCCCGCTAAAAAATAAAAAAGCCGCCCCAGAAAGAGGGGCGGCGTGAACATTACGGGAAGATCAGCTCTCTAGTTGCCGGGGACTCCGTAACCGCAGAGCCACTTCATAGTCCTGACCTGGATCGAGACAGGATCGAAGGGATCGTAAGTCACCGTATGCGTACCATCATCACCGCTCCAATCAGTGCCGAAACTGCCCACGGGGAAGGCTCCCGCCACTCCCAAGGGATTCATGTCCGGGGAAGAGTCGAGCAGATCGCCGATGCCAGGATAGGCCTTCGCCAGGTTGGTCAGGTTGAGTTTCATGGCGAAGCCACGGTAGGTATCATTCGTGGCCGTACCGGTAAGCGTCGCTTGATCATCAACCAGGCCTGTATAGGTCCAGCCTTCATGGTAATCTTCGGTCCCTGTCCAGAAGTAGAGCTTGATCTTCTCAACGCCCTGAAGCTCGAATAGATTGGCGGGGCTGAAGAAGGCGCCGTCGAAGATCGCGCCCGGCGTGGCGGTGACGGTTTCAGTATCCGAGATCGAGACCGAAACGGACTTCGCGCTATCGGCTATAGCCTCGTAGAGGGCCTTGGCGCTGGGCAGGTAGCCGTCGATTATCCCTGCGAGATCTTCTCCCGTCATCTTCGAATGAGCCATCGTCAGCAGCGTATCGTAGCTGCCGTCCTTGAGCTTCGCGGAAAGAGCGGTGCCGGCGGTGTAGATATCGGTGACGCCCTGGACGATGCTCGCGCGAGAGGCATTGCGCGTCGCCTGGCTGCGATTGGCCAGGATGCCGGTGCCGAGGATGCCCTTTGGGTAGGCATTCATGATCGTCAAGGCATAGCTGGGCAAATCATCGCCATAGCTACCAATGTTTGTGGATAATCCGCCGAAAAGCTCATCGATCTTGAAGGCGGAAAGATCGGTATTGAAGTTATAGGAGGCGATGTACTGGAAGTAGCCCTTGAGGATCTCCAGCGATCCTGCGTAGGCGAGAAGCTCGTCCTTCGAGATCGCGAGGTCGAAATCATCATTCTCCGTCATGGAGCCGGGGATGGTGATCGACAGGCTGCTCGGCATATCCTTAATCGCCGCGACGACGCTATCGAAATCGCTTCCGAAGGCTCCGCTCAAGACCTTGTCGACCATCGCGTTAAGGCCGCTCGGGTTGCGGTCGATAACATTGGCGATTATATAGAGCGGGTAGGCGCTAAGGGAGTTGCCCTGATATTTGACCAGGCTGCTCGCCCAGCTCGGGGCGCTTATTGCGGGAAGCATGGACGCTGGGTTCGCAAGGTCGGTGATATTATCATATTTAACATAGGCGGTCGATGTATCAGGAGGCAGGGCGATGGAGGACGAACCGGACACAGTGTATTGTTCGCTACTATCGTAATAGTCGACTCTCGCAAGCTGCGTACTGCTGTCGCTCCAGGCGGCAAAGTAGCTCCAAACGCCGCTGGACGCATTGTCAGAATTTAAACTGTAGCCCCAAATAAATCCGTCGGATGTCGACGAAGATTCGGTGAATGGAACATAAAACTCATAAAGCTTCGCGGCCTTGGCCTGGGCTACCGTGCCGTACTTTACGAAGCCTTGCCTACTTCCATACCATTGCTTCGAGAACCAAGCATCTGAGAAAAGGGTTTTTAGCGTATTAGGATAGCCGACGAAGCCGAAATTATCCTGGGCGAGAGAGACGATATCCTTGTTTACGGCGACCGACGCGAGGTCGAGGAAGGTCTTCCAGAGCTTTGCCTGGCCAGCCTCCGCTGACGAAGAGACGCTGACGGCTAAAAGCTCGGCCTTGGCCGCGTCGTAGTCCCCGGCCTCTATGTAGGAAATAGCCTGGGCGATCGAATGCGTCGTCGGCTCCGGAATGGCCACGGTGATCGAGACATCGGCCGTGTCAATCTTATTGCCGCCTGCGTTCTGAACGGTGAGCCGATAGACATAGCTTCCCGAGGACGAGGGAGTGAGGAACTCTATGGTCCCGTTCGGAGCGACCGTAGGGCCATGGCCGAAAACGCAAGCCCAACTGTAGGTAAACGCCGAATAAGGAGATCCGGCCGTGCTGCCGGAAGAAGAAAGCGTGATGGTACCGGCCGCGGTCAAGCCCGTGGGGGACGCGCTAGCCTTGGCGGTAGGAGCCATCTCGGAGATGATAGTATCGAGGTTACTCGGGATGTCGCTGGCTGATCCCCCGGCATCGGAAACGGCTGTCGTTATCGTCGTCGAAAGGTTTGCCACATCCGAGTTCGGGGCGTTCTCGGAAATCGAGACCGCTACGGCTGCATAGAGGGCGGTAACCGTCGATTGGACGGAAGAATTGTTCTGGGCGACCGTGGCGATCGCGGTCGTCGCCGCGATCGCGAGCGACGCGGCGGTCGTGGCGGGAGCGTTCGCCAGGCCATAGGCCGCCGTCGTAGCGGCGGCGAGGACCGCGCGCACCGAATCGGAACCGACGGCGGATTCCTGCGTGACGACGCTCGTAACGATGGCAGCGACCAAGGTCGTGCTGGTCTTGAGCGTCGTCGTGGAGCCGATGGCGGAGACCGCCTCGGAGACTATCTCGGCCTTTATCGAAAGGGCCATGGAGTCGCTGGCCACGTCCGATACTTTCTTGACCGTGCTCGTCGTGATTCTCGCGACCACGTCTTGGGCGCTACTGCCCGCCAGCTGGGTCGTCGAGGCCGAATCGATCGTCATTACCGCGCTGCGAGCGGCGATGGCGAGGACGCCCGTGGCGTCGGCCGTGGAGTTGATCGTCTCGATAGCGGTTCCGGCGCCGTCTATCATCGAGCCGAGGATCTTGCTGACATCGGTCGAGTTGGTAAGGCCATCGGTGCTGATCCTGGCGATGGCCGTCGAGCGGATATAGCTGATTTGAGTGCTGCTGAGCTTGACGCTAATCGCCCTAGAGGAGAGGTTACTCGAGTTGAGGAGGGCGATGAAGTCATTGACGACCGTCGTTGAATAGGGGGTCACCGTAGTACCGCCGCCACCGCCATCGACTCCGCCACATGCGGAAATAAGAAAAGCTGACAACAAACAGAAAGCCGCAATCAATCTTGATCGTTTCATGATCCCTCCATATTAATAAAAGATTTATATACTTATATACGCCAAATTGCCCACATGGCAAGTTATTAATACTTTTAATTGAAATAATACATTATCACTACGTTCTTAACAGCGAAAATGTATAGTATCTAAATACTAACGTTAAGTTATTATATATTTTAAAATTGCTGGGTTAACGACAGTGCAAGGAAGCGCTGACTAGAGTATTGGCCAAGCTCGCTCGATTCGTCCCCGAAAAGCAAAAGCGATGATAGCTCGAGGCGCCCCTCCGCTCCGAAGCGCGTTCCGATTGCGGGCCTCAGCGCCCTACTGCCGTCCTTAAGGGAAACGATTCCTTTCAAGCTTAGGTCGAGTCTTTCCTCGAAAAAGGCGCCGCTTAGCCCGAGCGCGACTGCGCGCGATAGGGCGGGCAGGTCCGAATCGGCCGGCGCGTCGCGATAGGCGGCATAACAGCCTTCGGCAAAGGCGACGAGTGTGCCTGATGAGATTCCCGGGCTCCAGCTCGCCCCGAGCGTAAGCCCGAGCCGATCGCGGTTCACGATCGGGGCGAACTCGGTCTCGGAGAAGTCTGAGCTCAGGCAATACTCGCTCAAGGAGCCAATCCTCCATTCCACCGATCCCGATGCCAGGGAAGCTCCTCTGGTGGCTGAAGTCTCCAGCCAAAGGCGAAACGGGCCCTCGACCACGGTAGAGGAGAGCGCCAGTGAATCCACGATGGCTCGATTGGGCTGGAGGTAGACGGAGTAGCCGCGAACGCTATCTATATCGACGCGCCCCCAGAGAAAGGCCTGTCGCTCGCGTCCATGGAAATAGCGCAGGTCGAGGTCGGCCGGTCCGAGGCTGGCGCTGGCGGAGGCGAGGTAGGAGGGCTCGAGACACCATCGATTCTCATCCGCGTTCTCGTAGGAAAGGGACTTTAGGGTATAGATCCCATCGAACATCGCAAAGCTCGAGGGAACCGAGCTCGGGGGGAACCAGGGCGAGTCCAGGTCCGGCAGGACGAGCTCGGGCCTAAAAGGGGCGCAGAGGATGCTCGCCTTGACGCGATCAAGGAGCAGATCGCATTGGGCGTAGGGTTCGCCGCGGCGCTCGGCCGAAACGCCGCCGGAGGAGAGCAGGGAGAGGGGGTCGCTGGGACCGAGGAAGGTCGCTTGAGGAAAGACCTCGGCCGCGGGCGCGCTGTCCGTTCCATAGCCGAGCTCCAGCCCGAGGGGGCCGTAAGTTAGGCTGCCGCGCAAGGACTCGAGCCTGGCGCCCGTGCGGGCCGGCGTGGTTCCACCCTCGAACCTGCCCTCGGCGCGGAGTTCCCAGACGGCCCCCGATCCCTCGCGAGGCCCGAGGCTTCCCGAGGCGTTGAAGAGGGGGAAGAAGCGGAAACCCGCGCGGTCTTCCAGGCCAGAGGCGAGGGCAATCGAATAATCCGTGCCGAGGCTGCCGCCGAAGCCGAGATCGAGGGCCGAGCCCGGCGACAAGATGAGGGCGCCCAAGGCCGAAGCGAGCACCGCGCGGGTAAGTGGATTCGCCCTCGCGGCGCCCGCGGGCTGGACGCCCGATCCGGGATCGACGGACGGAAGAAGGGACGGACGACGAATCGTATAATGCCCCCCTCATTTCAAGCTGCGCGGGATTGCGGCCGCGACGCGATATACACTATATATCAAGGGCGGAGCGGGTCACAGTCCCGCCTCAATGCACGATACCAGGAGCCGCCTTTGTTCCTCCGCGAGCTCGGCCAATCGGTCACCGTCCTCAAGGGCGCGGGCGCCTCAGTCTCGGCCAAGCTCGCCAAGCTCGGCGTCTATACCGTAGCCGACCTCATCCTTCTCTATCCCAGGGACTACGACGATCGCACGGTATTCTCCCCCCTGGCCTCCTACGCACGCGAAAGCCGCGTGCATACCATCGCCGAAGTGATGGCCCACGACTGGTTCGGTTTCGGTCGCATGAGGACCCTCAAGGTGACCATACGCGACGAGACGGCCGGCGCGGTCCTCGTCTGCTTCAATCGATCCTATCTGGAGGGCCAGCTGCCGATCGGCTCGCGCGTGGCTGTGACGGGGAAATTCACCTACCGCTACGGCCAGATCCAGTCCTCGGCCTTCGACATCGAGAGCCTCGAGGAAGGCCGGTCCCCCGCGGCGGGCATACTGCCCGTCTATCCCCTCACCGACGGCCTCAACCAGGGACAGCTTAGGCGACTCGCCAAGGTCGCCCTCGTGGAGTACGGAGCCAAGGTCGAGGAGGAGCTGCCCGCTGCCCTGCGCGAACGGCGCGGCCTCATGCCCAAGCGCGACGCCCTGCGCGCGGTCCACTTTCCCAAGGACTCGAGCGAGCTCGCGGCCGCCCGGGCGAGCCTCGTCTTCGAGGAGCTCTTCTACTTCCAGGTCGCGGTGGCGCGCCGGGCGATGCGCCGCCGCGAGGTCCAGGTGGACCGCCGCCCGCCCGAGGGCCTCCTCAAGAAGCGCCTCGTCCAGCGCCTGCCCTTCGAGCTCACCTCGGGCCAGGTCGAGGCCGCGACGGAGATCGCCGCCGACATGGCCTCGCCCCGGCCCATGGCCCGTCTCCTGCAGGGCGACGTCGGCTCGGGCAAGACCCTCGTAGCCTTCCTCGCCTGCCTCGACGCCATCGAGGCCGGGGGGCAGGCGGCCATCATGACCCCGACGGAGCTCCTCGCGCGACAGCACGCGGCCACCGCGGCCCGTCTCCTCGAGCCGCTGGGCGTCCGCCTCGCCTTCCTCTCCGGCAACGTCGACGACCGGTCGCGGCGCCCCCTCCTCGCCGCCCTGAAGAATGGCGAGGTGGACTTGGTCCTCGGTACCCAGGCCCTCTTCTCCGACGACGTGGAGTACAAGAGCCTCAGGCTCATCGTCGTGGACGAGCAGCATCGCTTCGGAGTGCTCCAGCGCCTCGCCCTCTCGCGCAAGGGCCCCCTGCCCGACCTCCTCATGATGACCGCCACGCCGATCCCGAGGACCCTCGCCCTCACCGTCTTCGGCGACCTCGCCGTATCCGCCATCCATACCATGCCCCCAGGCCGGAAGCCCATCGTCACCCACCTCGCGAAGGCGGGCAACGAAGTCAAGGTCTACGACTTCGTGCGCCACCTCCTCGAAGCGGGCAGGCAGGCCTACTTCGTCTACCCGCTCATCGGCGAGTCGGAGAAGCTGGAGCTCAAGAACGCCGAGGCCATGGCCGAGCGGCTCGCGAAGGAAACCTACCCCGGGCGCAGGGTCGGGCTCATACACTCGAGGTTGAAGGAAGAGGACAAGCGGGCCACGATGGAAGCCTTCTCGAAGGGCGAGGTCTCCATCCTCGTGGCCACGAGCGTGGTGGAAGTCGGAGTCGACGTGCCTAACGCCGCGGCCATGGTCGTCGAGCACGCCGAGCGATTCGGCCTGGCCGCCCTGCACCAGCTGCGCGGACGAGTCGGCCGCGGGGCGGAGCAGTCCTATTGCTTCCTCGTCTACTCGGCCGACATAACCGAAGAGGCGAAATCCCGGCTGAAGGCCATGCTCGGCATGTCCGACGGCTTCGCCCTCGCCGAGGAGGACCTGCGGATCCGCGGCCCCGGAGAGATAGCCGGCACCGCCCAGTCGGGCTTCCTCCGGCTCTCGATCGCCGATCCCATCCGCGACGCAGCGGTCCTGGAGGAGGCCCGTTCCGAGGCCTTCGCCATGCTCGAGGCCGACCCCGGCCTCTTGAGCGCGGCTAACGCGCCCATCCGAGAAGTCCTGGACCGAGCCAATCCCTTCGGCGATGCCCCGGCAGGCCTGCACTGAACGCCCCTCGCTGCAGGGACTCGCGCCCACCGAAGGCCTAGCGAGGCGCTTCATGCAAAAAAAAGCGGCACGCCTCTTGGCGCGCCGCGTTTAAACCGGGCTTGTAAAAGAATTGACCGGAAAGGCTAGCGCCTCTTCTTGGCCGCCCTTGCCAGTGCCTTGGGCTTGGCCGCGACCGGCTTTCCTGCCTTGGATTTCGCAGCCGCCTTAGCCTGAGTCTTCTTCGGTGCGGCTTTCTTCGGACCGGCCTTTTTGCTGGCCGGGGCCTTCTTGGCGAAAGCTTTCCTGGCGGAAGAGGCACTGGCCTTGCGCGCGGCGTTTATGTCCTCGACCGCCTCCTTCCCGCGCGAGAGCACGGACTCGGCGCGCAGGAGATAGTCCACCATCTTTCCCTGGGATGCCCGCGCGCCCAGAAGGCCCTCGACCTTGCTGAGCTTACGCCGCATGTACTGGATCGAGGGGATGGTAGCGCCGAAGCGCTCGGCCAACTGCCAGTCCTTGTGCTCGTAGCGTCCATCGCCACCCCGACGGTTAAGGCCGAGGAATTCCGTCACGAGGGCTGCATCCCAGGCTACGGAGCCCCCGCCCGAGTAGTCGTGGGCCGCGAGCCTGCGCCTCGTGCGCTCGGCCGAACCCTCCATCTTTTTGCGCTTCCAATAGGGATGGCGGTTGCGGGCGCGGAGGATATCCTCTTTCGAATACCCCGTCGCCTCCATCCATTGGCGCGCGAGCTTAGCCTTCGCGGCCGGGGTAAGGCGAGCCTTGAGGGAACGGTCGATGTAATCCTCGGGAGTCTTGGACTCCAGGATCGCGGTTTCAGTCTTGGTCATAACCCAATAATAGTATGGTATAGCCGCCAAAGCAAATAATGCGGGAAAAAAACATTCACTGAGAGCGCCTATCGCGCGGGGATCCTGGGCGCG
>DBTW01000041.1 GCA_002307245.1 Spirochaetaceae bacterium UBA1306 | reverse complement strand
GCGGCGGCATCCAGACGACGGGCAACTACCCCGGCAAGGCGCGCGGTCCCTCCGAGCTCCGCGCCGATCTCGAGGAAGTCCTGAGGCTCGTCCCGGGCGCCAAGCGCGTCAACCTCCACGCGAGCTATGGCGAATTCGCCAACGAATTCGCCGGCAAGAAAGTGGACCGCGACGCCATCGACGTCGTTCACTTCAAGTCGTGGATCGATTGGGCGAAGGCCAAGGGCGTCAAGCTCGACTTCAACTCCACCCTCTTCTCCCATCCCCTCGCCGATGAGGGCTATACCCTCTCGCACCGCGACCGATCGGTCCGCGCCTTCTGGGTGGAGCACGTTAGGCGCGCCCGCCGGATAGCGGCCGCCATGGGCGCCGCCCAGGGCGGCCCCTGCGTCCACAACCTCTGGATCCCCGACGGCGCCAAGGACAGCCCCGTGGACCGCGCGGGCTACAGGGAGCGCCTCCTTCAGTCCCTCGACGCGATCTACGCGGACAAATACCCCGCTTCCCAGCTCGAGGACGCCATCGAGGGCAAGCTCTTCGGCATCGGCTCGGAGTCCTTCGTCGTCGGCTCCCACGAGTTCTACCTGGGTTACGCCGCGACGCGCCGGCTCTTCGTCACCCTCGATATGGGGCATTACCACCCGACCGAAAGCGTGGCCGACAAGATCAGCTCGGTCCTGCCCTTCGTGACCGGCGTCCTCCTTCACGTGAGCCGCCCCATGCGCTGGGACTCCGACCACGTCGTCACCCTCACGGACGATCTCGGCGACCTCTGCCGCGAGCTCGTCCGCTCGGAAGCCTTGGATCGCGTGCGCGTCGGCCTCGACTACTTCGACGCCTCGATAAACCGCGTCGGCGCCTGGTCCATCGGCGCCCGCTCGACCCGCAAGGCCCTCCTCGCCGCCTACCTGGAGCCCCGCGCCGCCCTCCTTTCCGCGGATGCCAAGGGCGACGGCTTCGCCAGGCTCGCCCTCCTCGAGGAGGCGAAAAGCCTTCCCTGGGCCGCCGTCTGGGACGAGTATTGCCGCCGCTCGGGCATCTGCGAGGACTCGGCCTTTATCGGGATGGTCGAGGACTACGAGCGCGACGTCCTCTCGAAGCGGAGCTGAGGATGGCGGACTTAAGCAAGCTCGTCGCCCTCTCGCGGCGCTTCGGCGCCGATCCCGAGTGGGTTCTCGCCGGGGGCGGCAACACCTCGTTCAAGGAAGCGGGGGAGCTTTTCGTGAAGGCCTCCGGGACCTCCCTCGCGACCATAGACGCGGCAGGCTTCTGCGCCATCGACCGTGCGCGCCTCGACGCCATGTGGGCGGCTTCCTATCCCGCCGATACCGAGGCCCGCGAGGCGGCCGCCCTGGCCGAGCTCATGGCCGCCCGCCGCCCCGGCGAGTCCAAGCGTCCCTCGGTCGAGACTCTCATGCACGGGCTTTTCCCCCAGGCCTACGTGGTCCATACCCACCCCGCGGCCGTGAACGGCATCACCTGCGGGAAGGCGGGCCAGGCCGCCTTCGAGAGCCTCTTCGGCGAGGAGGGGATCTGGGTGCCCTTCGTCGACCCTGGCTACGTACTCGCCAAGACCGTGCGCGAGGCCCTCGAGACTTTCCGTTCCCGCCATGGCAGGACCCCCGCCATCATGTTCATGCGGAACCACGGGCTCCTGGTCGCGGGCGAGAGCCCGGCGGAGATCGAGGACTTATCCGCGCGGATCATGTCGGCCGTGCTTTCAAAAGCGGGGCGACGCCCCGAGCTCGAGGCACGGGCGGTCGACGCCCGCGCGCTAGCCGAGGCTGCGGCCACGCTCGCTCGCCTCGCGCCCGGATCGGCGATTCGCTTCCGTGCGGACGCCGAGACCCTCCAGCTCGGCGCCTCGGCGTCGAGCTTCACGCCCTTGAGCTCGGCTTTCACTCCCGACCATATCGTCTATGCCGGCCATGAATTCCTCCGCGTCGACGATCCTGCTTCGATCGAGACTGCCTGGGCGGATTTTATTGGGCGGAATAGGGCCTTACCTCGGGTAATAGTGATAAAGAACCTCGGAGTCTTTTCCTGCGCGACCGATGCCGCTTCGGCGGAAAAAGCCATGCTGCTCTATATCGACGCATGCAAAGTCGCCGTCTACGCCGAAAGCTTTGGCGGGCCCGAGCATATGGCGAAGGAAAAGATCGACTTTATCCGCAACTGGGAAGTGGAAAAGTATCGCTCATCGGTGAACACAGGAACATAGCCGCGAGGAACGGCCGAACGAGATGAGGCCAGGATGGTAGCGGAGGAAACGGAGGTGCGTATGCAGCGCAAGGCCTTTAAGATGCAGCTCAAGCCTGGTTTCGAGGCGGAATATAAGCGGCGACATGACGCCATTTGGCCCGAGCTGACCAAGCTCCTGCAGGACGCCGGCATTTCGGATTACTCGATCTTCCTCGATCCGGAGACACTGAGCCTTTTCGGCTTCCAGAAGCTCGAGTCCGGAAATACAGGCGATGAACTGGCCGGCAAGGCCATCATGCGCACCTGGTGGGACTATATGAAGGACCTCATGGACACGAATCCGGACGGCTCCCCCGTCTGCAAGGACCTACGGGAGGTCTTTCATATGGACTGACTCCTGGGCGAAGTGCCTGATATTGGAAGGTTCCGGGCGGGCCCGGCCCTTGCTTACCGGCCAATTTCATTTTTTATGCATTATTTGATAAAAACGGAACAATTCTCCCCGCCATACCCGTTTCACGTCTTGGCAAAGTTCGATATTTATGCTTACCTTATCCCAATTTCCGCTTTTGCGGAAAAGGTGCAAATCCATACTCATCGAGGTTCTATATGATCGGATCACGCAGTGTAGGCAGCAAGCGGAAGAGCCGCCGCAGCCTCGCGGTGTCCCTCGTCGTCCTCCTCGGTCTCACGGTCTTCGTCGCCCTGCTGGGCGCCCAGACCACGACCGACGTCGCGACGGGAGAGCCCACGTTCAAGCCTTTCGCCTTTCTCGATCCCAGCTCCAATTTCTCCGGCGTCGAGCGCGCCGCCCTCTTCGTCGTCCTCGGCATCGCCGTGGCCGGCCTTCTCTACGCCCTCCTCCTCGTGGGCCAGGTCCGCAAGGCTGACCAGGGCACGAAGAAGATGCAGGAGATCGCCCAGGCCGTGCGCGAGGGGGCCAACGCCTACCTCGGCGCCCAGTTCAAGAAGATCGCCCCCCTCATCGTGGTCATCGCGGTCATCCTGTACTTCACGGCCTCGAGCCCCGATCCCTGGTTCCACTGGGGCCGCTCGCTCTGCTTCGTCTTCGGCGCGGCCTTCTCCTGGTGCGTCGGCTTCGTCGGCATGCGCCTCGCCACGCAGGGTAACCTCCGCGTAGCGGCCGCCGCCCGCACGAGCTACGGCGACGCCCTCCAGCTCGGCTACCGCACCGGCACCATCACGGGCATGCTCACGGACGGCCTCGGCCTCCTCGGCGGCACGATCATCTTCATGACCTTCGGCGAGCAGGCCTACGAGGCCCTCCTCGGCTTCGGCTTCGGCGGCACCCTCCTCGCGCTCTTCATGCGCGTGGGCGGCGGCATCTACACCAAAGCCGCGGACGTCGGCGCCGACCTGG
>DBTW01000008.1 GCA_002307245.1 Spirochaetaceae bacterium UBA1306 | reverse complement strand
CGTAGCGAATTTCGAGATCGCCGGCTTGGCTGAGCATGGATCTTTCCAGCTCACCGAGCACCAAGGCGGCCTTCCGCATCCGGTGGCGCGGCGCAAGCTTCGCGAGCTTGGGAATGGGGATCATTGGGTGGCTAAAATGCGGTCTTTATGAAGTCGAAGACGTCGTCCACCGAGGCGGCGCGCGGAAGATAGTTCATGAAATCGAGCTCCCTCGCGTCGCGGGCCGATTCGACCAGGCGGTCGAGGCTAAGGTCGAAGTCCTTGAGCCGGGACGGGATCTTGAGGAGGCCCAGCCGAGTGCGCAGCCATTCCACCGCTTTGGACGCCGCTTCCTGAGGACTGGCCTCGGAGACGTCCTGCCCGAAGAGGGCAGCGAGGGCCGCGATCTTCTCGAGCCGACTCTTGGAGGCCAGCTCCATGGAATAAGGCAAGAGTATGGCGGCCAGGGCCGCCTTGGGCACGGGCCAACGGGCGTTGATGGCGAGGGAAACGGCGCTTCCAAGGCCCGGAGCGCTCATGCCCTGACCAAGGGCCGAGAGGAAGGCGCCTTTCCAGGCTTCGGCGCGGGCGGCGGGATCGTCGGGCCTGGCGATGAGGCCGTCCAAAGCCGCCGCCAGGGACAAGGCCGATTTTTCGAGGAGGATGTCGCTCATGAACGAGGACTTGGTGGAGACATAGGCTTCCACCGTGCCGAGGAGGCTGGCGATTACGCAGGAAGCCGCCAGCTTGGGCGGCAAGGAAGCCGAAAGCCCGGGATCGACGAGGCAAGCGGCGGGGGCCGAGCCGGAAACGCGCGCGAGGCGCACGCGGCGGTCCCGTCCGTCGGTGAGGAGGATGCAATCCTGGGTCATGAAGGGGTGGCGAAGGGAAGTCGGCAATTCGATGAGGGGAACGCGCGGGGACCGGATCTCGGCTCCATCCAGGAGGGAATCGACATCCATCTCGCCCAGGGCGAGGGCTGCGGCCGTCCTGGCCACCATCAGGGTCTTGAAGCCGCCAAGCCCGATGACGAGGGGCGCCCGCGAGCCCCGGACGAGACGAAGGGCGTCCTCGGCCACTCGGCTCGTCGCGCGATCCGGCACTTCGTCGAAGACCAGGACCTGGATGCCCCGCTCCTCGAGGAGGGCCGTGATGCGATCGACGGACTTGGATTCGTAGAGGAGGGGATCCACAACGAGCATGCATCGGGCATGCTCCTCGCCCGCGAGTTCGCCCGCGAGGAGCGGAAGGCGGAGGATCGCGTCGGGACCGACCCATATCCGAGGACGAACGCTGAAGCTGAAATCGGGCATCCTCGAACCTCCCCAAGGCAAAGAAAAAGGCGGAAGTCTCGCTCCCGCCTTGAATTGCCTTAACTATGCGCCGCGCGCCGCCAGGCTCCAGGGCCGCGAAGAGCCCTAACGCGAAGCGATGCGATCAGCTGTCGAAGAGCTGGTCGATGATGCGATCGGCCGTCATGCCAAGAACGGCATCGCTCATATACGAGGGCTCGTTGATCTTGGCCTTGAGCTCCGCGATGCGGTCCGACCTGGTCTCGGGGGCGGCCTTGGCCAGTTCGAGCGCTTTGAAGAGCTCGGCCTTCTGGGCTGCATCCGAGGATATGGAGATGGAATCGCCACCGTTAGCCTTCTCGGCTTTTCCGCCGAGGGACGGCTTCTGGGGGTCCCGGATCGGGTCTATGGAGTTCAGCCGGTCTATGGTCATCTCGCTCCCCTGCCTTTCATGGAAATTATCGGCGGTTACACACAAATAGTTTACGCCAATTCCGAACCGGCGACAAGCACCGCGAATTCGCCCCGCATCTCCTCTTTTTCCTTGAGCGAGTCGAGGACCTCCGAAGCTGTGCCTGAGATGAATTCCTCGTGCAATTTGGTCATCTCCCGACCGAGGCAGACGCGCCTTTCCGGGTCGACGATGGCTATTTCTTCCATTAAAGCGATTATCCGGTAGGGCGATTCGTACAGGACGAAGGATTCCCCGCGGCCCATGAGCTCGGCGACCCTGGAGCGGCGCCGGCCCGATTTGGGCGAAGGGAAGCCGTCGAAAAGAAAGGAGCGGCCGCCCATGCCGGCGGCGCTCACGAGGGCGGCGAAGGCGGAAGGACCCGGCAGGGGCGATACGGCGTGGCCCGCCTCGCGGGCACGGCGGGCGAGGATGGCCCCAGGATCGGAGAGCCCCGGCGTGCCCGCGTCGCTGCAATAGGCTACGGTCTTACCCTCGTCGAGGAGGGCTATGACGCGGGCCGCGCCCCGCTCCTCGTCGTTCGCGTGGCAGGACAGGAGGGGCTTGCGAATCTCGAAATGGGAGAGAAGCTTGATCGTATGTCGCGTGTCCTCGCAGGCTATCGCGTCGGCCGACTTGAGGGCCTCGAGGGCGCGGATCGTGATATCGCCGAGGTTGCCTATCGGCGTCGCCACGAGGAGGAGCGTTCCCATGAGCCCGAGTATGGGGCGCCGGGCTCGCCTTGGGCAAGCCCGGGGGCAGCGGATGAGGGCGGCCCGGGCTAGCAGACGCGAGCTGTATGCAACTATAGTGTGGGATAGATGGAGATACTGGTCGCCGCGGCACTCGCGGCCTCGCTTCTGGCGGCTTGCCTTCTCCTGCTCGGCCGGCTCGCCTCCGCGGCGCGCGCCCGGCGCGGGAGGAAGATCGAGGGCGTCGACGCCGCGCGCGAGGGGCAACGCAGCTGTCCCCTGTGCGCCTCCATCCTCGGCCCGGGCGAGCGGGTTAAGTCCCAGCTATTTCCGGGCAAGGCCGACAGGATCATGCATATATTCGGATGCGTGCATTGCTGGCCCGCCACGCCATCGGCGCCTCGGATCTGCCCCGTATGCGACCGAGCCCTCGACGCCGAGGGCTGGGTCGTCGCGCGTTACTTCGAGCGCCCCGCCTCGCCGGGGCTAGGCCCGGGCCGCAAGCACATCCATGTGCTCGGCTGTACGGGCTGCCGAGGCTCTTGAAGGAGTGACTCCAATGAACGGCTCCCGCGTACGCAAGCTCGCATTCCTGGGCCTCTTCCTCGGCCTCTTCTTCCTCGTCGCGAGGCTCTTCTATCCCTTCATAACCATCATTCTCTGGTCCTGCCTGATCTACGTCTTCCTCTACAAGCCCTACGACCGCGCCGCGACGCGGCGCGACGGCAAGAAGCGGCGGGACATCACGAAGACGATCCTGGCCGGGAGCTTCGCCCTGGGCGCCGTCGTCCTCATCGTCGTCCCGGCCATCTTCCTCGGGAAGGCCGTGCTCAGGCAGGTCGGCGAGCTGGCGGGCGCGATCCTCAAGGCCATCGAGCAGAACCCCGGCATACTCGACCTCTCCCCCAACGGGGCGATCGGGGGCTTTATCTACCGCTTGAGCGACGGGCAGCTCAACCTGGCGAGCATAGACATCGTCACGGAGCTCAAGCGCTTCCTGTCGGGAAGGTCCGGGCAGATCATCGGCATCTCGGGCACGATCATCAAGGACGCGGCGGGGATCCTCGTCAACCTCGCCTTCATGGTCTTCACCCTCTATTTCTTCTTCATGGACGGGGAGCACCTGGCCCGCACCTTCATCAAGGCCATTCCGATCGAGAACGCCTACACCACGCTCTTCCTGCGCAAGCTGCGGGACACGGGCAAGCAGCTCCTCAAGGGCTACTTCCTCGTCGCTTTCTTCCAGGCCGTCATGCTCTTTCTCATCTGCGTCTTCATGGGAGTGAAGGGCGCCCTCGTCCTGGCCTCGCTCACCCTGGTCGCGGCCTTCATCCCGATGATAGGCACCTCGCTCGTTTGGATACCGGTGGCGGCGGGCATCGCCCTCGGGGGCGATATCCCCAAGGCGCTCCTCTTCCTCGGCCTCTCGGCAGTCCTGGTCAGCTCGCTCGACAACTTCCTCCGCCCGATGCTCCTCCACGAAAGGCTGAAGATACACCCGCTCCTCATCTTCTTCTCGATATTGGGGGGCCTCAAGATCTTCGGCTTCAACGGCCTGGTCCTCGGGCCCCTCATCCTCATGCTCTTCTTCGCGGCCGGGGAGGTCTATAACCAGGCCTACGATTCGCCGGCGACTTCGCAGAAGCGGAGGAAGGAAGACGTAGAGAGGGAACCCGGGGCCAAGGGCTAGGCGAGGCCGATCTCGGCCAGGTACTCGTCGCCGATGGTCAGGCCGCCCGCGGTCTTGCCGAGCTTGCGGTCGGGCCTGATGGCCCCATGGAAATCGGAGCCGGCGGTGACTCGGAAGCCTCGCTCGCGGGCCATCCTCTCGACGCGCCGGCACTGGCCGATCTTGGCCGTCGGGTGGAAAGCCTCGATGCCGTCGATCCCGAGCTCCTTCCATTCGTCCATGAGGGAGGCGAGCCTGCCCCAGGAGACGAAGAGCGACAGGGGATGGGCCACGATCGCCAACCCGCCGGCGTCATGCATCATCCGCATGGCCACGCCCAGCTCGAGGCATTCCTTGGACTCGTAGAAGGGCCGGCCCTTGGCAAGGTACTTGTCGAAGGCTTCCTGCCTCGTGCGCACCGCCTTGCGCTCAACGAGGAGGGCCGCGATGTGGGGCCGGCCCGCGACGCCCTCCCCCGCGACCAAGCGCAGTTCCTCCATGGTGGCGGGGAAGCCAGCGTCGCGCATCCGAGCGAGGATCTTCCCGTTCCGGTCGTTGCGGGCCTTGGCCAAGGCGTCCATGGCCTCGGCCAGCTCGCCTCCTATATCCTCGAGGCGGAGGCCGAGGAGGTGGAATTCGCCGGGCCCGAAGGATATCTCGACCTCGACGCCGCGGATGAGCCTCAAGGCCGAGCCCGCGGCTGCGGCCTCCGCCTCGGGTAGACCCGACACCGAGTCGTGGTCGGTGAGGGCGAGAGCCCCGAGGCCGCGCTCGAGGGCGAGGGCGACGAGGGCGCCGGGCGAGTAGCTCCCGTCGCTGGCCGTGGAGTGGCTGTGGAGGTCGACCATGCCTAGGCCGCGCCGTCCGAGGCCGGAGGCAGCTCGTCGGAGCGGCCGAAGGCCCTGACGCGAAGGCCGGTCGAGGCCTGGACGAAAGCGGCGGCCCCGGCGAGGGCCGCGTCATCGAGGCTGGAGCAACGCCCGCTCGGGCAGGGCCTCGCGAAGGTATACAGATGGACCTCCCTCACGCGGGCGCCCTCCCGGACGAGGCGCGAGAGGAGGGCCGAGTAATCCTCGAGGTCGGACGCGGAGGGCGCCGCGCCGTCGAGCCCGCAGAGCATAGTCTGTACGACGACGGGGACTCGTCGGGAAAAGGCCAGGAGCCCCGCGACAATACCGTCGAAGGAAAGGCCGCCGGCCGCGCCTAGGCCAGACATCGCGCGGAAGAGCCGTTCGTTCCCCGCGTCGAGCTTGGCCCACACGACGAGGCCCTCGTCCCGATAGAAGCGCTCGAGGAGGTCGGAGACGCCGGGATCCGAGAAGCCGCTCGAGTTGCTTATCAGGACGATCTCCGGCCGCCCCAGGCGCAGGGGGAGGTCCCCCCTGAAGCGGGCGAGAAGATCGAGAACGCCGCCCAAGTGGGGCGAGAGGCAGGGCTCCCCGTTTCCCGAGAGACAGATATCGCGTAGGGGCTCGGGCGCGGGGCCTTGATCATAGCTATCGAGGAAGGCACCGAGCTCGGACTCGAGCTCGACGATCGAGAAGCCCGGCATGCCCGGGGCGATGGGGAAGACCTCGCAATAGGGGCAGTCGAAGCTGCAGAGCTTGGCGTCGGGGAACAGATTGATGCCGAGGGAAAGGCCGCCCGACCGGCGGGAGATGACGGGATACACGACGCGGCCCGCTTCGCGATCGCGGCGGTGCTCCGCCACGCCCGTAGCGAGTCCCCTCGGGGGAGGCTTCAGCATGGGAGAATAGTAGCGAGGGGGGAGCCGCGGGGCAAGCCGCGCCCGAAGATAAGGCGGGATTCTCTTTGCGCGCTACTCTTGACAGAGTCACGGGCCTTATGAGAACATGCGCTATCGTGAACTCGAAGACGCCTGACCAGTTTTCCAGCCTCAGCCATCGGCATCATCACGGCCATATTTCGGGGCCGCGCAGTGCCGTAGCTTGAGCGCTGGATAGCAACAGCGCAGTCTACGGGAGCGCCGGCCTCATGGGGCCGGCGCTCCGGTTTTAAACGGATTCCTCCGGGATTCCGAGCGCCGGCCGGCCGGATTCTATGGCGCTTGGAAGAAAGGAGACCGCGATGAGCGATGTCGTATTGGAATTGGGGCTGCCCAAGGGCAGGATGCAGGCCGAGGTGCTGAGGCTCTTGGCGGACGCCGGCCTGCCCGTCAAGGCCGACGAGCGGGGCTACCGGCCGCAGGTGGGCGCCTCTGGCGCCGAGGCGGGCCTCAACGGCTACGCGCGGCCGCCGCGCTTCGAGGCGAAATTCCTGAAGCCTCAGAACATCGTGGAGATGCTCGACCTCGGGAGCCGCGACGTCGGCTTCGCGGGCGCCGACTGGACCCGCGAGCTCGGCTCGGGGGCGGTCGAACTCCTCGACACGGGCCTCGATCCCGTGCGCATCGTCGTGGCCGCCCCGACGGCCCTCCTGGTCGGGGGCAAGCTCCCGTCCCGACCCGGGCTCCGGGTGGCCTCCGAATACGAGACGATCGCCCGGGAGTGGATGGCGCGCAACGCGCCGGACGCGGTCTTCGTGCGCTCCTACGGCGCCACCGAGGTCTTCCCCCCCGAGGACGCGGACATCATCGTGGACAATTGCGCGACCGGCTCGACGCTCAAGGCCAACGGCCTCGCGATCATCGACGAGGTCATGAAGAGCTCCACGCGCCTGTACGCCTCCCGGGCGGCGATGGCCGACCCGGGCAAACGCGGCGCGGCCGAGAGCCTCGTCCTCCTCGCGGGCTCGGTGCTCGAGGCCCGCAAGCGGGTCATGATCGAGGTGAACGTGCCCGCGTCGCGCCTCGCCGAGCTCACCGAGGCCCTGCCCTTCATGAAGTCGCCCACCGTCTCCCCGCTGAAGGGCGGCGAGGCCTTCGCCGTCCGCGTCGCCGCCCCGCGCGCCGCGCTCGCCGGCCTCATCCCCGAGATCAAGCGCCGCGGCGGCAGCGACATCGTGGTCTCCGAGCTCTCGCAGCTCGTGCCCTGAGGCGGAGGGACGACATGCCCAACACTACCTTACGGTTGAACGCGAACGAGGGCAGGCCCTGCCTGCCGCCCGAGGCGGCCGCGGCCCTCCTCTCGCCCGAGCTCCTCCGACGCTATCCCGAGTCCAAGCCCCTCGAGGCCGCCCTGGCGGCCAAGATGGGCCTCGCGCCCGAGCGGGTCCTCGCGACCGCCGGGGCCGACGACGCGATCGACCGCGCCGTCAGGGCCTTCGGCCGCTCGGGGGCCACGGTCGTCTCGACCGCCCCGGCCTTCGAGGAGTACGCCGCCGCGGCCCAGCGCTCCGGCGCCCGCTACGTCTCCGTGCCCCGCGAGCCCGACGGCCCCTTCCCCCTCGCCGCCCTCCTCGCCGCGATCGAGGCGGAGAGGCCCGCCCTGGTGATCGCCTGCTCCCCGGACAGCCCCGGGGGCGGCGTCATCGCGGCCGACGAGCTCGCGAGGCTCGCCGGCGGCGCCGCGGCCGTCGGCGCCGCCGTCCTCTTCGACGTGGCCTACTCGGACTTCGACGACGAGCGCGGGGTGTACGACGCGGCGCTGGGCATGGCCGGCGTGATCTCCACCGGGACCTTCTCGAAGTCCTACGGCCTCGCGGGACTGCGCGCCGGCTGGGCCGCCGGCCCGGCCGGGCTCATCGCCCGGCTGCGCGAGGCGGGCCCGCCCTTCTCCCTGTGCACCTTCTCGGTCGCGGCGGCCCTCGCTGCCATGAGCGAGGGCGAGGCGGCCAAGCTGGCCTTCGTGGCCGAGGTCAAGCGGGAGCGACCACTCCTCAGGCTAGCCCTCGCCGAGATGGGGGCGAGGACCTGGGAGAGCTCGGCCAATTTCGTGACCGCCTTCGTGCCCGACGCCGCCTCCTTCTCCGCGGCGCTCGCCGCCGAGGGCGTGAGGATCCGCTCCTGGGTGGGCAAGGACGAGAGCTCGCGAACCGGCATGGTTCGCATAACCTGTCCCGGGGAGGAGGGCGAGTTCGCCCTCCTGCTCGCGGCGTTGAAGAGCGTAGGGAGGCTCGCATGACCGAAGCGAAGGCGGGAATCGTCCCGGCGGGGCCGGGAACGGCGCCGCGCAGGGCGTCGATGAGGCGCAAGAGCCGGGAGACCGAGGTCGTCGTGACCCTCGACCTCGACCCGGCGGAACCCTCGGCGAGGATCGACAGCGGCATAGGCTTCCTCGACCACATGCTGGGCGCGCTCGCGGTCCACTCGGGCTGGGCGCTCGCCCTCTCATGCAGGGGGGACCTCGAGGTGGACGACCACCACAGCGCCGAGGATTGCGCGATCGCCCTGGGGGAGGCCCTGGCGGCCGCCCTCGCGAAGGGCGTCGCCGCGGGGGCGCGCCCGAGGCGCTTCGCCTCGGCCTACGCCCCCCTGGACGAGGCCCTGGCGAGGGCCGTCGTCGATCTCTCGGGCAGGCCCTTCTGCCGCGCGGAGCTCGGCCTCCAGGGCGCGAGGCTCGGGGGCCTCGCCGGGGAGAACGCCCAGCACTTCTTCTGGAGCCTCGCGGCCTCGGCCAAGATGACGCTCCATGTGGACGTCCTCGCCGGCGAGAACGCCCATCACAGGGCCGAGGCGGCCTTCAAGGCCCTCGCCCTCGCGTTCAAGGAAGCCTGCGCCGTCGAGCAGAAGCCGGGGCAGGCCGTGGACCAGCGCTCGGTGCAGGCCCTTGGGCAGCGCTCGGCGGGCTCCGCCGGGGAGAGCACGAAGGGAGCCGTCAGGCTCGAGGAGCTCGGCGACGAAGCCGCGGCCGCGGCCTTCGCCGGCCTCAAGGGAGGACGCGATGACCGATAGGACCGCGACCCGGGTCGCCTTCGCGGCCACGGGCGTCGCCAACCTCGCGTCGATCATGGCGGCCTTCCGCCGCGCCGGCGCCCTACCCTACCTTTCCCCCGACGCCGAGGACCTCGCGGGCGCGGCCTTCGCCGTCGTGCCGGGCGTCGGCTCCTTCGGCAGCGCCATGGCGGCCCTCAGCGCCGCGGGCATGGACGTGGCGATACGCGATCGCGCCGCCCGAGGCGTCGCGACAATGGGCGTCTGCGCCGGCATGCAGCTCTTCTTCGAGGGCAGCGAAGAGTCGCCCGGGGCGCGCGGCATGGCGATCCTCGAGGGCCGCCTCGGCCGTTTCCCGCCATGCGTCCCCGTCCCGCAGCTCGGCTGGAACCGCGTCTTCGCGTCGGGCGCGGCGAGCCCCGACGGACGGTCGCTGGTAGCCGACGGCTGGGCCTACTTCGCGAATTCGTACAGGCTCACCCAGGCGCCGGCCGGGGTCGGGGCCAGCTTCGCGGTCTACGGCGAGAGTTTCCTGGCCGCGGCCGAGAGGCCCGGCCTCCTGCTCTGCCAATTCCATCCCGAGCTCTCCGGGCCCTGGGGACAGGGCCTCATCGAGCGCTGGCTCGGCTCGGGCCGCCCGGCGAAAGGAAGTGCGCTATGATATCGGTCGGTGCCCTCAGGGTAATCCCCTGCCTCGACGTCAACGGGGGCAGGGTCGTGAAGGGAGTCCGCTTCCTGGACCTCGTCGACGCGGGCGATCCCGTCGAGCTGTCCGCGCGCTACGAGGCCGAGGGGGCGGACGAGATCGCCTTCCTCGACATCTCGGCTACGATCGAGGGGCGCAGGACGGCCCTCGAGTCCATCCGCCGCGTCCGCGAGGCCATCGGCATACCGCTGATGGTGGGCGGGGGCGTGCGCACTATGGAGGACGCTCAACGCCTCCTCGAGGCGGGCGCGGACCGCGTCGGCGTGAACAGCGCGGCGGTCCGCGACCCGAGCCTCATAGACGAGCTGGCCTCGCGCTTCGGCGTGCAGTGCGTCGTGCTCGCGATCGACGCGAGGCTGCGGGCGCCCGCCTCCGGCGCCGCGCCGGGCGCGAAGCCCTACTGGGAGGTGGTNNAGATCGCCTTCCTCGACATCTCGGCCACGATCGAGGGCAGGAACACCGCCTTGAAGTCGATCAAGGCCGTCCGCGAGGCCATCGGCATACCCCTCGCGGTGGGCGGCGGGATACGCGGCGTCGCGGACGATGCCCGCATACTCGAGGCGGGCGCCGATCGAGTCGCGGTGAACAGCGCCGCGGTCCGCGACCCGGGCCTCATCGACGAGCTGGCCTCGCGCTTCGGCGTGCAGTGCGTCGTGCTCGCGATCGACGCGCGGCTCCGGACGCCCGCCTCCGGCGTCGCGCCGAGCGCGAAGCCCTACTGGGAGGTGGTCATCGAGGCGGGCCGCAAGGCCACGGAGCTGGAGGCGGTGGCCTGGGCCCGCGAGGGCGCCAGGCGCGGCGCGGGCGAGATCCTGCTCACCTCCATGGACCGCGACGGCACGGGCTCGGGCTACGACCTCGAGCTCCTGCGCGCGGTGACGGCCGCCTCGAGCGTGCCCGTCGTCGCCTCGGGCGGGGCCTCGGTCCCGTCCCACTTCGTGGACGGGGCGCGCTCCGGCGCCCGGGCCCTCCTGGCGGCCGGCGTGTTCCACCGGCGGGAGCTCAGCATCGGAAGCGTGAAGGAAGGCCTCGCCTCGGCGGGGATGGAGGTTCGCATATGATAGTCCCGAGCATCGATATCAAGGGCGGCAGGGCCGTGCAGCTGCGCGGGGGCAATTACCCGACGCTCGACGTGGGCGATCCCGAGGAAGTCGCGGAGCGCTATGCGCGCGTGGGCGAGATAGCCATCGTCGACCTCGACGCCGCGCTGGGCACGGGCGACAACGGCGAGCTGGTCCTGAGGCTCGTCCGCCGCTATCCCTGCAGGGTCGGCGGGGGCCTGCGCACGAAGGAGAAGGTCCTGCGCTACCTCGACGCGGGCGCTCGGGCGGTGATGCTCGGCACGATGGCGACGCCGGACTTCCTCTCCGAGCTGCCGCGCGATCGGCTCATCGCCGCCCTGGACGAGAAGCGGGGCGAAGTGGTCGTCGAGGGCTGGACCAAGG
>DBTW01000173.1:14548-22442 GCA_002307245.1 Spirochaetaceae bacterium UBA1306 | reverse complement strand
CGAGAGGGTGGAGGAGGAAGCCGCGCGTTCCGCGACTACCACGAAGCCCTCCGAGACGGATGCGATCTCCCTCGAGGATCCCCGGGATAGCTCGGCCAACTTGCGGATCTCGCCGACGGCGTTGAGAGCATGGCCGGAGGCATTGCTTTTACCGATAACGTTTCCTTCCCCGTTTACTCTCAGTTTATATTGCTTGGGTATATTCCCCTCAACCTAAGGAGAATATATGGATAGTGAAAATGCAAGCAATCGCGGCGGGCGCATGGGCGGAGGCCCGCACGGCGGAAGCGACTCGGTCTATGCCGGGCCCAAGGCGAGCCTGGGGGAATTCGCCCGCCTTATCGCGGGGACCAAGCCCTCGAAGCCCCTGCTGGCCCTGGCCCTCGCCCTGGGAGCGGCCTCGACGATCGGCGGCCTCCTCGTGCCCATGCTCACCAAGGGCATCGTGGACGGTTTCTCGCTCTCGGCGATCGGCGCGGCGCAGGTCCTGCTCATCGCGCTCGCCTTCCTCGTGCAGGCGGGGGCCGGGGCCCTCTCGGGCTTCCTCCTCGCGAAGCTGGGCCAGGGCGTGGTGGCCTCCCTCCGCGAGAGGCTTTGGCGCAAGGAGCTCAGCCTTCCCGTCGCGCGCTTCGACGAGAGCGGCTCGGGCGCCCTCGTCTCGAGGATGACCAACGACACGGCGGTCGTCAAAGGCTTCATCACCGACAACCTCGCCGGCTTCGTGAACGGCATCATCTCCGTCGCGGGGGCCATGGCCTTCCTCCTCTACCTCAACTGGAGGATGACCCTGGTGATCCTGGCGGCCCTGCCGATCGCGGTCCTCGCGATCATGCCCCTCGGCAGGCTGATGAGGAAGATCTCGCGCCAGACGATGGACGAGAACGCGCGCTTCACGGGCATCCTCTCACGAGTCCTCTCGGAGGTCCGGCTCGTCAAGTCCTCGAACGCCGAGGAGCGGGAGTTCGGCGAGGGAAAGGCCGCGATCGGGAGGCTCCTGGCCTTCGGCGTGCGCGAGGGCGCGGTCTCCGCCCTGGTGAGCCCCCTCATGTCCCTGGTGATGATGGCCCTCCTCGTGCTCGTGATCGGCTACGGCGGGGCCCAGGTCGCCTCGGGCGCGCTTAGCTCGGGCTCGCTCGTGGCCTTCATCCTCTACCTCATCCAGGTCATCATGCCCGTCACGATGATCACCATGTCCGTCACGCAGCTGCAGAAGGCGAGGGGGGCGACGGAGAGCATCCTCAGGCTCCTCGAGGCGCCCGAGGAGCGGCCCGAGGAGGGTCTCGCGCTAGGAGCGGTCGACGAGGCCATACGCTTCCGCGGCGTCCGCTTCTCGTACAAGGCCGGGGAGCCCGTATTGAAGGGCCTGGACTTCGAGCTCGAGCCCGGGAGCGTCACGGCGATCGTGGGCCCCTCCGGCGGCGGCAAGACGACGATCTTCTCCCTCCTCGAGCGCTTCTACGAACCCGACTCAGGGAGCATTCTCCTGGGCGAGCGCCCGATCGGCGACTACTCGCTCTCGTCGTGGCGGGGCAAGATCGGCTACGTGCCGCAGGACAGCCCCCTGATGGCCGGCACGATCCGCGACAACCTCGTCTACGGCGTGAGCGCCGAGGTCGCGGAGGACGAGGCGAGGATCCGCGACGCGGCCCTGATGGCCTATGCCGACGAGTTCATCGATAAGCTGCCCCAGGGCTACGATACGGACGTGGGCGACCGGGGCGTGAAGCTTTCCGGGGGGCAGCGGCAGCGCATCGCGATCGCCCGCGCCCTCCTGCGCGACCCTGAGCTACTCATGCTCGACGAGGCTACCTCGAGCCTCGACTCGGCCTCGGAGGAGTGGGTGCAGAAGGCCCTCGAGAACCTCATGCGGGGCAGGACTACCCTCGTCATCGCGCACAGGCTCTCGACCGTGCTCGACTCGGACAAGATACTTTTCATCGAGAAGGGCGAGCTGACCGGCTCGGGGCGGCACGAGGAGCTCCTCGCGACCCACGAGCTCTACCGCTCCTTCGCCGCACGGCAGCTACGGATGCCGCTGCCCGNNCGGCAGCGCATCGCCATCGCCCGCGCCCTCCTGCGCGACCCGGAGCTACTCATGCTCGACGAGGCTACCTCGAGCCTCGACTCGGCCTCGGAGGAGTGGGTGCAGAAGGCCCTCGAGAACCTCATGCGGGGCCGGACTACCCTCGTCATCGCGCACCGGCTCTCGACCGTGCTCGACTCGGACAAGATACTTTTCATCGAGAAGGGCGAGCTGACCGGCTCGGGGCGGCACGAGGAGCTCCTCGCGACCCACGAGCTCTACCGCTCCTTCGCCGCGCGGCAGCTACGGATGCCGCTGCCCGCGGCGCCGGAGCTCGCCGGGCGATAGCCGGGAGCGTTATACTCTGGGGCGAGGCGGCAGGCGATGAGCAGGGTGCTGGTAGTCGACGACGATCCCCATATCCGCGAGCTCGTGCGGCATTTCCTCGAGGCCCAGGGCTTCGAGGTCTCCGAGGCGGCCGACGGGGCCTCGGCCCTGGCCTTGCTCAAGTCCATCAAGGTCGAGCTCGTCGTCCTCGACGTGATGATGCCGGGCCTCGACGGCTGGACCGTCTGCCGGGAGATCAAGCGGAGCCGCGAGCTGCCGGTGATCATGCTGACCGCGAAGGGCGAGAGCGCCCAGAAGGTGAAGGGCTTCGAGCTCGGCGCCGACGACTACGTGGTCAAGCCCTTCGACCCGCCCGAGCTCGTCGCGAGGGTGAAGGCCCTGCTCCGGCGCTTCCGCGCGGAGTCCTCGCAGTCGGTCCAGGTCGGGAGTCTATTCCTCGACCGCCTCCGCTTCGAGGCGATGTCCGGCGGCGAGGCGATCACGCTGCCGCGCAAGGAATTCGACCTGCTTTTCAAGCTGGCCTCCTCGCCGGGGCGGACCTTCTCCCGGGACGAGCTCATCCGGGATGTCTGGGGCGAGGATTTCGACGGCAACGAGCGCACCCTCGACGTGCACGTGAACAGGATCCGCGACCGCTTCGGCGATGAGCGCTTCGGCCTGCGCATCGCGACGATCCGCGGCCTCGGCTACCGACTCGAGGCGAAATGAGGCAGGCTCACCGAGGCGGCGGGCGCGAGCCCCGGGACGGGCGGGGCAGGCGGGGCTGGCGAAGGTCCATCCAAGGAATCGTCGCGGTCCTGGCATTCCTGACCCTGACCTGGACGGGCTTCCGGGCCCTCGCCTTCGCGCTCGCTCCGCGCCTGGGCCTCGTCGCCTCCGGATGGGGGGGCGGCTTCTTCGCGTTCGCGTCGACCCTCGCCGCCTTCGCCCTCGCCGTGAACATCGTCAGCATCCACGTGAGGCGGCAGTACCCGGACGCCTTCGTCTCGATGCGCGAGGCCATGCGGCGCATCGCCGCGGGCGACTTCGACGTGAAGCTGAGCCTGGCGGGCGAGAAGCGCGATCATCCCTTCTCAGGCTTCGCCGGCGAGATCAACCTCCTGGCCGAGTCGCTCAAGCGGATGGAGGACATGCGGCAGGAGTTCATCTCCACGGTATCCCACGAGATCCAATCGCCGCTCACCTCTATCGGGGGCTTCGCGAAGGCCCTGCGCGAAGAGGGGCTCGCCGAGGAGAAGAGGCTCCGCTACCTGGCGATCATCGAGGATGAGAGCGACCGCCTGTCGCTGCTCTCCGAGGCGCTCCTGCGCCTGACCGCCCTCGAGTCGCGGGGCTTGGAGCCGCGCGGGCCGGGACCGGGAGCGCGGCCGATCGCCCTCGACGAGCAGATCCGCTCCGCGGTCATCGCGGCCGAGCCCCAATGGGCGGCCAAGTCCCTGGCGCTCGAGCTCGACTTGGCCCGCGTCGCGGCCTGGGGCGACGAAGGAGCCTTGAGCCAGGTCTGGACCAACCTCATCCACAACGCGGTCAAATTCAGCTCGCCGGAGGGCAGGCTGTCGATCTCGCTGCGGCGCGAGGGCGATCGCGTCCTGGCGCTCTTCGCCGACGAGGGCCTGGGCATAGCGGCCGAGGATCTGCCGCGGGTCTTCGACCGCTTCTTCAAGGCCGACCGCTCGCGGACCCGCAGCGACCCGGCCTCGGGCAGCGGCCTCGGCCTGGCGATCGCGAAGAAGATCGTCGAGCTGCACGGCGGCGCCATCCGCGCCGAGTCGCCCGGCCTGGGCAAGGGGAGCGCCTTTACCGTCGAGCTGCCGATCGCGGCGGCCGAGCAGGCCCCTACTTGATTCCGATGAGGGCGACTCCGGCCAGGGCCAGGGCGATGCCGAGGGCGCGGGGCAGGGAGATGCGCTGGCCGTGGAAGATGCGCGCGAGCAGGACGGTGGGCGCGGGATAGAGGGAGACGATGAGGGTGACGAGCATGAGGAGCTCGCCCCTGGTCGCGACGAGGAAGAGGATGTTGGCGAGCATGTCCGCCGCGCCGGCGAAGACGGCCACGGGGCGGTCGGCCTTGGCGATGGCGAGGCCCTTGCGCCCGGCCAGGGCGATCGTCGCCACGATGGCGAGCGAGGCCGCGCGCGCGGAGAGGAGGGGCCAGAGCCCCGAGGCCGGGGCGGTGCGCGACGCCGCGATGAAGAAGCCGCTGAAGCCCAGGCCCGCGATCGTCCCGTAGAGGAAGGAGGCCCGGAGCTTGGCTCGGTCGGCCGACTCGCCCTTCTCGTAGGCGAGGAGGATGATGGCGGGGAGGCAGAGGGCGGCGCCGACGAGGGAGAGGGCGGTCGGGCGCTCGCCGAGCGCGGCGCCGAAGGCCACTGGCAGGATGGCCCCGACGAGGGCGGAGAGGGGCGAGACGATGGCGGCCGTATGCCGGGCGAGGCCGCGGTAGAGGGTCACGACGCCGAGGCAGCCGGAGACGCCGGCTGCGGCCCCCCATGCCATGTCCGCGAGCCCGGGGGAGTTGGGGCCGACGAGGGGCGCCGCGACGAGGGCCACGGCTATGCCGATCGCCTGGGAGATAACCATGACGGCGAAGACGGAATTCCTGCGCGAGGCATGGCCCCCCGCGAAGTCCGCGAGGCCGTAGAGGATGGCGGACGCGAGGCTGAGGATGATCGGCACGGCTAGTCCCTCCCCGGGGCGGCGGCGCCCGCGGCGAGTACGCGCCTCATCGCGGCCTTGGGATCGGCCGCCTCGCCGCCGTGCGACGCGGCCGCCTCGCGAGCGATGCGGGCTATGGCCTCGATGAAGGTCTTCATGTCGCCGCCGCAGGCCTTGTCGTAGTAGTCCTTATAGAGCGCGCTCTCGCCTTCGTAGAGGCGGTATAGGTCGAGGTAGGCGTTGTTGATCCTCTCCATGGGGAAGCTCTCATAGGCCTCGCCCTTGAAGAGGCGCCGATAGTCGGCTTTGTACTGGACGGCGCGCGCGGCGATGATCTCGGCCTTGCGCACGCGCTTCTCCCCGTCGCTCGCGGCGGAGGCGTAGACGGCCTCGAGCTCCTTCGCCGTGCCGGCGAGGTAGGCGGAAAAGGCCTCCGCGTCCGAGCGCTCGACTCGGGCCGCCGCGAGCTCGGGGGAACCGGCCCCGTACTTCCTCGCGAGGTAGAGCAGCGAGCCCTCCCTGCCCACAAAGGTCGCGAGCTCCTCGTTGAACTGCTCGAGGCCGGGCCTGTCCCCCTTCAGGAAGACGGTCGCGTGGGTCATCTCGTGGATCACGAGATCGGCCACCTCGGCCTCGCCGTAGGAGGACATGAAGGAGAACAGGGGATCGGCGAGCCAGCCTAGGGTGGAGAAGGCGTCCACTGGCCGGGCTATCGCGTCGAGGCCTTCTTTCTTGAGCTGGGCGACTTCCTTCTCCGCGTCCTTGGGGTCGAAGTAGCCCCTGTACGGCATCTTGCCGACGACCGGATAGGCCCAGAGATGGCGGTCGAAGGAGAGCTCGGCGCAGGCCTGCACGACGGTGGCGAGGCGGTCGGCGTCGAGCTCGACGATCGAGGTGTAGTTCTTCGTCTCCTTGAGGCCGAGTTCGGCTATCGCGAAGGCGCGGGCCGCCTTCGCCCGCTCGAGGAGGAGCCTCTCGTCCCCGACCGTCTTGGGGTCGGCAAGGGCCTTGTCCACGCCGCGGGCCTTCGAGCGGATGGATAGGTAGCGCAGCCCCTCCTTGGTCTCGTAGCAGGAGGAGAGGAGCAGGGCCAGGCTCGAAGCGAGCAGGCAGGCGAGGAGGGCGGCGCGGTTTCGCATGGGCGGTATCCTATCCTCCTCATGCGAGCCTTGCCAAGAACGGAATATGCCCGATAGGCGGGGCCCTCGATCCCAGGTCCAGCTACTTGCTGAAGTCTATCCAGCCGAGGTCCAACAGGACCTTGGTTCCCTCGACCCATCTCCACTGGCCGTCGCTGTTCACGAGGGTAAGTCTCGGATTGGCCATCTCGCCGATGTTCCGCTCGGCCCAGGCCCAGTCGACGCGGCCCGCGAAGATATTCTTGTTGTGCTTTCCCGCGATCGCCGCCGCCTTGGCCTCCTTCGAGGACTTGCTCGCCTCGTACCAGACCCAAGTACTGTACTGGATGCTCTTCGCGTCGGTGTTGTAGTAGCTGCTGAGCGAGACGTTCTGCTTCAGGGCCTCGTTCCAGATGTCGAGCTGGAGGGTGACCGCCTTGCCGAAGCTCTTGGGCAGTTTAAGCAGCGGATCGAGCTCCTTGAAGTCGACGCGCCAATAGAGGTACTTGTCGTCTCGGCAAATATAGATGGCCGTGATCCCGTATTTGCCCTCGTTCAGGAAGGGTCTCGGGTCATCGTTTTCGTAAATTGGATAGACGCCGTCCCAGCTGTCGCTAAGGCCGTCCAGCTTGATCTCCTGGCGCTGTAGCGGGAAGGCGGTGTCCCGGCTACGGCCCCAGGAAATCTTGGCCATGGCCCCGGGCTGGACGCCGCCGGTTATCGTGTGGGTCTGCTCCCACTTCTTCTCGAACTTCGCGTCGTAGACGCCTGCCTTGATGTCGACGATGCCGAGAGGGGTCTCGCCCAGCTCCTCGCCGTGGACGCTGACCTTGTACCCGGGGGGGACCATGGTAAGGTCGAGGCGGGCCATCTCGGGCTTGATGCGGACGGGGACGCTCATCTCGCCTCCGGCCGCGACGGTGATCCATTGAAGGCTTTGCCCCGCGTACCAGACATTGTCGATCGAGCTCTGTAGGGGCTCGAAGCTGTGCGCGCCGGCCGGCAGCTCGAGGTTGATGGGCGTCCGCACTTCGTCGGCGCCGTCGATTACCAGGCGCATCCCGGGCGGGTCGCTCGTGATCGTGAGCAGACCCTTGCCGGCGGCGGCCGTCGCGGGGCGGGCGGCCAGGGCTACCGTGGCCTTGGCCGGCTCGGCTTCGAGTTCCGCCTTGGGCGCGAAGAAAAAGCCCTTGCCCGAGATGGAGGAGTTGTTCCAGGGCACCTGGGCGCCGCCCGTGGCCGCGATCACGTCCTCCCGCACCTTACGGACCATGAGCTCCACGTCGAGGCCGGGATCGGCTATGTGCTTCAGCAGGGCGGCGGTGAAGACCCCGTTGCGTCCGCTCCCGTCCTGGGCGGTCTTGCCGGGGGCGGTGGCGTAGACGATGAGGGACTGGGGCGGCGCCGAGCCGACGATGGCGAGGCCTCGCTCGGAGGCCCGCTCGGCGCCGGGAAAGGGATTGTTGCGGCAGGCGTCGAGGATGACGATATTGGTCCGGTCGCCCGAGGACTCCATTTTCGCGTAGACCTGCTCGGCGTTGATCGCGGCGAAGGCCAGCTCGTCGGGGTCTTGGATGTCGGACTTGGCGGGGATGAGGTAGTTGGCGCCCTTGTATTGGACGCCGTGGCCCGAGTAGTAGAAGAGGGCGACGGCGTCGGGGCGCTTGATGGCGTTGCCGAAGTCGCGCACCGCCTTGGTCATGGCGCTCATGTCCCCGTCGACGACGAGGGTGACTGCGAAGCCCAGGTT
>DBTW01000173.1:7023-14150 GCA_002307245.1 Spirochaetaceae bacterium UBA1306 | reverse complement strand
AAAGACCGACTGCCAGGCAAGCTGCGCTTGCGAGGACGAGGGCTAGGACTCTGCATGTCCGGGCTGAAGGCGCTCGTGTCATTTTTCCTCCGATCGAATTACATGATTATATCACCATGCCGTCACGAAGCCGCGAGTCCCATGGCGGATCGTGCTTGCGGCGCCTAGGCTTGCCCCCGATACTCGCGCCCATGGGAAATTCGCCGGACCGCCCCTCGGACCGCCCCTTCGAGGCGGCCGACCAGTCTTTCTTCTCGGGTATAAAGGAAGAGACCCATTTCTACATCGTGCGACATGGCCGGAGCGAGGGCAACGCGAAGAAGGTCTTCCAAGGGCGCCTCGACATGGCCCTGGACGAGGCCGGCCGTGGCCGGCCGCGGCATCACCCGGGTCGTCTCATCGCCGCTCGCGCGGGCTTAGGAAACCGCGAGCATCCTGGCGGCCGCCTGCCGCGGACCTGATCTGGAGCTCGACGACAATCTGGCGGAGATCGATACGGGCGTCTTCTCGGGCCTCGGCTTCGAGGACTGCCACACGCGCTACCCGGAGGTTTTCGCCCACTTCGAGGGCCGGAGCTGGGACGTCGTCCCCGGGGCCGAGTCGGGCGCCCTGCTCGGCGATCGGGCCATGCGCGCCTGTATGCCCCTGGTGATGGCCCCCAACCGCGGCGTCTTCGAATTCCTCGTGGAGCCCAACGCCGACGGCACGGTCTACCTCGAGTGGCTCCGCTCGGGCTATCAGGTCCCTTCCGGCTCGGAATAGGCCGCCCATAAAGGCTCGGCCCCGGGGAAGGGCGCCAGGATCTCGATCCGCGCCTCCGTCCTCGGCTGGGCGAGAGAGAGCCTCCTCGCGTGCAGCATGATGAGGCCCGAGGGCGAGCTCCGCTTGGCCCCGTACTTGAGGTCGCCGCGGATGGGGCAGCCGATCGCCGCCAGCTGGGCGCGGACCTGGTGATGCCTCCCGGTGATCAGGTTCACTGCCACGAAGAAGAAGCGCTCCGAGCGTCCCGCGACCTCGTACTCGAGCACCGCGGCCTTGCCCGACTTGGAGTCGGCCCCGAGGGCGCGGACGACGTTGCGCCTCTTGTCCCAGGCGAGCTTGTGCTCGAGCCTGGCCTTCGCCCGCGCGGGCTCGCGCTCGACGCAGGCCAGGTAGCCCTTGCTCACGCGCTTGTCGCGGAAGGCGGCTTCCAGGGTCGAGAGGGCGATGTGGGTCTTCGCGAAGAGCACGGCTCCCGAGGCCCGGCGGTCGATGCGGTGGGCCGCCTCGAGGAAGGGCTGGGCCCGGGCGCCCTCCCGCAACGCGAGCTCCTCGCGTAGGAGGTCCTGGAGCGACTTGTCGCCCGTCTTCTCCGGCTGGACAGGTATGGGCGCGAGTTTGTTCGCGATGAGGATGTCCTCGTCCTCGTAGAGGATCGCGTAGGGCTCCATGGAAGGCCTCCGAGGGGTCAATGTAGCACGTTGGCGCCTTCGGGGCCTATGCCTTATACTGTCCCCATGGCCATTTCGGCTGTCTCCTCGATCGGAAGCGGCTATCTCCAGCTCTTCCGGGCCGGCGCGGCGGATGCGCACGGGCGCCCCGAGGCCGCATCCCGCGTCCAGCCCGCGCCTGCCCTCGCCGGCCGAGAGGACGCCGATCCCGAGGCGCGGCTCCTCGATCCCGACCCCCGAAGGCCGGAGGCCATCCTCGCCGCGCGCCCGGCCGATGAGGCCGCGGAAAAGCGGGTGGAAGCCGGCCGGGCCGAGGCCGCCTCGCGCGCGAAGGTCCAGTCGGACAAGCGCGCGCAGGGCGAGGCCAATCGGCGCGAGGCCGACTCGCGCCTGGGCGAGCTCCTCGGCCAGAAGTCCGGAATGGAGCGGAAGCGGGCGGAGCGGCAGGGCGAGCGCTCGGCCGAGGTCCTAAGCGAGCTCTCCCAGCTCAAGTCCCGCGATTCGGAAGTGCGGGCCCACGAGGCGGCCCACGTCTCCGCGGGCGGCCGCTATGTCACCGGCGGCGCGAGCTATACCTACCAGAAAGGCCCGGACGGCGGCCAGTACGCGGTGGGCGGCGAGGTGGGCATCGACGCCTCGCCCGTGTCCGGCAAGCCCGAGGAGACGGCCGAGAAGATGCGCGTCGTCCGCGCCGCCGCCCTCGCGCCCAGCGAGCCCTCGTCGGCCGACCTCTCCGTCGCCGCCGCCGCCGCCCAGGCCGAGGCCGAGGCCCTCGCCGACATCGCCCGGGCGCGGATGGACGAGGCGGCGCGCAAGTATTCCGCCGGGTCGGGCCCGAAGGATCCCGGAGCGAAGGGCCAGGCTCCCCGAGCGTCCCTCGATCTGCTAATATAGCCATCGACGGATTCGCGCAACGCGCCACATGGAGGGATCATGAGCATACACATCGCCGCGGCCGAGGGCCAGATCGCGCAGAGCATCCTGCTTCCGGGGGACCCCCTGCGGGCCAAATTCATAGCCGAGACCTTCCTCGACAAGCCGGAGCGCTTCAACGAGGTGCGCAACATGTTCGGCTATACGGGTTCCTACAAAGGCCGGCGCGTTTCGGTCATGGGCACGGGCATGGGCATGCCGAGCATCTCGATCTACGCGGGCGAGCTTATCCGGGACTACGGGGTCAAGAAGCTGATCCGGGTCGGCACCTGCGGCGGGCTCGTGCCTGAGGTCAAGGTCCGCGATATGATCCTCGGCATCTCCGCCTCCACGGACTCGGCGGTCAACAAGGTCCGGTTCAAGGGCATGGACTACGCGCCGGCGCCGAGCTTCCGCCTCCTCGAGGCCGCCTACCTCGCCGCGAAGGCCAAGGGCATGCCGGTCCACGTCGGCAAGATAATCTCCAGCGACTCCTTCTACACCGAGGACCCCGACCAGTGGAAGCTCTGGGCCCGCTTCGGCTGCATCGGGGTTGAGATGGAGACCGCCGAGCTCTACACCCTCGCCGCCAAGCACGGGGTCGAGGCCCTCGCGGTCCTCACGGTGAGCGATCACCTGGTCACCCACGAGGAGACCACGTCGGCCGAGCGCGAGAAGACCTTCGGGGCGATGATCGAGGTGGCCCTGGCCGCCGCCCTGGCCGAGTAGCGGCCCGACGCGATGGCCGACATCAAGATCTTCGCCGGCGGCTCGGGCCAGGCCTTCGCCCGGGGCATGTGCTCCTACCTCGGCGTAGAGCTGCGGCCCGCCGAGACCATCAAGTTCTCCGAGGGCAACACCTACGTGAAGATCGGGGAGCACGTGCGGGGCGAGGAAGTCTACCTCGTGCAGCCCATCGGCGGAGGGGCGGGAGCCGCGGCCAACGACGACTTCGTCGAGCTGCTCTTCTGGATGGACGCCTTCAAGCGCTCCGGGGCCAAGTACGTCACGGCCGTCATCCCCTACTTCAGCTACGGCAAGGGCGACAAGAAGGACGAGCCCCGCGTCTCGATCCGGGCCCGCGTGGTCGCCGAGTCTATCGAGCTCGCGGGCGCGGACCGCATCATCGCGATGGACCTCCACGCCCCGCAGATCCAGGGCTTCTTCAAGAAGCCCCTCGACCACCTCCTCGCGAGGCCCCTCCTCGCGAGGAGCATCGAGGCGCAGTGCCTCGAGGACCTGGTCATCGTCTCCCCGGACGCGGGCTTCGCCAAGAGCGCGCGCAAGTACGCCTCCCGCCTCGGCTTGCCCGTCGCCATCGCGGACAAGTGCCGGAGCTGCGACGACGAGAAGGCCGAGATCCTCGACGTCATCGGGGAGGTGCGCGGACGGAACGCGATGATCGTCGACGACTTCAGCATCTCGGGGGGAACCCTGGTCGCCCTATGCCGGCAGCTCAAGGCCAGGGGGGCCAAGCGCGTCTACGCCTGCCTCACCCACCTGCCCCTGAGCGAGGCGGGCATCGAGAACATCGAGGGCAGCGACATCGAGTACGTGATCGCGACCGACTCGGTGCCGCCCAGGCGCCCCCTCGACCCCGGCCGCTTCAAGATCGTGTCGGCCGCCCCCCTCTTCGCCGAGGTGGTCCGGAGGATGCAGGAGCGGCAGGCCATCGGCGACCTCATGGAGAGCCTGCCAGAGGGGATGCTGCGGGATTCCCGGACATGAGGCCCGCTCAAGGGCCGGGCGCGGAGGCCGTACCCGGCCCTCGCTCAAGCCTTCGCAAAATACTCGGCGAGCTGCCTCTCCTTCGCGCTCATCATCGCGTCGAAGCCCTCCCCGCCAAAACGGGAGCGGAGCAGTCGCCTCCAGACGCTGCCTACGGCGGTGGAGCGCATCGTCCAGTCGAGGACCGTCTTCCCGCCCTCCTCGGACAGCCCGAGCTCGAGCTTCATCGCGAACTTCGAGCCGTGCGTCAAGAGGTACTCGATCCTGCGCGGGGGCTCGTAGAGCGTGCATGTCCAGAACTCCTTGCCGATGGGCATTATCTTCGTCGTGAACATCGTATCGCGCTCCGCGACGCCGGACTTCGACCAGACCATCTCGCAGCGCCAGTCGGGGATCCACTCGTACTCGCGGACCGGGCAGAGTAGGGGAAAGACCTCCGATGCGGGAGCCGGTACGAAGAGCCGGGCGTTCCGCTCGAATCGGTCGCCTTTGAGCCATTTTGGTTCCTTACGCATGCGCATGCCTCCGTTGGAATTGACATGCGCGAAAAGCTAAGGTGTGAAGCCGTAGACGGGTCAAGGGCGAGCGTCGAGCTGCGCGAGGAATTCGGCGATCTCGAGCTCCGTGAAGCCGAGGAGGCCGAGGAGCCGGCGGTGCTCCGCGGGCGAGTTTTCCTCGAAGGCGGCGTGGAGCGCCTCGTAGTTGGCCTCCGAGACGCCCGCGGCCTTCCCCAAGTCGGCGAGCGCGATGAGGGCGGCTTTGCCGACCTTGAGCGAGCCGTCGGCCTCGAGGAGGGCGAGTATGGCCCGCTGCTGCTCCCTTAGCCGGCCTATGCCCTCGTTGATCTCGAAGACGCGCTTCAACAGCGCCCCCGCGGGACTCGCGCCCTCAAGGTCGAGGAGGCCGCGGATGAGCTCGAGCTGGAGGCCGATGCTCCTGAAGGCGACTATTTTCTCAAGCCGTCTGCGGTCGGATTCGGTGTAGAGCCGATAGCCCGAGGCCGAGCGGCCCGAGGGCGAGAGTAGGCCTATCGAGTCGTAATACAAGAGGGTGGAGCGTGAGAGGCCGGCGAGCGCGCCGAGGCGGCCGACGGTCCAGGCCCTTCCTGCGTCGCCCAACGCTTCGTCATCCCCTCGCGCGGCCATCGCGGCGCGGCCCTTAGCCCTTCGCGCCAAGCTCTAGTATCAGCTCCACCTCGCCTCGGCTGATCTTGACCGCGCGGGCGATCTCGTCGACGTTCCAGCCCTGGCGGGCCAGCTTGCGCACGGTTTCCTGCGAGCTCGTGGGCGGGGCGCCGCGCGACCTCTTGCCGCCTTCCTCGTCCTTGAGGAGGTCGGAGAGCAGCTTGAGCTGGTCCTCGGCCTTGCGGTCGATCTCCTCCAGGCGGGTCTCCGCCCGGGCGAGCCATTCGCGGGCCTTCTGCAGCTCGGCGATGCGCTTCTCGGCGTCCACGATGATGGCGTCGAGCCCGGCCAGCTTGGACACGGACTCGTCCACCTTCTCGCGCCCGGCGGCCAGCTCGTCGATGCCGCGCTTGAGCTCGGCGACGCGCTCGGGTATCCGGCGTAGCTCGGCGGCGACGGAGGAGACGGCCTTCTCGACGGCCTGCACCGACTGGAAGTTCTTGTCCACCGCCTCGACGGTCGCGTCGAGGACGGCGGTCTTCTTGTCCAGGCGCTCGACCTTGGCCTCGGCCTCCTTGGACAGCTCGAGGAGCTTCCGGATCGTGGCCTGGGCCTCGGTGAGGGCGTCGGACTGGCCCGTGACCTCCTCGAGCCTGCGGTCCACCGTGTCCGAGATCGACGTTAGCCTCGCGAAGTCGGCCTCCAGGGCGTCGATGCGCTTCTTCTCGGCGAGGAAGCGCGTGACCTTCTGGTTCACCTCGTCCTCGAGCCGCTTCACGCGGCCGAGCTGGGCCTCGATCTCGGCCACCTCGGCGCGGCGGCCCTCGATGCGGGCGAGGTCCGACTTCATGGACTCGATGCTCGAGGCGAGGCCCTCCTTGAGCTCGTCGGTCCGCTCGAAGAGCTTCGCCTGGGCCAGGTAGGCCTTCTGCTCGCGCTCGATCTCGGCCACCGCCTGGGAGATGCGAGCTGCCTCGGCGTCGATCCTGCCGAAGGCCTGGGCGCGCTGTGACTCGAGCTTGGCCCCGAGGTCCTGCACCGCGTCCTTGTACTCGCGGAGGCTGAGCTCGCCCTCGGCCTGGGCGTCCTTGCGCTTCTTCTCGAGCTCGGCCGAGAGGGCCTCGAAGCCGCGGGTGAAGCCGTCGAGGGCCTGGGCGACGCGCGAGGAGAGGTCCGTGCGGAGCTCGGCCGTGCGGTCGGCGAGGCCCTGGAGCTCGCGCGATATGCGGTCGCGCTCGGCCTGGGACGAGGCCGCGTAGGAGCCGGCCTGGGCCTCGTAGTCCTCGCGCGCGCGGTCGATGAGGGCTGCCGCGCCGGCGGCGAAGGCGTCCAGCCGGGAGCGCGCCTGGGCCTCGACGCCGGCCACGGCCTCGGAGAAGCGCGCCCCGAAGGCCTGGGCCTCGGCGGCGACGGCCTCGCGGGCGGAGGCGACGCGCGTCTCCTCCGCGGCGACCGAGGATGCGAGGGCCTCGACGCGGGAGGCGAGCTCGCGCTCGGCTGCCCTGAGCTTGCCTCCCGCCTCGAGGGTGAAGCGGGAGATCTCGCCCTCGACGTAGGCCTGGGCGGTGGCGCGGGCGTCGGAGGCGTCCCTGAGCACCGACTCCTTGAGGGCGGCGAGGGACTCGGCGGCCATGCCGCTCTGCGCGGCGATGCCGTCCTGGACGGCCTCGGCGCGCTCGCGCAGCTTGTCCAGCTGCTCCTGGACTCGGGCCTGGGTCTCGGCGATGCGCGCGCGCATCTCCTCGGTCCCCGCCTTCTCGGCCGCGGCCCGCTCGGAGGCTGCGCTCGCGGCGAGGTCGGAGAGGGTGCGGTCGAGGTCGGCGCGCCAGGCCTCGAGGCGCTGCTCGACGCCCTCGCTCCGCGCCTTGAGGTCGACGAAGAAATCGTCCTCGAAGACCTTGAGCTTGGCGGACACGTTGTCGTAGGCGCGGGT
>DBTW01000173.1:3926-6660 GCA_002307245.1 Spirochaetaceae bacterium UBA1306 | reverse complement strand
TCCTCGAGCTCGCGGCCGAAGGCCTCGAAGTCGTTGGACGCGCGGCGCTCGGTCTGCGCCATGGCGGCGCGGATGGCCTGGTCGAGACCGCCGAGCTCGGCGCTCGTGGCCTCGAGGCGCTCGAAGCGGGCCTCGGCCTCGGAGCCGTACTCCGCGATGCGGCGGCCGAAGTCCTCGAAGACCTTGGCCTGGAGGGCGGCGCCATCGCCGGCGAGCTTGGCCGAGATCGCATCGCGATCGGCCTGTATCCTCGATGTGATCGCGTCGCGATCTTCTTGCATCCTCGACTCGATCGCATCGCGATCTTCCTTCATCCTCGACTCGATCGCGTCGCGGTCGCCCGCGGCCTTGGCCAGCAGGGCCTCGCCGTCCGCCTTCACTTTGGCGGCGATGGCGGCGCGGTCGGCCTCCAGTTTGGCGGTCGCCTCGGCCAGCTCCTCAGCGTTGCGCCTGGCCAGCTCGGAGACCGAGCGCTCGGTCATCGCGACCGACGCGGCCGCGGCGGCGACGCGGGTCTCGGCTTCCTCGAGGCTCGCGCCCAGGGCTGCCGAAGTGCCCGCGAGCTCGCCGTTCAGCCGGTCGGAGCTTTCCTGCAGGCGGCCTTGCAGGGACGCGGCGGCCTCGCCCAGCCTGGCCTGCAGCTCGGCCACGGCTTGCGCGGCCTCGGCCCGGCCCTTGGCGAGGAGCTCCTCGACCTCGGCCTTCCACTCGGCCTTGAAGCCCTTGACGATGCCCTGGGTCTCGATGGTCTTTTCCTTGGCGAGGGCGCCGAGCTGCGCGAACCTCTCCTCCATGAGCTCCTTGAGCCGGGAGGCCTTGGCGTCGGTGCCCTCGCGCAGCTTGGCGAAGGCGATGTCCTCGAGCTTCTCGGCCTCGATCCTGGCGCGCTCGAGGCCCTTGGCGAGCTCCCGGTCGATCGCCCCCTTGCCGGAGTCGACGCGGGCCGCCGCGGCCTCGGCGTCGGCCGAGGCCCGCTCGACGGCGGCGCCGAGCGCCGCGACTCGGCCCGAAACCTCGGAGAGGATGTCGTCCTTGAAGAGGGCGAGGGTCGAGGCGGAGTCCGTCGCGAAGCTTTCCTTGAGCGTGGGCAGCTCCCGCTGCACGAGCTGAAGGTCCTTCTGCGCGGCCTCGACGCGCTTGGCCACCGAATCCACGAAGTCGGACTCGTCGCGGATGCGCGCGAGGTTTTCGTCCACGCGGGCGGTCATGTCCTTGAGGCGGGCGAGGGCCGCGTCGTACTCGGCCAGGCGCTTCTCGATGCCGCCTATCGCCTCGGCCCGCTGGGCGAGGCCCTCCTGCACGGCCTGTATCCTGTCGAGGGCCACCTTCGCGGCCTTCTGCTGAACGTCGAGCTCGATGCCGAAACGCTGGAGGTCCTCGGCTTTTTTTTCCACATAGGCGGACAGTTCGTCGCGCTGCCGGTCGGCGAACTTCTTCACCTTCTCGAGGGAGCGGTTGTCGCGATCGAGCTGGCGGTAGACGAGGAGGATGACCAGGACTACGCCGAGGGTGATGAGGTTTCCCGTCGTGAAAAGCATGCGGGGAAGTATAAACCATTTCCCTATCGAGAGGAAGTGCGCTATTGTCTCGCCCATGCGAAGCCTTCGCGCATCGTGCTCACTCTTGGCAGCCCTGGCCCTGCTGGCGGTCGGCGGCGCCTCCGCCCAATCCCCTGCCCGAGCCGAGGCGCCCCGCGTCGCGATTATCGCCCCCGAGCGCCTCCGCCAGGGCGATCCCCTGCTGGCCTGGGTCGCGGCCCTGCCGGAGCCGGGCGAGCCGGACTCCGCTTCCTTCGCCCAAGCTATCGAGGCCCTGCTCGCCGATGCCTCGGGCAAGACGATTGCCCGGGCCCGTAGCTTCGACGCGACCGCCCTGCTGGGCGCGGATGCGGCCGCCCTTCCGGGCGGCGGCTCGGAAGGGGCCCGGCTCTTCGGCGCCCTCTTCGCCCTGGCCCCGACCTTGCCGCCCGGGGACTACTCCATCCTCGCCAGCGGGGCGAGCTCGGCCCTGACCGTCGAGCTCCGGGACTTTCCCCTCGAGACCATCCCTCTGGACACGGCCAATGCCCAGATCCTGACCAAGCCCTCCAAGCGGAAGGACGACGAGGCGAGGAAGCTCGTCTCGATCCTCGCCAAGGTCGACGGATCGGCCCTCTTCGCCGAGGGCCAAAGCTTTCTCTTCCCGGCCGAGGGCGGCTTCCGCAGCGCGAGCTTCGGCGACAGGCGCCGCTACCTCTACCCCGACGGCAAGTCCGACACGAGCGTCCATGGCGGGGTCGACTGGGGCGTCGTCAAGGGCACGCCCGTCCGCGCCTGCGAGCGGGGTAGGGTGGCCTTCGTCGCCGACCGCGAGGTGACCGGCCGGACCCTCGTGCTCGAGCACCTGCCCGGCCTGTATTCCCTGTACTTCCACCTCTCCTCGATCGAGGTCGAGGAGGGCCGCGTCGTGGAGCGGGGCGAGCGCATCGCTCTCTCCGGCTCGACGGGGCTCTCCACGGGGCCCCATCTTCATTGGGAGCTGAGGGCCAGGGGGGACGCGGTGGACCCGGAGCTCTGGCTGGGAGCCCCTCTACTTGACAAAAACGCCATAATGGCTAGAATTACTGCCCTGATCGAAGGGAGGTGATTTTTATTAAGCAGATCATCGTGGACGACAATGAGCCGCTCGAGAAGGCCATAAAGCGCTTCAAGCGCATGGTCGAGAAAGAGGGCATCATCCGCGAGTGGAAGAAGCG
>DBTW01000173.1:0-3687 GCA_002307245.1 Spirochaetaceae bacterium UBA1306 | reverse complement strand
AAAGAGGGCATCATCCGCGAGTGGAAGAAGCGAGAGTTCTTCGAGAAACCTTCCACGATCAAGAACCGCAAGCAAAAGGCCCTGGCGCGCAAGCTCCTCAAGAAGGCCCGCAAGCCCCGCGATTCCAAGGGCGGCTATTAATACAGCTTCGGCATACGGAACGAGCGCTCGGCCCAAGAGGCCGGGCGCTTTTTTTTAATAGGATCCGACATGTTCCGCGTCGCCGATGGATTGTCGAAGAGCCGCCATACCGGGCTGGGCGGCATGGACGGCCCGGTATGGCGGCTCTTGCCGATTCGATACGCTTATTTAGCCAGGGATTCCTTGAACAAGACCTGTATCTCCGAATCCTTGAGCGGGCGGCTATAGATCCGCAAATCGTCGATAGCGCCGTTCATCGGGCGGAACTTGTCGTAGAAGTGGTAATTCCCGGCGCGGATATCGCCGAGGAGCAAGCTGCTCGCTCCGCACTTCAGGTCCTCGCCGAGGATGAAAGGCGATTTCTTGATTTCGGTATCCTTGCCGTGCCACGTCCCGATGGATCCGTTGACGGGACGGCCGTCAAGATAGATCGACACTCTTGCCTTGCCATTCCAGGTGACAGCGATGAAATGCCACTTGCCGTCGAAGATATTGTCTGCGGCCACGGCGATGTTGCTTTCCCCGGTCCAGGCCCAGTCGCCTTTCACAATGAATAGCAGGCCGCTTTTCTCGATGTAATAGTCGCTGACATTGTATCCGTTCTCATGCTTGAATTGACCCTTCCCGAAGGTCGCCAGCTCGAAGGAGCCGTTGTTGATGGCCGTGTCTCCGCCGGAGAAGATTCCCATCGTCCCCTGGCCATTGAGCTTAACCCACAGGCAAATGGAACCCTTGTCTCCGATATTGGTGTTGATCTCATCCCCGGCCATGACGATGGCCGTCTCCTCGCGCTTGAAGCGATCTTGCTCGAAGGATTGGGCGCTGACGTCGAGGTCATAGCCGTTTCCGCTGGCGTCGGTTCCATCTCCGTTGAACGGGTAGAACGCTATCAGGCCGTCGGTTATGAGGGGATTCGATGCGGAGGCTAGGCTTTGCGCGGATAGCCCCCAGGAAAGCGAAGAGCAAATCAGTAAGGCATAGATGATTTTCTTCATGATATCTCCTTGTTTTAAGTCGCTTTCTTTATCCGAGGGCTCATTGCGCCGGCGCGCTTCGCACTACGCGGAAGCCAAGGTTGATGTCGCCCGCGAACTCGTAGGTAGTGTCGCTGCGATTGCAGACCCGCATGTCCTGCTCCGGATTGGTCCAGCCGCCGCCTCGGATCACTCGCTTAGCGCCCCAATTCGGTCCCTTGGGATTGTTTGTGGCCTTCGGATCATAGGCGCCGTACCAGTCCCAGCACCACTCCCAGACGTTGCCCGACATATCGTAGAGCCCCAGCCCGTTGGGCTGCTTCTGGCCTACCGGCATGGCAGAATTGATGGAGAACCAGGCGACGTCCTGCGCCTGATTGGAGCCGCTGAAGACCTCGTTCTTCGACTGCTGCCCGCCTCGCGCCGCGTACTCCCACTCAGCCTCGGTGGGGAGGCGGTAGCCATTGGCCTGGGCGTTCCAGGTGACGATGAACTTCTGCTTGTCGTTTGCGTTCGAATTATTCGGGTCGCGCTTCGACTTGTCGATCGTATAGACCGACTGCAGGCCTTCGCTCGCCGAGCGCTTGTTGCAATACTCGATGGCCTCGTACCAGCTGACCTTCTCCACCGGCGCCTTGTCGTTCTTATAGTAGCTGCGATTGATCCCCATCACCGCGTAGAAGTCCTCTTGGGTGATCTCTGTGGCGCTCATGTAGAAGGACGAGAGGGTGACGCTGCGTATAGGCTTCTCGTCGGGCTGGGCCTGATAGAGATCCATGACGCTTGATCCGACTCCCAGGCCCGCCGAATCGCCCATCTTGAAAACGCCCCCCGCGACGCCGACCATGCCATCGGGCTTGCCGCCAGCGAGGGGAGGGAGGGCCGCCCCAGGAGCCGGGGCTGCCTGCGCCGCCGCGGGCGAGATCTCGCCGGAGGTCTGAACTGGGGTGACGCGCTGCTTGCCGGAGAGCCTTGCGCCGAGCGTCTTGCCCATCTCGATGAGGATAGTCAGCTTGCCGGTCTGGGTATCGGAGGCCTGAGTGAAGATGGCCCCGGTCGAGGCATCGATCATCTTTGCGCTGAGGAAGTAGTCCGAGCCGAGCTGTTGGAGCTTCGAGACGACGACGTACTTCGCGCCCAGGTATTCGCCGGCCTTCGCGACCTCGCTGTCGCTTACGACGTTCGTGAGCTGAAACTCCTTCTCTTTGAGTACCGAGTCGATGTTCGATCTGTCGAGGAGGACGAATTTTTTCGAGTTAACCATCTCTTCGATGATGGAATCGGTGATAGGGACCACAACAGAACTATCGAAGCCCTTCGGGATGTTCACGTCGAGAACCGCTACCTTGGGTAACTCTGCGAAGGCGAGACTGGATGCGAAAAGGACTGTAAACAATACGATGTATTTTTTCAACATTTCCCCCTATTGTAAGGATTCTAGCAAATAATAAACCGGTACATCTACTACATAATTTCTTTACTAGTAATTTGCAAAGGACTATTTTCTCTGACAACTACGCCCCTGCATTAGCTACACCCGCCCCCAGTCGAAACGCCCTTTGGGTTTCGCTATAATCCCCGTTACCATGCCAACTAAGCCATGTCGTTTACATTCCTTTATGTTCGTGATTCTCCTTGTCTTGGTTATGTCCCTGAGCCTAGCCGCCTGCGCCGACAAGAAGCCGGCCGCCGTCACCGACAGCCCCAATCCGAAGCTCGCGACTTCTCCCATCACGGTCGGGAAAGTCCAGATAGTCGCCGAGATCGCGGCCACCGAGACCGAGCGGGAGCGCGGCCTCATGTTCCGGACGACCCTGGCCGACGGGACGGGCATGCTCTTCGTCTTCGACAAGGACCAGCAGCTCGCCTTTTGGATGAAGAACACGAAGATCCCGCTCAGTCTCGCCTATATTTCTTCCGACGGCACCATCAGGCAGATAGTCGACCTCGAGCCTGAGTCCCTCGCCTCGGTCCAAGCCGAGCGTTCGGTGCGCTACGCCCTCGAGGTGCCCCGCGGCTGGTTCGGCCGAGCCGGCGTAAAGGTCGGCGACAAGGTGAGCTTCGGCGATATCCCGATGTGAGTGCCGCGTTGACTAGCGCTCTTTTGTATCGGTACATTGTTATATAGGAGAAGTTTTATGCTCGATATTGTCACCTTCGGAAACGAGATACTCGCCTCGAAGTCCGAGCCGGTCAAAGATATAGACGATAGCGTCCGCAGGATCGCTTCAGATATGCTCGAGACCCTCGCGGGCAAGGGCGTCGGCCTCGCCGCGCCCCAGGTCGGCCTGCCCATGCGCATATTCGTGACCGACGTCGATGGGGATAAGCCGAGAGTCTTCATCAATCCCGAGATCGTCCTCACCTCCCAGGAGCTGGTCTCCATCGAGGAAGGCTGCCTCTCCCTGCCCAGGCTCTACCTCGACGTGGTCCGTCCCGAGCTCATCAAGATCCAGGCCTGGAACGAGAAGGGCAGGCCCTTTACCATGGAGGTCGGCGGCTTCCTGGCGAGGGTAATCCAGCACGAATACGACCATCTGGACGGGGTACTCTTCATCGACAGGCTCAAGGC
>DBTW01000207.1 GCA_002307245.1 Spirochaetaceae bacterium UBA1306 | reverse complement strand
GTCGTCTAGATAACCGAGATTGCGTCCTGCGCGTTCTTCGAAGCCCGCTCGAGGCCACGGATCTGACTGCGCATTTTTTCGGAGACGGCGAGCCCTGAGGCGTCGTCCCCCGCGCGGTTGATCCTTTGCCCCGAAGAGAGTTTTTCCATCCCCTTCGTTGTCTCGTCGTTGACGGTCCTGAGAGAACGATCGGCGAACATTGCGCTGAGATTGTGATTAATGATCATGCCCGTACTCCTTTCATGGCTTGAAGGGCGGCCCTTTACGGGCCGCCTCGGCGTCCTTGCCGGCTCATCTTGCGCCGGTTTCGCTAACGTCCTCCGCGAATCCTTCCGCGGCGTCGACGCTGCAGGAAAGCTCGAGCCCCGCGTCGGAGGCGCATTGCCCGGGTATTCCTACATTCCGAGTATCGGAATCGGGCGGCGCTCCTTAAGGGCAAACGGATATTTTTCTCGCAAACGGGAGGCGGCGCGGGACAATTGGCGGCGCTCGGCCGATCATGGTAGAGTGACGCGAGGTTCATACGATGACCGTAAGACGAATAGCAGAGATTCTCGAGGCCAAGGTCTCCACGGGCGAGGACCAGCTCGACCTCGAAGTGAACGCGGCCTGCGGGGCCGACCTCATGAGCGACGTGATGGCCTTCGTCAAGGAGAAGGTCGTCCTCCTGACCGGCCTCGTCAACCCGCAGGCCATCCGGACCGCCGACCTGATGGATATCCGGGTGGTCGTCTTCGTCCGCGGCAAGGCGCCCACCGACGACATCGTGGATATGGCCCGCGAGAACGGCATGGTCCTGTTATCCACCAAGTATTCCATGTTCCTCGCCTGCGGCCGGCTCTACGAGTCCGGCCTGCGCGGCGGGGGCATCCGGGACATCGCCTGAGGTCCCGCCCGTCGGCGGCGCGAACCACGTGAAGTTGCGATTCGAGGTCGGCGGCGAGGATTTTTCGCTCGCCGGCCGGGCCAGCTCCGAGCTCAAGCGGGCGCTGTCGAGGCTGGGCGTCGGCCCGGAACTGATCCGCAGGGCCTCCATCGCGATGTACGAGGGCGAGATCAACATGGCGATCCATGCCGGCGGCGGGGACATCGAGGCGGAGATCGGCGAGGGCCGCGTGGTCATGGTCCTCCGCGACGAGGGGCCCGGCATCCCCGACATAGGCCTGGCTATGACCGAGGGTTGGTCCACCGCCCCCGACCGCTATCGCGAACTGGGCTTCGGGGCGGGCATGGGCCTGCCGAACATGAAGCGGAACTGCGACGAGTTCGAGATCGAGAGCGCGGTCGGGAAGGGTACCACAGTGCGCATGGTGATCAACATATGAGCGACGAGGCCACTCCCGCCCCGCACTCGGTCATGCTCGACCCGGAGAAGTGCGTTGGCTGCACTACCTGCATCAAGAAGTGCCCCACCGAGGCGATCCGCGTCCGCAAGGGCCGCGCCAGCATCCAGCCTGAGCGCTGCATCGACTGCGGCGAGTGCATCCGCACCTGCCCACACGGGGCCAAGCGCGCGGTCTCCGACCCCCTGTCGATCATCGCCGGCTACCGCGTCAAGGTCGCGATGCCCGCGCCCACGCTCTACAGCCAATACGACGAGGCCTGCAGCGTCGACAAGGTGCTCTCCGGCCTCCTCGAGCTCGGCTTCGACGAGATCTTCGAGGTGGCCGAGGCCGCCGAGATCGTCACCGCGGCGACCAAGGAGCTCCTCGTCAGGGACGCCGCCTCCGACGGCGGCCCGAAGCTGCCGCGCCCGCTGATCTCTACCGCCTGCCCCGCCGTGGTCAAGCTCGTGCAGCTACGCTTCCCCAGCCTCATTCCCCACCTCGCGCCCCTCATCCCTCCCATGGAGGCGGCGGCCAGGATCGTGAAGGAGCGACTCCATCCGGGTGAGGACGGGGTCGGCGTCTTTTTCATCACGCCTTGCGCGGGCAAAGTGACCGTGACGAGGGCCCCCCTGGGCTACGCGCGCTCCGCCCTCGACGGCGTGATCGGTCTGCGGGACATCTACCTGCCGCTCCGCGCCGCGATGGCCAAGGCCCCGCCTCGCCACCTCGCGAGGGCGGGCCGCAAGGGTCTCGAGTGGGCGAGGGCCGAGGGCGAGTGCGACGCCCTGGGCGAGCGCAGGTCGATCTCCGTGGACGGTATCCCGAACGTGATAGGCGTCCTCGAGGCCCTCGAGAACGGCAAGCTGTCCGATCTCGAGTACATCGAGGCCCTGTCCTGCCCCGCGGGCTGCCTCGGCGGCCCGCTGACGGTGGAGAACCCCTATATCGCCAAGACGCGGCTGCGGAATCGCGAGGAGGCCGCTAGCCCCGCCGCTAGCCCTGCCGTCGGCTACGCTCGGCCTGGCCTCGACGATCTCCGCTGGACCCAGGCCGTGAGGCCGCGCTCGGCCCTCGTCCTAGATCCGGACCTGTCGAGGGCCATGATCATGCTCGAGGAGATCGAGATACGGTCCGAGGGCCTGCCGGGCCTCGACTGCGGCTCCTGCGGCGCGCCGAGCTGCCGCGCCCTCGCCGAGGACATCGTGCGCGGGATCGCCGTGGAGTCGGACTGCGTGTTCAAGCTCAGGGACAAGGTGCGAGAGCTCGCAAAGGAGCTCATGGCCCTTGAAGAGATACGGCCTCCGGGGCTTGATAGGTAGCGGACGTAGCGGGGTCCTGCCCCACGGAGACGCCGGCCCTTGTGAAGGTGTAGAGAATCCTGTATCCGCCCTTTACGCGCTGCGAGATGAGCTGTCTGATCATCTTGTCCCGATCGAGGAGGGTCTGGAAGCGATGGAGCTTCTCCCTCTCCTTGCCCAAGCCGACCCTCCACGAGGCGCATATGGCGTAGGGCGAGTCGAGCACGGGCTGTCGGTCGTGGACGGTATAGTAATGGGTCTTTCCGTCCTTCCCGACCTTGTACAGGGTTATGATCATGCTTCTTATCCTATCGGCGCGGCGCGATATGGGGTTGAAGGATAAAAAAGGGGGGCCAGCGCCCTGTTAGCGCCCCGGCCCCCCAGCTTCGTGTCTGCGCCGCGCTGGGAACCCCTTGGGTTCGCACGTTTTATCCGCGGCGGGCGAATGCTTTGAAAAAAGCATTATCGAGCCCAAATGGGCCCTAAAGGACCTGCTTGGTCCCCAAACTGTACAGACCGATGAATCGAGTCGTCAGCCGAGCTCGATTCGGTTATAAATCAAGGCCGGTTCCCACGAGGCGCTTACTCGCGCCTCGTGGCCGGCTCGGAAAAGACGGGCGGATTATCCATAACTCTGGCCCTCCTTTCGATACGATCGAATAATCCGATACCCGTAATTCGGGTATGGAGCCTCACAAAGCTTTTGAAATGCCGAAGCGATCAAAGCCTCCTATGTTTAAAATAATTCTCCTTGACGGTAATTCAATAGTAAGTGACTCATCTTTTATTACTTTTATCTTCGATCAGCCCGGTCTGGGGGCATGGATGATGCTCAACTGATATTCCAATCAATTTGACAAAGCGTAGAAAGGACACTATATTGGTTCTCTAACGTAAAATACCGTTTTTCTGAAAATCGTAGAAAAGCCTGCGGTCTCTTCCGCATTATGCGCTAAGGATAGCAGTCGGAGATAAGGGGTTTGTCTTTGAACAAAAGGGATTTTCCGCGGGTGCATTTCTACGATCAAGATTTCGTTGAAATGTATGACCGCACCTGGGCGTGGATAGCCGACTGTTGGGCTTCCGGCGGCGCCGGCACCGCGATCGAGAAATCCAAGTACTTCCAATATAATGGCGAGCCAATAATAGACCTGATGGATCAGGTCTTTTCCAGCTTTTTCCTCGTCTATTCCAATCGCATCTACGCCGCTTCGGGCGGTCTCGATACTCTCTACGCCCTTCAAGAGCCTTCCGGCGCGATCCGCTCCCGCTACGATGCCACGACGGGCGCGCCCATCTTCCCGAAGGACAACCCGGAGGGCCTCGGTCTCCCCCTTTTCGCCTGGGCCGAGTACAACCTCTACCACAAGACGGCCAACAAGAAGCGCGTCAAGGAAGTGATGCCCACGCTCCAGCGGCATTGGTCCTGGATAGAAGCTACCTTCAAGCGCGACAATGGCCTCTACGGAGTGCCCGTCTCGGCTACCGGGATGGAGAATTCGCCCCGTGGCAACGGCCTTTACCTTTCCGACTTCAACGCCGCGATGGCCATGAACGCCCTCTACCTCTCGGCCCTCGGCGACATACTCAACGACAAGGAAGCTTCCTTTCAATATAAACGCGCCTATTTCTCGCTCAAGACGCGCATCAACTCCCTCATGTGGAACGCCGCCGACGGCTTCTACTACGACCTCGACAAGAGCGAGAAGCAGGTCCCGACCAAGACCCTAGGCGGGTACTGGCCCCTGCTCGCCGAGATCCCCAACGAGGAGCGGTCGGAGCGCCTCATCGCCCACCTCAAGGACCCCGCGCTCTTCGGCACCGAGCATCCCTTCCCGACCCTTGCGGCCGACCAGAAGGGCTACGACAAGCGCGGCATGGGCTATCGCGGCTCCGTGGTCCCGCCCTTCACCTACATGGTCATCAAGGGCCTCGAGAAGTACAACCAATACGAGTTGGCCCGCGACTGCGCGATACGGCACCTCTACTTCGTCCTCGACTCGATGCATCAGGGCGAGAACAAGGACGAAGACGCCGAGAGAGGCGCCGAGACCGCCAAGCCCACCGTCTGGGAGGCCTACCAGCCCCAGAACGAGGGCAAGGCCATCTGGCCCGAGCGGCCCGATTGGCCCAGACCCCAGTTCCTCGCCTTCACGGGCCTGTCCACGATCGCCCTCATGATCGAGAACATCGTCGGCCTCTACATCTCCCTGCCCCGCAAGACCGTTGACTGGATCATCCCCAACCTCGAGATCATGGGCATCGAGAACCTCTCGCTGAAGCGCAACCTCGTCACCATCCTCTCCAACAAGTCCGGCCGCGGCTGGGAGATCCACATGGAGAGCGAGAAGCTCTACTACTTCACGATCAACGTGCTCGGGAAGAAGAAGAAGACCCTGCCCATCCCCTCGGGCAAGTGCTCGATGCTGATCGACAAGATCTAGCCCTCCGTCCGCCGGAAGGCGTATCGCGCTTCTAGCTGGCGGAGCGAGAGGAGTAATCCGTATGCCCATCTTCGAGCCGTTCGACCTCGCTGAGGTCAAGCTCGGCGATCCTGAGCTCCTCCAGAAGCGGGAGGCCGACCGAGTCTATCTGCTCAAGCTCACGAGCGATAATCTCCTTAGGCCCTACCGCTTCGAGGCCGGGCTCTGGTCCGAGCCGGGGAAGCCCGAGGGCATCCACTGGGGCTGGGAGTCGCCCACGAGCCAGCTGCGCGGGCACTTCTTGGGGCACTGGCTCTCCGCCGCCGCCATGTACGCCGCGGCGACGGGCGACAAGGAAGTGGCGGGAAAGGCCGCGGCCCTCGTCGACGGCCTCGAGCTCTGCCAGGAAGCGAATGGCGGCGAATGGCTCGGCTCGATTCCCGAGAAATACCTCGAGGCCATCGCCGCGGGCCGCAGCGTCTGGGCGCCTCATTACACGGTTCACAAGGCCTTCATGGGCCTCTTGGACGCCTACCGCCACATCGGGTCGACGAAGGCGCTCGCTCTGGCGGAAAACTGGGCGCGATGGTTCTCCCGATGGACCTCGGCATTCTCCGACGAGCTGATGAACCGCATAATGGATGTCGAGACCGGGGGCCTCCTCGAAATTTGGGCGGAGCTCTATGGCATCACGGGGAAGCCGGAGTACCGCGAGCTCATGCGTCGCTATACGCGGCGAAGCCTCTTTGACGCGCTCCTCGAAGGCTCGGACCCGCTGTCCAACATGCACGCGAACACGACGATCCCGGAGATCCTCGGAGCGGCGCGCGCCTACGAGACCACGGGAGAGGAACGCTGGCTCGACATCGTGAAGGCCTATTGGAAGGTCGCGGCGGAGGGCCTGCCTCGTTTCGTCACGGGCGGGAGTAGCTCCGGTGAGATCTGGGTACCTGAAGGGCGGCTACCGAATCGCCTCGGCGACAAGAACCAGGAGCTCTGCACGGTATACAACATGATGCGGCTCGCCGAATTCCTGCTCAGGCATACCGGCGAGGCACGCTACGCGGATTACTGGGAGCGGAACCTGCGCAACGGGATCATGGCGCAGGGTTTCTGGCGGGATCGAAACCTGACGCATGGAGCAAAGATCGATCATCCCTTGAGCGGCCTAGTGTCTTACTTCCTCCCCATGCGTCCCGGTTCCGTGAAGCTATGGGCGTCCGAGACCGAGCATTTTTTCTGCTGCCACGGCAGCAATGTGCAGGCCAACGCGGCGCATACGAAGGGCATCTATTATAAGTCCGGATCCGGGCTCGCGATTTGCCAGCTCATCGAATCGACGCTCTCCTGGGATCGTTCCGGCGAGAGGATATCCATCGAGATACGCCGCGTCGACCTAACGGGGGATACGGCGAGGATTGACGGCGTGGCGCCGGGCATGCCGCTTCCCCCCGACCGCCAGGCCTTCGATATCGTCATTTCGTGCCCGAGGGCTATCGAATTCGATCTCTCCATCAGGCTGCCATGGTGGCTTTCGGGCGAGCCTCGGCTGGCCTTGAATGGGGATACGCTAATCGTCGAGTCGAAGGCGTCTTCGTTCGTCACGATACGGCGCGCCTGGGGCGCGGACCGCCTGCGCGTCGAGCTCCCGAAGCGACTCAGGTCCGAGCGTCTCACGGGCGGGACCGGCATCTATGCGTTTATGGACGGCCCCGACGTCCTCGTCGGGCTCTGCGCGGAGGAGCGCACGCTCTATTGCGACGACCCCTCGAACCCGGAAGGCAACCTCGTGTCCGATGATGAGCGGGAATGGGGCCGATGGACTCAAGGCTTCAAGACTCGCGGCCAGGAGCCGGGGGTCCGCTTTATCCCCCTGCGCGAGGTCGGATACGAAAACTACTCGGTGTATTTCCCCGTTGAGCCGCGTCGATAAAGAATCGCGCTCGGCCAGTTATCCATAACCCCGATTGAGTAAGGACTCAGGCCGAGGACGGGGGGCCCGAGGGCTCCAGCTGCGAGACGATGGTGCCCGCGAGCATGAGGACCCCGCCGACCGCCAGGCGCGAGGTGAGGGGCTCGCCGAGGATGATGATCCCGCCTATCGCGGCGAACAGGGATTCCAGCGACATGAGGATGGACGCGTGGGCGGGATGCGCGTCCTTCTGCGCGATGATCTGCAGCGTGAAGCCCACGCCGGCGGAGAAGATGCCGCCGTAGAGGATCGGCACGGCTGCGGCCAGCGCGCCCGCGAAGGGCTCAGGCTCGCTGACGAGGGCTCCGACGAGGCTTAAGGCGGCGCAGACGAGGTACTGCCCCAGGGCCAGCTCGAGGCCGTCCATGAGGCTCCCGAAGTGGCCGACGACGAGGATGTGCATGGTCCAGAAGAGGGCCCCCACCAGCACGAGGATGTCTCCCCGCGACACCGTGAAGCCCGCGCCGACGCTGAGGACGTAGAGCCCGGCGAGGGCGAGAACCGCGCCTGCCCAGATGCGGGGACCCGACCTCCTGCCGAAGGCAATGCCGACGATGGGCACCAGCACGACGTAAAGGGCCGTGATGAAGCCGGCGTTGCCGGCCGTCGTCGTGACGAGGCCCAGCTGCTGGAAGGTCGTGCCGCCGAAGAGGACGGTACCCGTGATGGCCGAGTAGGCGAGCTTTCGCTTGAGGCTCGGCTTGGGTCCGCCCGAAGGGCTTCGGACGCCCTGCCGGCGCCTGGCGAAGACGATCAGGGGCAGGACGGTCAGCGCTCCCAGGAGGAAGCGAGCCGCGTTGTAGGCGAAGGGCCCGATGTTCTCCATGCCGCTGCGCTGGGCCGAGAAGGCCGCGCCCCAGATGGCCGCGGCGAGGAGTAGGAGGCCGTCGGCCCTGAGGACTTTCTTGCTGATAGCCATGTCGCAGGAGCCTAGCCGGATCGGGGGGCGCTGGGCAAGCCCCGATGGATGCGGCTAGCCCGCGAGGCCGCAGAAATCGAGGGCGGCCAGGGCGTAGGCCTTGGCCGCGGGCAGGAGTTGCGCGATCTCGACGTTCTCGCGGTCCGAATGCGCGGATTCGAGGGAGCCAGGGCCCCAGACCACGGATGGCGTCCCTCCGTAGGCCGAGAGCAGGCCCGCGTCGGACCAGGCAGGGAAGGCCGACGGAACGGCCAGGGCTGGCGATCCCGGCGCGGCGGCTCCGATCGCGCGCAGGCAGGCCGCGACGAGGGGATGGCCGAGCGGCGTTTCTAGAGGCGCGTGGACCATGCCGCCCGCCATGACGCTGACGTCCATCACGCGCATGTCGGCGGACAGGCCCGGTGTCGAGACTTCGAGTTCGCGCAACGCGTCTCTGATCTCGCCCAAGGCGGAGTCGTAGCTCTCGGTCGGTAGCCATCGACGGTCGACGAGCAGGACGCATTCGCCTGGAACGGTGCTGGGCTGGGTACCTCCCTCGATGCGCCCGACGTTGATCGTCGCGCTCCCGAGGAGGGGGTGCTTCCTCGCGGCGAGGCGCGGCCTGAGCTCCTCCTCCAGGATTCTGACGAGGCGCGCCGCGGCGGAGATCGCGCTGACGCCCTTGTCCTGGCTGCCTCCGTGCACCGTCCTCCCGGCTAGGCGGAGCTCGAGCCATTCCAGGCCTCGGTGGCCGGGGCAGACGGCGAGGCATGTCGGCTCGCCGATGATGGCTCCATCGGCGAGGGGCGTCGCGGCCATGGCGAGCGCCGAGGCGCCGAGGCTGCCTCCCTCCTCGTCACAGACGCCCGCGAGGACGAGGTCTCCCGCGAGGCGCAGGCCCCCCTCGGATATGGATCGGAGGGCGGCCATCATGCAGGCCAGGCCCGCCTTCATGTCCACCGAGCCGCGCCCGCGCAGGTGCCCGTTCTCGATTCGGGGGACGAAGGGATCTGGCATCGAGTAAGGAGGGACGGTGTCGAGGTGGCCGCAGAGGAGAAGGCTCCTGCCGCCGCCCGAGCCGCCCAGGCGGGCGATTAGATTGGGCCTGCCGGGCGCGGCTTCCTCGATCCTCGCGGGGATACCGGAGCGATCGAGATACCCGCGCATGAAATCGGCCAAGGCGCCCTCGGCTCCCGGCGCGCCCGGATAGCTCGGGATGGCTATCATCTCCGAGAGGAGCGCGACGAGCTCGTCCTCCTTAATGCCGCCCAAGGCGCGCGTCTCTGCATCGGTCATCATCGCGAGTATAGCTTTCGGGGAAGGGGCGGGCAATGCCGGTACCCGCCTACGTCGATGTAGGAAATCTTGATCCTTGACCTATTGCGCCCATCCCGTAAGTATACCAATATCCAGTGTCCCGTATTATTGGCTTTGCTTAACGCAAGATTACGTAAATGCCCGACCGCATGGTGGGTGAATTAGGCCCTGTGAATAATCCGGGACACTAGGCGGTACCTGTGATCAAACCTAGGCGCTTGTCGTCGGGTGGCACGATTCGCATCGTGTCGCCCTCGAGCGGGATGTGGGCGCGGAGCGAGCTGTGGCGCGGGATTGAGGGCCTCGAAGCCTTGGGCTTTAAGGTCCAGACGGGCGCGGCCGCGTACAAAAACCGGAACTACCTCGCGGGTGACGATCGGGAGAGGGCGGTCGACCTCATGGCCGCCTTCCTGGACCCGGACGTGGACGCAGTCGCCTGCAGCCAGGGCGGCTACGGCGCGGCTCGGCTCTACGGCTTGCTCGACTTCGGGGCGATAGCCGCGAACCCCAAGCCCTTCATCGGCTACAGCGACATCACCTCGCTTCACCTCATGCTCGGCCGCCTCTCGGGCCTGTCGAGCTTCCACGGCCCCTCGGCCGCGGGCTTCGCCCGCGGCTACCTCACCGACTATACGCGCGACTCCTGGGTGAAGGCCCTCGCCTCGCCCGAGCCCCTCGGGAAGATCGAGCTGAAGGACCCGGACAAATACCTGCTCAAGGTGACCGGGGGAGTCGTCGAGGCTCCCGTCGTCGGGGGCAACCTGTCCCTGATCTGCGCCTCGCTCGGCACTCCCTTCGAGATCGACGCGAAGGGGAAGATCCTCTTCTTCGAGGACCTGGACACCGAGCCCTGGATCATGGACCACATGCTCACGCACCTGCGGAACTCAGGCAAGCTGGACGACGCGGTCGGGATCGTCATCGGGGAATGCCACGACTGCGAGCCCCGGAAGCTCGACCCCGGTTTCTTCAACCAATGCAGCTTCGAGGACCTGATATTCGAGCTCTTGGCGCCGCTCGGGAAGCCGTTGATCTACGGACTCCCCCTCGGGCACGAGAAGGAGAAGGCCACCCTTCCCCTCGGCGTGCAAGCTCGGCTGGACGCGGAGGCCGGGACCCTGGAGTTGCTCGAATGCGCGACCGCGGGCTGACACCCCCTTCGCGGACTTCGCCCCGCACTATCGATCGTAAAGGAGTCGGCGCCATGAAAAGGATTCTGATCGCGGCCTTCGCCATCCTGGCGATGATCCCGTCCGTCGCGGCCCAGGCCGCGGACAAGGGCTCGGTCCTCCGCATCGGCACGAGCGAGGATCTCGACTCGCTCTCGCCCTTCATCGCCCTCGAGCGCGCGTCCACGGAGCTTTTCCTCCTCGGCTACGACTCGCTCTTCTCCTTCGACGAGAAGCTCGAGCCCAAGGCCTCCCTCGGCGAGAGCTGGAAGGTGAGCGAGGACGGCCTCTCCTGGACGGTCAAGCTCCGCAAGGGAGTGAAGTGGAGCGACGGCCAGCCCTTCACCTCGAAGGACGTGAAGTTCACCTACGACGCGGTGGGTCCCTCGGGCATCGGGCTCTACGGCGACTTCCTCAAGGGGATCAGCTCCGTCGAGGCCCCGGACGACTTCACGGTGATCGTGAAGACGGACAGGCCGAAGGCCAACTTCCTTCAGAACCCGACCCCGATCCTGCCCGAGCACATCTGGAAGGCCCACGAGAAGGAGCTCCAGACCTGGGAGGACCCCGCCCTGATCGGCACCGGCCCCTTCAGGCTCAAGGAGTGGAAGAAGGGCCAGTACTTCAGCCTGGTCGCCAACCGCGACTATTTCGGCGGGGCTCCCAAGATGGGCGCGGTCGTGTTCTCGATCTTCGCGAACCGCGAGACCCTCGCCCAGGCCATCGTGAACGGCGAGGTGGACGTCGCCCTCAACCTCTATCCCGACCAGCAGAAGCAGCTCGATAAGGCGGGGACGGTCAAGTCCTACGCCTTCTCCGGAAACGGCTTCACGCAGCTGGCGCTCAACAGCTCGAACGCCCCGAAGTCCAAGGGCGATCCCGCCCTGCGCGACAAGCGCGTGCGGCAGGCCGTGGACTACGCGATCGACCGCAAGTCGATCATCGACATCGCCTTCAACGGGGCGGGCAAGGCCGCCTCCACCCTCATACCGCCGATGAACGCGCTCTGGCACTACGAGCCCAAGCCCGACGAGCTGCGCGCCTTCGCGCCTGACAAGGCCGCCGCGCTGCTCGACGCCGCCGGCTACGCGAAGAAGGGGACGGACGGGATCAGGCTGAGGCCGGACGGCAAGCCCCTGACGATACGCCTCTTCGCGCGCTCGGACAACTCGCGCGAGGTCAAGGCCGCCCAGATGATCCAGGGCTACCTCAAGGAGGTCGGCGTCGGACTCAAGCTCACGACGGTCGACGACGGCTCCCTCGGCGATTCGATCAGCTCCTCGGACTACGATATGTTCATCTGGGGCTGGGGAGGCGACGTGGACCCGACCACCCTCCTCGCCGTGCTGACGACGGCCCAGATCGGCGGGAGCAACGAGACCGCCTTCTCGGACCCCGCCTACGACAAGCTCGTCGACGACCAGCGCTCTACCCTGGACGACAAGAAGCGGCATGAGCTGGTCTTCGAGGCGCAGAAGCTCGCCTACGACGCCTCGCCCTTCGTCATCCTCACCTACGACTGGGACATCCAGGCCGTGAGGACCGACAAGGTGAAGGGCCTGGCTCCCGTTTCCGGCGGGCCGATCCTCTACGCCAACACCAACGTGAACTACCTGCGCGCGGCGCCCGTCTCGGGAGCCTCGGGCATGGGGGCCGGGGCCGTGGTCGCTCTCGCCGTCGCCGCCGTCCTGGTCGCTCTCGCCGTCATCCTCCTGGCCCGCAGGCGGAAGCGCGGCGGCAAGATCTCCTGGGATAAGAAGTAGGGAGCCGATCTAGTTGAAGCGGGGGGAGTTCCTAAAGAAGATAGCCCAGGCCGGCTTGACGGTCCTGGGCGTCCTCATCATCAATTTCTTCCTCTTCAGGGTCATGCCCGGGGACCCCGCGACCATGCTGGTCCGCAACCCGAAGCTATCGCCCGAGGCTGTCCAGAGGATCACCGCGATGTTCGGCCTCGACAAGCCCCTGATCGAGCAGTTCGGCATGTACCTCCGCGACCTCGCGACCGGCGACATGGGGGACTCCTTCATCTTCAAGCAGCCGGTGATCCTCATCATCGGCGAGCGCATCCTCGCGACACTTCTCCTCGCCCTCGTGGCGGAGCTCCTGGCGATAGCCGCGGGCATGCTGATCGGGATCTTCGCGGCCTGGAAGCGGGGGAGCAGGCTCGACGTGATCTCCCTCGGCTTCACCCTCGTCACCTACTCCATGCCCACTTTCTGGCTGGGGATACTCCTCGTCGCCTTCTTCGCCGGGTTCCTGCACGTCTTCCCCGTGTCGGGGATGATCTCGCCCTCCCTCGTATTCGCGGGCTCCCTGGCCAAGCTGGGGGACGTCCTGCATCACCTGTTCCTCCCCACCCTGACCCTCGCCCTCGTGCTCGTGGGCGAATACGCGCTCGTGATGCGCAATTCGATGATCGACGTGCTGACCGAGGACTACATCGTGACCGCCCGCGCGAAGGGCCTGTCCGAGAAGGACATCCTGAGGCGTCACGCCGTCCCCAACGCGATGATTCCCATGACCACCATCATCGCGATGAGCCTGGGCTTCACCATTACGGGCGCCCTGCAGGTCGAGACCGTCTTCTCATGGCCGGGCCTGGGCCGGCTCATGTACGAGGCTCTGAAGGGCCGGGACTATCCCCTGCTCCAGGGCATCTTCCTGATCACTAGCGTCTGCGTCGTGGCCGCGAACTTCATCGCGGATATCCTGTACCCCTACATCGATCCTCGGGTAAGGGCCTAGGGGCGGCGCATGGGCAGCTCGAGATCGGAGACATGGGCGATGTTCAGGGCCTCGAGGCTAGGCATGGCCGGCCTCGTCATCATGGCTGCCTTCATCGCGGTCGCCTTGCTCGGCCCCTTGCTCGCGCCCTACGACCCGTTGGCCTTCGGGAAGGCCCAGGACGTCCTGAACGCGCCCAGCGCGGCCCACCTACTCGGGACCGACGACATGGGCCGCGACGTGGCCGCCGCCCTCGTGGCGGGATCGCGCGTATCCCTCCTCGTCGGGCTGATGTCGACGCTCATCTCGATGGTCGTCGGCTCCCTGGTCGGGATCCTCGCCGGCTACTTCGGCCGGGCGACCGACACCATCCTCATGCGCACGACCGACATCTTCCTCGTGCTGCCGTGGCTGCCCCTCATGCTCGTCCTCGCGGCCCTCCTCGGGCCCAGCGTCTGGAACATCATCCTGGTGATAGGCCTCACCGGCTGGGCGGGCACGGCGCGCCTCGTCCGGGCCCAGACCCTGGCGATCAAGGAGCGGCAATTCATGGAGCGCGCCCGGGCGATCGGCTCGAGCGACGCGCACATCATCGCCCACCACCTCCTGCCCAACGTCTTCCCGCTCATCTTCGCGAACACCATCCTCGTCACCGCGGTTTCGATACTATCCGAGACCACGCTGAGCTTCCTCGGGATGGGGGACAGCACGAGGCCGAGCTGGGGGATGATGCTCCACTTCGCCTTCGAGTCGGGCGCCGCGAGCACCGGCGCCTACTGGTTCATCCTGCCTCCCGGCCTCTGCGTGCTCGCCCTCGTCCTCGGCTTCACCTTCATGGGCTATGCCTTCGACGAGATCCTCAACCCCAAGCTCAGGCGGAGGTAAGGCGTGGCTTTGCTCGAGATAGAGGGACTGGCGGTCTCGTTCGAATCCGCGGGCGGCCGCGTGCACGCTGTGAACGGCGTCGACCTCTCCCTCGAGCGCGGGGAAGTCCTGGGCCTCGTCGGCGAATCGGGCTGCGGGAAGACCACGACGGCCCTCTCGATACTGAGGCTCTTGCCGGGGGGAGGTCGGGTCGATTCGGGCCGCGTCCTCTTCGAGGGCCGGGACGTGCTGGCCATGGGCGACGGAGAGCTCCGGGCCTTCCGCTGGAAGGAAGCCTCGGTCATCTTCCAGGGCGCGATGAACGCCCTGAACCCGGTGCAGCGCGTCGGCGACCAGATCGTCGAGGCGATGCGCGAGCACGGGGAGCTGGGCGACGCCGAGGCGGCGGAACGCGTTAGGCGGCTCTTCGAGCTCGTGGGCATCGAGGCCCGCCGCGCCGGCGAGTATCCCCACGAATTCTCCG
>DBTW01000152.1:6291-7438 GCA_002307245.1 Spirochaetaceae bacterium UBA1306 | reverse complement strand
TCGGCGAGGATGTACTGACGCTTGGCGGCATAGGCCTCGGCGTAGCGGTAGTACCAGGCTATGAATTCGTGCATCGCGGTGGCCTTGGCGAAATTCCCCTCGGCCTCGGGATAGCGGTCCTCGGCGATCCGTTGGTATCCGCTGCGGTACAGGGAATCGGCGGCGAGGGGGACGTAGACGAAGCGCCATCCCAGGTAACCGATGGCCGAGGCGGCCGCGAGGACGAGCAGGCCTATCTTGATGACGGGCAGGAAGCTGTGGATGAAGGCGTAGGCGAGGGTGCCCTTCTGGGCCTCCAGGGCGGCGCCCGTGCGCTTCTCGTGCCCCTTGGGTATGGGTATGTGCCGCTTCAGGATGCGCCCGGCGATCAGGGCGGCTTCCTCGACGGTGGCGCTCTCGACGAGGGCCCATACGAGCCTGGACTGTTGGGCTTCGCTGCCCTTGCCGTTCGCGAGGATGTCCTCTACGGCGACGCGCAGGTTGAGCGGGTAGGAGAGGAGGGAGTCCTGGAGCCTATCGACCTGGGACTCGCTGAGGGCGACGGGCTTGAAGTTCTCCTCGGCCGCCGGAGCGCGCTTCGGCTTGGGAGCGCTTTGCTTCTGGGGCGCCTTGGGCGCCTCGCCTCCCATGTTGCCGAAATCGCCCCAGTCCTGGTCGATCTTGAAGGTATCGGCGACGGGGGCCTCTTCGCTCAGCGAGGCTATCTCGTTATCGAGGTCCTGTCCCCCGCCTTGCGAGGGCGCCCCAAAGCCGGGGCTAGGGCCGCCGAAGAGATCGGCCGACCCGGCCCCCGGCTCCTCGAAGCTGAAGGTTTCGAAGGCGTCGGCGCCGAGATCCGCAGCTTCCGGCGCAGGAGAGGGCTCCGGCGCGGCCGCCGCTGGCGTCGCGTCCTCGGCGGCGAGGTCGAAATCGGGGATGGAGAATTCTTCCATGGAGGCTTCGGCGGCAGCGCTCGCTTCAGCTGGCGCCTCGGCCGATCCCACAGCGCTTTCCTCCCCGAAATCAGGTATCGAAAAGTCGAGGGACTCGGCTTCCTCCGGCGCGGCTTCTTCGATGGGCGCGGATTCTTCGAGGGGCGGGGGCTCCTCCATGGGGTTGATCGTCTCGGCGGATTCCAGATCCTTCCCCGGTTCCGGTTCCGGTTCCG
>DBTW01000152.1:0-6032 GCA_002307245.1 Spirochaetaceae bacterium UBA1306 | reverse complement strand
CCGGTTCCGGTTCCGGTTCCGATTCGGACTCGAAGCCTGGGATCGAGCTGAAATCGAAGTCATCCATCCCGGTCGTCGCATCGGGCTCGGCTTCCGCGGGGGGAAGGGCATCCGCGGCCGGGGGCGCGGCGAAATCCTCCAGGTTGAACTCGGCCTCGGGCGGCTCTTCGGCTGCGGGCGATTCCTCGGCTCCGGCCTCGGGGCCTAGGAGGGCGGCCAGTTCGTCGTCGAGGGAGCTCGAGCCTGCATCGGCTTTCTTGTCTATCGGGAGATCGTCGAGGAGGGCCGCGAAGTCGGGGGGCAGCCCTTCGTCTACGGGCGGGGCGGGACGGGCTTTGGCCTTGACCGAAGGCTTCGCCGCCGCCGGCTGCGCGCCCGGGCCGGGCGCCACGGCGGCGCCTTCGGGGGGAGTGATGACCTCGGGCTTCTCGCCCCAGCGCTCGAGGACTTCCGCTTCATGGGATAGGCCCGCGAGGTCGCGCTTGAACCGTTCGATGTCTTGCAGCCGCGGCATGTATGTCCTTGCCTATATTAACGGACGATTTAGGGCTTTGTGAAGAAAATACGCTTGAGCGGGGTGGCAACCCGAGCCGATAGTATAGCCGTGACCCAGAGAATCCTATTGGCCGCCGCTCTCGCCCTGGCCGCCTCCGTCCTCGCTTTCGGGGCCGAGGGGGCAAAATCCACGCCCCAGCCCAAGACCGCCGGCCGCGTCATCGAATCCCTGTCCCTCCACCTCGCCATGGCGAGCTTGAAGAAGGCCGAAGCCCCCAAGGTCGTCGACGGCGAGCTCGTGCTTTCCATCTCGGGCCCCTATCGCTCGGCGGCGGCCGCCTTCGCCCACGAGGGCTTCGCGATTTTGCATCCCTACGAGAGGAACAGGCAGGGCGTGCTCGTGCTGGCCTATCCCGTGCCCCTTAAGCGCAGCGAGCCCCTGGAATACCGCGTGATCGTCGACGGCGCCTGGATCGCCGACCCCATGGATCCCGAGAGTCGCTCCGATCCCGTCACCGGGCTCGAGCTCTCCGTGGCCCGCGTGCCCTACTTAAGCGATCTTCATCTAGGCCTGTACAAGATCCTGGAGGACGACGGCCATACTGCCCGCTTCCTCTTCCAGGGCCAGCCGGGCGAGCGCGTCACGGTCAGCGGGGACTTCAATAACTGGGATCCCTTCATCCACGAGCTGGCCGAGACCTCTCCCGGAGTCTACGAGCTCGAGTTGCCCCTGCCTACCGGCAGGCACTACTACACCTTCGTCTATCTGGGCGAGTCCCTTCCCGATCCGCTCAATCCCGAGAAAGCCTCGAGCCGCGAAGGCAAGGTCGTGTCGGTGCTCAACGCGATCGACCTGAACTAAGGCTCTGAGCGGCCATCAGGCGCTAGGCCCGACGGCCCGGGCCCTCACAGCAAACCGCGGTTCCGCAATACCCCCAGCGCATTCTCGGCGGTCCGCCTCCTGAGCTCCGCTATGGACTCTCGCGAGGCGTAGGCCGAGTGGTCGGTCAGCACCACTCCCGGCAGGCTCCGCAGCTTCGAGCCCTTGGGCAGGGGCTCGGCGGTGAAGACGTCGAGCCCTGCGCCGCCTAACTTTCCGGAGGCGAGAGCCACGGCGAGGGCCTCCTCGTCCACGACGGCGCCCCGCGAGATGTTGATCAAGGTCGAGTCGCCCTTCATGAGGGCGAGCTCGCGGGGGCCTATGATGCCGCGGGTCCCGGGCTTGAGGGGCAGGTGCACGGAGACCCAGTCGGAGGCTGCGAGGAGTTCGTCGAGGGCGGCCGGGCGGAGGCATGCGCCGAGGGCGCCGGCGGCCGGGCCGATTGCCGCCTCGATCCTGTCCCGGGATATGCTGGGGCTCCAGACGAGTATCTCCCTGAAGCCCAGGCCGAGGGCAGCCCGGGCGAGGGCCTTGCCCGTGCCGCCGAAGCCGAGGATGCCGAGGACCGTGCCGGAGACCCGCCTGCCCGTCGCCGCCACGTTCCACGAGCCCTCGCGCATGGCCCGGTCGCGCTGCGGTATGTTGCGGGCGCAGGCGAGAAGCAGGCCGAGGGCGTGCTCCGCGACCTCGCGGTCGCAGTATCCCGGGACGTTGGCTACGACGATGCCGCGTCGCGCCGCCGCCTCGACGTCGATGTTGTCGAGGCCGACGCCGTAGCGCGCGATCACGCGGCAGCGTTCCAGGGACTCGATGGCTGCGGCGTCGACGCTCGCCATGTTCACGAGGAGGGCGTCGGCCTCGCGGCCGGCCGCCGCGACCTCGGCCGAGCTGCGGCACTTGGCGACGACGAGCTCCACGCCGGCCGGGGCGAGGACTGATGCTTCGATGTCAGCGTCGCCGAAGCGATTATCCGTGATGACGGCGAGAGGAGCCATATCCACCATTATCGGCGCTTTCGGCGTCTAGCTTCTCGTTGACATTCCATCGGCATGGTTTATCATGATGGTGAGCGGCGACTCATCGCCGTTTACGCGGGGGTAGCCATGCGAGTACAGGGCGATCATTGGGTAGACGACGAGGGCCGGCGCCTGGTGCTGCGGGGCGTCAACGCCGGCGGGGACTGCAAGGTCCCTGTCCGGCCCGACGGCGATACTAGGCTCAAGGCGGGCTTCTACGACGGGAAGGACGTTTCCTTCGTGGGCAGGCCCTTCGCCCTGGACGAGGCCGACGATCATTTCGCGAGGCTCAAGCGCTGGGGCCTCGATTTCGAGCGCTTTCTCGTGACCTGGGAGGCCGTGGAGCACGAGGGGCCCGGGATCTACGACGAGGCTTACCTCGACTATCTCGAGACTATCGCCGCCAAGGCCGGCGAGCATGGCATCTCGCTTTTCGTCGATCCGCACCAAGACGTCTGGAGCCGCTGGACCGGCGGCGACGGCGCTCCTCAGTGGACTCTCGAGGCTGCCGGCTTCGAGCCGTCCCGGCTTTTCGCCTCCGGAGCCGCCCACCTCAACCAGGAGATGGGCGCCTCGTACCCGCGGATGACCTGGCCGTCCAATTACGACCGACTCGCCTGCGCCACGATGTGGACCCTATTCTTCGCCGGCGACGCCTTCGCGCCGGGGATCGGGCCGGTCGGCTTCGAGGGCCCGGCCTCGATGCAGGAATTCCTGCAGGGGCGCTATATCGCGGCGATGGCCCGGATAGCCGGCCGCCTCGCGCGCTTCCCCCACGTCGTGGGCATGGATAGCCTCAACGAGCCTTCCTTCGGTTTCGTCGGCGCGCCGAGCCTTCATCGGCGCGGCACGATGACCTCCCTGGGCATCACGCCGACGCCCTGGGAGGCGATGCTGGCCGGCGACGGGCATGCCGTCGAGGTCGAGGTCCTGGGCATCAGGGGCCTGGCGCGGAAGAAGGTCGGGACCGCGCGCCTCGGCGTCGAGGGTCTCCGGGCCTGGAAGGACGGTGTCGACTGCCTCTGGCGCCGCGCCGGAGTCTGGGCGGAAGAAGGCGGCCGCCCCGTCCTCAAGAGACCGGGGCATTTCGCCGCCGGCAAGGACGGCGCGGCGCTGGACTTCACGCGCGATTGCCTCGAGCCCTTCGTCCGCCGCTTCGGACGCGAGGTCTGCTCCATCGGCGCCTCCGGCTCGGCACGGCGATACGTCCTCTTCGTCGAGGGCGTGCCCAACGCCGCTCGGCCCACAGCCTCCGTGGCCGAAGGCGGCCAGGTCGTCGACGCGACCCATTGGTACGACGACCTCACCCTCGTGACGAAGCGCTTCCTCGGCTGCGTCGCCTATGACGCTCGCGGCGATCGCGTGGTCCTCGGCCCGCGTCGGGTCCGGCGCTACTTCGTCGAGGCCCTGCGCGAGCTTAAGCGCTGGAGCATGGAGAGCATGGGCGGCGTCCCGACCATGCTCGGCGAATTCGGCCTGCCGATGGACTTGAGCGGCGCCAAGGCCTATCGCACGGGCGATTACCGAGTCCAGGAGAAGGCCCTCTCGGCCTATTACGACGCCGTGGACGCGAGCCTCGTCGACTCGACCATCTGGAACTATACCGCGGGCAATCGCCACGAGCGCGGGGACCTCTGGAACACCGAGGACCTGTCCGTGTTCTGCCGCGACGACTTCGAGGCGGGAAGGACCGAGACGGGCGATCCGGCGGACTCAGGCGGCCGCGCCTTGCGCGGTTTCGTGCGTCCCTATGCCCGCGCCGTCGCCGGCGAGATCCTCGAGATGCGCTTCTCGATGCGGCGCGGGACCTTCCTCCTGCGCTACCGCCCCAATCCGGGCATCGCCGCGCCGACGGAAGTCTTCGTCCCCGAGCTGCAGTACCCTGGCGGCTACGAGGTCGAAGTGTCGGGCGCCGAGGCCGAGCGCGGACCTGGCCGACTCCTCGTCAAGGCGCTGGCGGGCGCTGAAGTAGTTGTAGTCCGCCTGCGTCGGCCTTAGCGCGAGGGTGCTTTCGGCCGGCTAAGCGCGTCCGTGCACTTGACGATCGTCCCTCGCGGGTTTACTCTGCCTTTCAATCAACCCAAGTCAGTTTCATTAAATATGCTCGCCCGATGGGCGGCCGTTCCAAGGACGGATCGGCATTTGGACTGATGGAGGGTTTCCATGCAATCGGACAATGGGCTCAGCGACGCGTGGGGCGTAATCGACCTCGTACAAGCGCTGACGGCCGCCCTCGACGCCAAGTCGAGCTATACGCGCGGGCATTCCGATCGCGTCGCCGAGCTATCCTGGGCCCTCGCGCGCGAGTTGGGCCAGGGCGATCGCGAGGCCGAATCGGCCCGCATCGCGGGGCATCTCCACGACATAGGCAAGATCGGCATATCGGACAGTCTGATCAGCAAGGCCGGGGCCCTCACGCCGGAAGAGTTGGAGACCATGCGGCGGCATACGCGGATCGGCGCCTCCCTGGTCGAGCAGGTGGCCCATCTCAGGGGCTACGCGCCGGCCGTGCGCGGCCACCACGAGCGTTGGGACGGCCGCGGCTATCCCGACGGCCTCTCCGGCGATTCCATACCCATCGAGGCCCGCATCATCTGCATCGCCGACTCGTACGACGCGATGACGAGCGTGCGCTCCTACCGGGCCCAGCTGTCGGCGACCGCCGCCGTCGAGGAGATCCGCCGATGCTCCGGCACGCAGTTCGATCCCGAGCTCGTCGAGGCCTTCGCCCGGCTCTTCGCGGCGGGCGAGCTGCCCCTCCTTCTCAGGATCGAGGAACTGGTGAACGCCGATCCGGTCATCCACTTCCGCGCCGCTATCGAGAACGCTTGACGGCTCGCGCCCGCGTCGCAGGCTTGTGGCGGCGTCCGCGCCCGCGCTAGGATATACGCCATGAAGGGCGTCATCATCGCTGCCGGCTACGGCACGCGCTTCCTCCCCGTCACCAAGACCGTCCCCAAGGAACTGCTCCCCGTGGGCACGCGTCCCGCCATCGCCTTCATCGTCGATGAATTCCTGGCCTCTGGGATAGACGAGATAGTCATCGTGAGCTCGAGGCGCAAGAAGGCCCTCGAGGATTACTTCGACCGGGAAGTCGAGCTCGAAGAGCTCTTCCGGCGCGAGGGCAAGGCCGACAAGCTGGCCCTCGTCGGGGCGAGCAAGGCCAGGATTTCCATCGTGCGGCAGACCGAGATGCGCGGCACTGGGCACGCCCTGTTGCAGGTCAAGCCTCTCCTGGGCGGGGGCCCTTGCGTCGTGGCCTATCCCGACGACCTCCATATCGGCGAGCCGCCCCTGGCGCTCCAGCTCATCGAAGTCTACGAGAGGACGGGCAAGTCGGTCCTCTCCACGATACTCGAGCCGGGCGACGTGTCCCGCTATGGCGTGGTCGGGCCCGGCCCCGACGGCGTCTCGGTGAGCTCCTTCGTGGAAAAGCCCTCCAAGGGCGCGGAGCCGAGCCACGAGGTGTCGATAGGCCGCTACCTGTATACGCCCGAGTTCTTCGAATACATCGAGGAGGGCTGGGCCAAGCATGAGGGCGGCGAGTATTTCCATACCTATGCCCTGGACCGCCTCATCGCGGCGGGCAAGGTCGCCTTCGCGCGGGCCAAGGGCATGAGGCTCGATACCGGGGACCCGGC
>DBTW01000033.1 GCA_002307245.1 Spirochaetaceae bacterium UBA1306 | reverse complement strand
TTCGAGGGCATGCCCAACGCCGGCGACCCCTTCGAGGCCGTGGTGGACGAGAAATTCGCCCGCGCCATCTCCGACAAGCGCCAGGAGCTCAAGAAGTACGAGGAAGGCAAGAACGTCAAGAAGGTCACCCTCGACAACCTCTACAGCACCATCAAAGCCGGCGACGTACAGGAGCTCAAGGTCCTCATCAAGTCCGACGTCCAGGGCTCGGCCGAGGCCCTGCGCGGTCTCCTCGAGAAGCTCTCCACCGCGGAAGTGCGGCTCAACGTGCTCCGGGCCGCCGCGGGCGCCATCACCGAGGACGACGTCATGCTCGCCTCCACGTCGGACGCGATCATCATCGCCTTCAACGTCAGGCCCAGCCCGGCGGCCAAGCTCCTGGCCGACCGCGAGAAGGTCGACATCCGCAAGTACAACATCATCTACCGCGCCGAGGAAGAGATCCGGAAGGCCATGGAGGGCATGCTGGCCCCCGAGCTCAAGGAAAGCGAGATCGGCAAGGTCGAGGTGCGCGAGATCTTCAAGGTGCCCAAGATCGGCATCGTCGCCGGATCCATGGTGCTCGAGGGCGCGGTCAGGCGCAACTGCCAGGTCCGCGTCATCCGGGAGTCCGTGGAGGTCTTCCACGGCAAGATCAACTCCCTCAAGCGCTTCAAGGACGACGCCAAGGAAGTCCTCGCGGGCTTCGAGTGCGGCATCGGCATAGAGGACTGCAACGATCTCAAGGTCGGCGACGTCATGGAAGTCTACGAAACCATCGAGATCGCCCGCAGCCTGGGATCGCCCGCGGCGCCCGCCAAGGCCGAGGCCGATCAAGGGAGCGAAAGTGGACGAGATAAGGCGTAGGCGCGTCGAGGAGCAGCTCCGCGACGTCATCGCCGAGCTCATCCTCGGCGGCCAGGTCAAGGACCCGCGCGTTGGCCCCCTTGTCTCGGTGACGAGGGTGGAGGCCGCGCGGGACCTGTCGATCGCCAAGGTCTACGTTTCCGTCATCGCGGGCGGCCCAGCGGGTACGGCCGATTCCTCGGCCGAGGAGTCGGCCAGGGAGAAGGCCGCTCTGGACCTGGCCGTGGCCGGCCTTCAGAACGCGGCTGGCTTCATCCAGTCGCAGCTCGCCAAGAGCATGAAGACGCGGCTCACGCCGCGCCTGAACTTCGTCGCAGACAAGGGCATACGCGAGGGCTTCGAGCTCGGCGAAAGGATGAAGGGCCTCTTTTCGTGACCCGCCCCCGCTCGGGGTTGATCCTGCTGCGCAAGCCTAAGGGCATCACCTCCTTCCAAGCCCTCGGCCCGATCAAGAAGGCCATGGCCTCGTCCAAGGTGGGCCACGCGGGCACCTTGGATCGCTTCGCCTGCGGCCTACTGGTCGTCTTGACCGGATCCTATTCCCGGCTCTCGTCGTACGCGATGTCGGGGGAGAAGCATTATCGGGGCCTCGTCGCTTTTGGGGCCGAGACCGATACCCTGGATCCAGAGGGCGAAACGGTAGCGGAGGCCCCGATCCCGACACGCTCGGCCCTCGAAGCCGCCCTCACGGCCTTCCGCGGGATCATCCTGCAGAAGCCACCCCTCTACTCGGCCGTGCACGTGGATGGCAAGCGGGCATATGAGCGAGCCCTCAAGGGGGAAGCGCCCGAGCTTAAGGCACGCCCAGTCGAGATCAGGTCCCTCGAGCTTGCGTCCTATGATGAAGGAAAGGCAATCCTGGACGTCCGATGCTCTAGCGGCACGTACATTCGCTCTCTCGCGCGCGATATAGCTCTTGCCTGCGGCTCTCGAGCCCACCTGGAGGAGCTGGAGCGCCTATCCATTGGGCCCTTTTCCGTTACGGATTCGGTCGCGCCCGATGCCTTCGCGCCCGAATCCCACCTGCGCGAAATCACGGCCGAGGACGCGATCGCTCTCTGCCTCCAGACTCTCGAGCTCAGGGATCCTGCGATGGTTCAACGATTCCTTAACGGCGGCAGGATTCCAGCCGCAGCCTTTTCTGGGGCAAATCAGGATTTCTCTCCTGACGCGGATTCCGCCGTCTTCGATGGCGGCGGCCGGCTCCTGGGCATCATTGGCCTCGAGGCCGAAGGGCCCAGGTATAAGGCCGTAATGCCGCGGGAATAGGGTAGGGTAGCGGCTTGAAAGTCATAGATTGGGAGAATTTGGGCGAGCTTTCCCGCGGCGGTTCCTCTATCGCTGCGGCCGTGGGAGTCTTCGACGGTCTCCATATCGGCCATAGAGCCCTGATAAAGCGGGTTTTAGGTCGCTCGGGCCTCGCTTCGGCCGTCGTCACTTTCAAGGAGAATCCTAAGCTCATACTATCGCCCTCGACCTTCCATGGGGACCTATCTACCCTCGACCAAAGGCTCGAGCTCATCGAGTCGATGGGCGCGGATTTCTGTGTGCTAATTGACTTTTCCGGCGATTTCAGTAAACTGCCTGGAAGGCATTTCCTGTCGGCGCTCGCGGATCGGGGCGCGCTTCGATACCTCGCCGTAGGCTCCGATTTCCGATGCGGCCATCACCTCGATACCGACGCGAGGGGCATCAGGGCCTTTTGCGGGGAGCGTTCGATAGGCGTGGAGCTCTTGGATGCGGTGGGCTACGCGGGGCATCCTGTCAGCTCTAGCCGGATCAGGAAGGCCGTGTTGGAAGGACGGCTCGACGACGCGGCCTCCATGCTCGGGCGGCCCTATGAACTGGACTTGCGGTCCACGGCCTATTCCGGGGATGGGCGCTTTTCCCTCGCGGGGAGTCAAGCCCTGCCTCCGGCGGGCGCCTACGAGGCTTGCCTAGCGTCGCGGGGCGGCTTCGGCGGTGAGAGGCTCGTCGCTCGCCTTGGTTCGGACGGTTTCTGGCTGATGGGCGCGGGGGCCTCCGAAGGCCTTGCGCCGACGGGGCTCAGGCTCCTAAGTTTGGTATCAAGAGAGTAAGAAGGAGATAGACAAGATGGCGTTGACCAAAGAGGACAAGGCCCGGGTTGTGCTCGAGCATGGCAAGAGCGAGAAGAACACCGGCTCGACCGAGGCCCAGATCGCCCTCCTGACGGAGAGGATCACCCTGCTCACGGAGCATTTCAAGACCCACAAGAAGGACACCAACTCGAGGCGCGGCCAGCTGAAGCTCATCGGCCAGCGTCGCCGACTGCTCAAGTACCTGCAGCGCACGAACTTGAGCGGCTATCGTGAGCTTATCGAGAAGCTCGGAATCAGGAAGTAAGCTCATCGAATCCTGCCGCGGCTCCCGAAAAGGGACGCGCCCCGAATCGGGCGCCGGCCGCGCGGATCGGAAGGCCCGGCCGTCACGGTGCGGGCCTATTAGCGTTTGATCGAAACTAGAAGAAGGAAAATATGGTTCATAAGCTAGTCTGTAAGATAGGGGCCGAGGAACTCGTGCTCGAAACCGGGCGCATGGCCAAGCAGGCCAACGGCGCAGTCTTCGCCACCTACGGCGGCTCGGCCATCATCGCCACCGCCTGCTGCTCCTCGGAAGTAAAGGAAGGGCTCGACTTCGTGCCCGTCACGGTCGAGTACAACGAGAAATTCTACGCCGCGGGCAAGATCCCCGGCGGCTTCGTGAAGCGCGAGACTCGGCCCAAGGATCGCGAGATCCTCGTGTCGCGCATCATCGACCGGCCCATGAGGCCGCTCTTCTACAAGGAATTCGGCCGGGAGCTCCAGGTCGTCCCGACCGTCGTGTCCTTCGACGGGGTCAACCCTCCCGACGTGATCGGCATCGTGGCCGCCAGCGCCGCCGTGACCATCTCCGACATCCCCTTCAACGGCCCGATCGCGGGCGTTCGCGTCTGCCTCGTCGACGGCGAGTACCTCGTCAACCCGACCCATGAGCAGATCAAGCGGGCCAAGCTCGAGATCGTCGTCGCCGGCACCGCCCAGGGCATCACGATGGTCGAGGGCGACGCCGAGGAGGCCTCCGAGGAGGAGATGCTCCAGGCCATCGAGGTCGCCAAGAAGCCGATCTCCGAGATCTGCGCCCTCATCGTCAAGCTCCGCGAGCTCGCGGGCAAGGAAAAGCTCGCGCTCGCGCCCTCGAAGGATGTCCTCAAGCAGGAGTCCGAGATACGCGCCTTCGCCCAGCCCCTCCTCTCCAAGGCCCTCTTCACGAAGGTCAAGCAGGAGCGTTACGCCGCCGTCGCGGCCGCCATCGTCGAGGTCAAGGCCAAGTTCGCCGAGGTCCTCGCCGACGATAAGCAGGCCAAGCTCTTCGGCGCCTGTATGGAGGACATGCAGTACCACACCCTCCGCTCGGGCATCCTGGACAAGAGCCTGCGCGTCGACGGCCGCGGCCTCGAGGATATCCGGCCGATCAGCTGCGAGGTCAGCGTCCTCAATCGCACCCACGGTTCCGCGCTCTTCACCCGCGGCGAGACCCAGGCCCTCGGCATCACCACCCTCGGCACGGTCTTCGACGAGCAGATCCTCGACGACATCGAGGGCGACCGGCGCGACCGCTTCATGCTCCACTACAACTTCCCGCCCTACTCGGTCGGCGAGGTCGGCAGGCTTGGCACGGGCCGCCGCGAGATCGGCCATGGGCACCTGGCCCGCCGGGCGATCGAGAAGGTGCTTCCGACCAAGGAAGCCTTCCCCTATACCATCCGCGTCGTGTCCGAGGTGCTCGAGTCCAACGGCTCCTCCTCGATGGCCTCCGTCTGCGCCGGCACGCTTTCCCTCCTCCAGGCCGGCGTACCCCTCAAGATGCCCGTCGCGGGCATCGCCATGGGCCTCATCACGGAAGGCTCCCGCTACGCCGTCCTCTCCGACATCCTCGGCGACGA
>DBTW01000003.1 GCA_002307245.1 Spirochaetaceae bacterium UBA1306 | reverse complement strand
AACTCCTTAATCGGCAGTCGACGAGAACCCGAAGCGCGGGGCTCTGCCGATGCCGTTTCGTACTGATGGAATGTGGTGGGGGAAAAGGTTTAGCGACGACGGAGGCGTAGGGCGGAATGGGCGTCGAGAAAAGGGCGAGAGAATGAATGCGGGCCGAATACGGTCACGAAAATGCTCCTTGATAATGAATAGATTACCACGATACCGCGAAAATCGAAGAGAGTCAAGCTTTCCATGCATTTTTATGCATTTCCCCGCGGATAAACTGCATAATATGCGGGTCGCGCACAGTCTCGGAGACGCCGCTTGGCTCGATTTCATACGCAGGTATATCATGGCCCATGCTGTTTTACGATCGATCGGACGGTAGACGCGTCCGGGGCCTGGGCCCCTTCGAGGCGATAATCCCCTATGTCATCCGCAAGCGCAACGAGGCGGCCGTGCTCTTCTCCAAGGATATCGAGGTCGAGTCCGCCCTTTCCTACGTGCGGCAGAAGAACGCGGAAGGCGCCGAGGGCAGCGACCGCTATTCCCTCTTCGGCGTCCTGATCGCGGCGGCCATCCGCACGATAGCCCAGAAGCCCAGGCTCAACCGCTTCGTGCACCGGCGCGGGATCTACCAGCGCTCGGGCATATCGGTGTCGTTCATCGTGAAGAAGAACCTCTCCGAGCTAGCTTCGGAGGGCAACGCGAAGATTCGCTTCGAGCCCGAGGACGTCATCGCCGTCTCGATGGAGAAGATAGCCCGGGGCATCGAGGCCGCGCGGAGCGGCGTTCCCGCCCCCGACGACCGGGAGTACGGCCTGGCGCACCGCCTGCCCCTGGGCAAGGCCGGAATCACGGCCCTTTTCCGGTTCCTCGACCGCTTCAACCTCGCGCCCTCGCGCATGATCGAGGCCGATCCCCTCTACACCTCGATCTACGTCGCCAACCTCGGCTCGATAGGGCTCGACACTCCCTACCACCACCTCTACGAGTGGGGCAGCGCAAGCGTGTTCATGGTGATCGGGCGAATGTTCCAAAAGGAGGCGCGCCACGGCGCGGGGCCCGCCCTGCGGCATTTCGTCAACGTGAAGTTCACCGTGGACGAGCGAATCGCCGAGGGCATCTACTTCGCCCACGCCGCGGCCCTCTTCCAGAAGCTCGTCTCGAAGCCCGAGCTCCTCGAGCTGCCCCCCGAGCTCGCGGCGACGGAAGCCTAGCCCGGCCGAGGCGCTCAGCCGAGACTGCGCAGGAGGACGAGCAGGAGGCCCATGAGGGTCAGGCCCACGGCGAGGAAGGCCCACCAGGGAAGGGGCGGCGCGGGCAGCGGCGAGGGTTGGGGCTTGATGGGCTCGGGCGGCGCGTTAGCCGCTATGGCATAGCCGCAGACGGGGCAGCCGAAGGAAAAGTCGTCGGGCATGCCTGCGTGGCCGCATTTAGGGCATTTTACCGAAGAGAAAAAACGGCCGCAGCGCGGGCAGACCCGGGCGTCCTTGCGAACCTCGGCCCCGCAGTGCTCGCAGAAGAAGTGCGGCTTCTTCATCGGGCGGCCCCAGACCCCCGATGGCGCTCGCGACCCGAGCGAGGGATCAGGTCGCGTCCTTCTTGGCGGCCTCGGGGGCCGACGGGGCCGGGCTGGGGGCGGAAGCGCCCCCCGAGGCATTGTCGGCTGCGGCGGCGCCGCCATCGGCCTTGGCGGCCGAGCCGGTGTCGCCGCTCGCGGCGCTGCCTCGGGGGGCGGACGAGGACTTCCTGCTATCGTTCTTATAGAAGCCCGAGCCCTTGAAGATGACGCCCGTCCCGCCATTGATCTTTCGACGCACGGCGTTGCCGCAGGTGGGACAGACCTTCAGCGGGGCATCGGACATGCTTTGGAATACGTCGAAATCGGCTCCGCAGGATGAGCACACGTACTCGTATGTCGGCATGTAGACTACCTCGATGAATCTTAGGTTTAGTCAACTATACTAACAAAAGGCTCCGAGGGTAAAGCCTCCACGGGTTGCCGCGCGCCTTACTAGGTCTTGCGCCCTTCCTTCTCCAGCTCCTCGATGATGAGCTCCATGTCGGCCTCGAGGCGCTCGAGGCTCTTCTCGGCGCTGGCGAAGATGCCGGCGCTTGGGGCGGCCATTCTGTCGAAGGGGGCGGCGAGGGCCTCGGGGAGGCCCGGGCCTTTGACCGCGCTCCCGCAATAGGGGCAGAAGCGAAAGTCGACGAGGATGAGGCTGCGGCAGGATGGGCAGAACCGCACATTCATGGGCGCCTCCTCATAGCAGGCTCGCGGCCAATTCCGCCAGCTCGGATCGCTCGCTGCGCTGGAAGGTGACGTGCCCGTAGATCCTCTGGCCCTTGAAGGCCTCGACCAGGTAGGACAGCCCGTTGGAATTAGCGTCGAGGTACATGTTGTCGATCTGGTAGGGATCTCCCGTGAGAACTACCTTGGTGCCCTCCCCCGCCCGCGACACGATGGTCTTGATCTCGTGCGGGGTTAGGTTCTGGGCCTCGTCGACGATCATGTACTGGTTGGGCAGGTTCCTCCCCCGGATGAAGGAGAGGGCCTCGATTTCGATGATCCGATCCTTGACGAGCTGTTCGAGGTTCTTCACGTTGGCCCGCTTGTAGTTCGAGAGGATCTGCTCGAGGTTGTCGAAGATAGGCTGCATCCAGTTGGCCATCTTGGCCGACTTCTCGCCGGGCAGGTAGCCGATATCCTTGCCGACCGGCACGACGGGCCTGGTGACGAGCATGCGCGAGTACTTCTTGTCCTCGGCCGTACGGCGCAGGCCGGCGGCGATCGCGAGGAGGGTCTTGCCCGTCCCCGCCTTGCCGACGAGGGTCACCAGGCGCACTTCGTCGTCGAGGAGGAGTTCGAGGGCTACGCGTTGACGGTCGTTAAGGGGGGCCACGCCCGCCGTGTCGCCGTCCCAGGCGGGCAGGGCGAGGATCCTGCCCCGCTCCCAGTCCTCCCGCGCCAGCGCCGAGCCCCCCGAGGCCCGGTCGCGAAGGAGGACGAATTCGTTCGGGTAGAGACGATCCTTCCAGGGTAACTCGCCCTCGCCCGCGAGCCGCGCGATTGATTCGGCCGAGGCGTCGACCTCGCGGATGCCCTGGTAGAGTGTGGTGATGTCGACTTTCTGCTTCTCGTAGTCGACGGCCTTGAGGCCGAGGGCCGTGGCCTTGACGCGGGCGTTGATGTCCTTGGAGACGAAGAAGACCTGGCGGCCCGCGGTCTGAAGGGCGAAGGCGCAGAGGATGATCTTGTTGTCGTTGCGGTCGAGCTCGATGCCGGGGGGGATGGTGCCCGGGAGGCTCAAGCTGACGCGGAGGATCGAGCCGTTGTCCAGCCTGATGCCCTCGTTGAGGTTCCCCTTGCGCGATACCGAGTCGAGGAAGCGTATCGCCTCGCGGGCGCTCTTCCCCCTCTGGTCGGGGTAGGCCTTGAGTTTGTCCAGCTCCTCGAGGACCTCGAGGGGGATCACGATCTCGTTCTCGCGGAAGGACATGATGGCTTCGGGATAATGGATGAGCACATTGGTGTCGATGACGAAAGTCTTCATGCCGTCGTTCGAGGAACCCATGCCCGCCCTCCCTTCAAGATTCGATTATAGGCGAGGGCAGGCCCAATTCCAAGGTGCGGGCGGAGGCTGCTCAAGCGCGGTAAGGCTCAACCAATAGTTCCCCGAGCCCGCCGCCATATAGTGATAGGCGAATTATTAAAACAGGCACTCGTCAGGTTGCCCACAGTCCCGGTGAAGTTCGTCCCCGTAACGGCAGTTGTCGTATAGCTATAGCTCGCGTGGAAGTCCTGGTTAGCCGTAACCTTGACTCCCTCCGCCCCGCCCCCCCCGCCTCGATTTCGAGAGCCCGAGTCGAACGAGTAGATACTGGAGTCTTCCTTTTCGGCCGAGAGGCCGAAGCTGGAACAGCCGCCGCTCGTAGAGGCGGAATCGTACTGGGACAGCGACTCTGTGAGCTCTCGTAGCCATCATAGGCAGAGAACAGGGTGGACTTCTCGTTTTTGGTATGGTAGCTCCTCGGATTCCCGAGCGTATGTTTGAGCACATCGCTACCGATATCCGGCAAATCGCCGGTCCTCCCATCAGGCGCAGGAATAGTCCACGCTTTTCGAAACAGTATAGATCGTGTCGCATGACTGCATTGGCCATGACCATGTAAAGCAGCAGTAGGATCGTTACTGCGCACTAGGGTTTTTCGATGGAAAATCTCCCTTTCCTGAACAAGTTACGAGCCGGCCCATGATGGGCATCAGTTTGGAGAGCTTGGAAGGGCGAAAATGGCAAATAAGCACAGTCGAGGTACAATTCAAGCGCAGTCGATACGTGCTATACTCGCGCCCTATGACCGACGCACTGTTCACCAATGGCATCCTAAATAAAATTCCGACTACGCCGTCCATCGCCCTGGATTCGCCGTCGCGCACTGTCATCTTGGGCGACTACCTCGGTATGGGCGTGCTGGTATGAGGACCTCTCGAGCCAAGGGAGGCACGGGCATCCAGCTGGCCATAGTGGTCTTCGGCGTCTTCATGGGATCCACCTCGGTCATCATGATCAAGGCCTCGACCATCAGCCCGATACTCCAGGCCTCCTATCGCCAACTCATGGCCGCGCTGATTCTCCTGCCCTTCTACTTCCGCGAGCTGAAGGCGCGCGGGGAGCGGCCCAGCCTGCGCGGCGCCCTGCCCTCCCTCGTCCCGGGGGTCCTGCTCGGCCTGCACTTTATCGCCTGGATCTTCGGCGCGAGGATGACCCTGGCGGGCAACTCCACGGTGATCGTCAACATGGCCCCGGTGGTCATGCCCTTCGTCGCGATAGCCCTCATCGGCGTCCGGCCCAGCAGGCGCGAGATCCTGGGTACGATCGTGGCGTCGATGGGCGTCGTCGTCCTCGCGGCCGCCGACTACCGCGGCTCGGGCGAGGGGGGCGGCCGCTTCGCCGGCGACCTCATTTGCTTCCTCGCCATGATCCTCTATACGATCTACCTCGCCCTAGGCCGCCGCAACAACCCGGGGAGGCGGCTCTGGAGCTACCTGGTACCCCTCTACCTCTCGGGCGGCCTGTTCTGCCTGCTCGCCGCCCTCGCCGTGGGTCAGAACCCGGTCGCCGGCATCACCTGGGTGGACGTGGCCATGACGGCGGGTCTCGCCATCGGGCCGACGATCATGGGGCACTCGATCATGAACTGGGCCATGCTGCGCTTCCCCCCTCAGGTCGTGTCCATCCTGAACCTCGGGCAGTTCCTCTTCGCCGGCGCGCTCGCTTTCTTCCTCTTCGGAGAGCTGCCGACCGCGACCTTCTACGCGACCAGCGTCCTCATCGTGGCGGGATCGGTCATCGCAATACTGCCGCAGAGGAAGGCTCCGGCTGCCCCGGAGGAGCCGCCGGCCTGAAGGGAGGACGGGCTCGCGACAGTTCCCGGGGGCCGTGGACATTCGGGCCTCCCATCCGCCATCCTTATCGCATATGACCGACGAGCAATTTTCGAATTGGATAATGGACGAGATGAAGGCGGCGCCCTCGATCGCGCTCGGGGCGGATTCGCGGGTCGTGATCATCGGCGACCTGCACATGGGCGACGGCTCCTCGAAGGACGACCTCGGGCGCAACGGGGCCCTGCTCTCGGCCCTCCTCGACCGCTACTACCTCGCGCGGGGCTCGACGCTCGTCCTCAACGGGGACATCGAGGACACGCAGAAATTTCCCCTCGCGAGGATCCGCGCCGAATGGAAGGGCCTCTTCGCGACCTTCGACCGCTTCGCCCGCGAGGGCAGGCTCTACAAGGTCTACGGCAACCATGACGAGGCTCTCCTCGAGTCCTCGCGCTACCCCTATCCCCTCTACCCCGGGATCAGGCTCGAGCGCGGGAGCAGGAGCGCCTACGTCTTCCATGGCCACCAGGCCTCGGCCTTCTACCTCAAGCACAACGACCTGAGCGGGGCCGCCGTGCGCTACGTCCTGCACACCCTCGGCATTCGCAACCGCAGCCCCTCGAAGGACTCGAGGCGCCGCTACCGCGTCGAGCGGCGCATCTACGACTTCTCGAGGTCGAGGGGCGTCGTCTCGATCATCGGCCATACGCACCGGCCCCTCTTCGAATCCCTCTCCAAGTACGACCGCCTCCGTTACAACATCGAGCGCCTCTGCTCGGAGTATTGCTCCGCCGACGCCGCGAGGATGGAGGAGATAGCCGAGACCGTGAGGCTGTACAAGGAGGAGTTCGCCCGCCTGAGCCGCCGCGAGATGCGCAACAAGCGGGGCCCGGGGCTTTACGGCCGCGACATCGTCGTTCCCTGCCTCTTCAACGCCGGCTGCGCCGTGGGCAAGAAGGGCGTGACCGCGATCGAGGTCGAGGGCGGGCGGATATCCCTGGCCTACTGGTACGAGGAGGGCAAGGAGCGCAGCTACCTCGAGCGGGAGTCCGCCCCGGCCGAGGCGATCGAGGGCACGCCCTACAGGCGGACGACGATCGCCGGCGAGGAGCTCGGGAGCGTGTTCGCGCGGATGGACCTGCTCTCCTAGGCCCTACTCGCTCGGGGGGGCCGCCACGCGCTTCGTGGGCCTGAGGAAGCCGAAGAAGGAGCCGGCGAGGCCGCCGATGATGTGGGCGAACTGCGAGATGTTGTCGGACGAGCCCGGCGTCACCTTGGAGGCGACCGCGTTGAACACCTCCCGGCCCAGGTAGATGACCATCACGAGGATGAAGCTCAAGGGAATCTCGCCCTTGTTGAAGTTCGTGAAGGAGGCGAGGAGGATCATCATGAAGACGATGCCGCTCGCCCCGAGGAGGATCGTGCCCGGGAAGAAGAAGACCTGGAGCAGGCCCGTGACCAGGGCCGTCGCGAGCATCATGACGAGGACCGACAGCGACCCGTAGCTCGCCTCGAGGATGGGGCCCAGGAGCAGGATGAAGCTGAAGTTCGAGATGTAGTGGTCGATGCTCGCGTGCCCCAGCGGATGGCTCACGAGCTTCACGTAGTCCTGGATGCGATGGGAGTCGAAGGGCGCCGGCGTCGAGAACCAGGCCGCGGTGAGGCCGGGCATGATCGTCCCCGAGAGGAGGAGGACCAGGCCCGACAGGAGCGTGAAGGTCAGGGTCGTGGGCGCGTTGTAGCGGATTCTCATGTGCGTATCTCCTGGCGCGTTGCGCGATAGCTTACAGGTCGAGGTCCATCGAGACCGGGCAGTGGTCCGAGCCGAGGACGGCGGGATGGATAGCCGCGTCCTTAACGGCCGGCATCAGGCCCTCGTCGACGCAATGGTAGTCGAGGCGCCATCCGACGTTGCGCTCGCGGGCGCCCTTCACGCGGACGGTCCACCAGGTATACCGCCCCGGCTCGGGGTGGAGGCGGCGAAAACCGTCGACGTAGCCGGCCGCCAGGTACTTGTCCATCCACGCGCGCTCCTCGGGCAGGTAGCCTGGGTTGCCCTCGTTGGCCTTGGGGTTCGCGAGGTCGATGGGCGTATGCGCGATGTTCCAGTCGCCGCAGACCACGACGTGGCGCTTCTTCGCGACGAGGCGGTCGCAGAGCGCGAGCACCGAGTCGCAGAAGCCCAGCTTGTAGGCGAGGCGGGCGCCGCCGTCCTGGCTATTGGGGAAGTAGGCCGAGACGAGCACGAAGGATCCGAAATCGGCCACGAGGGCGCGGCCCTCGTCGTCGTAGCCGCCCTCTCCGAGGTAGGAGACCGACCGGGGCTCGGCCTTCGAATAGATGGCGACGCCCGAATAGCCCTTCTTTTTTGCGGAGGCCCAATAGCTATGGTAGGCCCCGCCCGAGTGCGCGGGGGCGATGAAGCCGGGGGTGAGCTGTTCGGGGCTCGCCTTCGTTTCCTGGAGGCAGAGGACGTCCGGCGACTCCGCGGCCAGCCAATCGAAGAGGCCCTTGCCCGCGCAGGCGCGGATCCCGTTCACGTTCCACGAGAAGAGGCGGATCATGGCTCCTCCTGTACAGAAAGCTCGACCTCGAGGACCAGCCTGTAGGACTTGCCCCTCGCGGCCGTGAATTTGCGCGCGACCGTATAGTCGCCGATCTTGCAGGAGACGACGTGGTCGCCCGGCTCGACGGTCAGGGACGGTCGGGCGACGTGGTCGACCTTGGCGCCGTCGAGGGTCACGAGGGCCGCGTCGGGGGCCTCGATCGTGACGACGGGCGTCGTGTCCTGGAGCTCCACGACGAGCTCCGCGACCCGGCCCTCCTCGATAGCGACCACGCGGCTCTCGTCGCGATAGGCCTCGGAGGACACGCCGACGCGATGGGTGCCCGCCTGGAGGATGATGGTGGACGAGGGATCGACCTTCCGCTCGTCCACGAGGATCGTCACCGCGCGATCCGGCGCCGCCGGCACGTCCGGATAGCGCAGCTTGAGCGAGAGGCCGCCCTGGCCGTTGAGGAGGGGCCGGACGCGGACCTGAAATTTGGCCGCCTCGGCGTCGGCCGAGATGCCCTTGGCTATCGGGACGATTTTTAGCAGGAGGGGGAAGTCGCGGATGCCCGCGACGATCGGCAATATGGTCGCGTAGGGGTCCTTCTTGAGCTCGTGGTCGGCCCGCGTGGGTATTTGTATCGCATAGCCTGCTCGGGCCGGCAACGGCTGCGTGATGACGCGCTCGCCCCGGTAGGACAGGCGCTTGCGGTCCGGCGAGGGCTCGATCCGGCGCCAAAGCTCGTAGGAGAAGCCGCCGGGGGCGACTATCGCGGCGCGGGGCGAGCGGATCTCGATCTCGATGCCCTGGATGAAGGGAGATTCCTTGGGTACCAGTATGGCGAGGGCCTCGTCGAAGCCCAGAGAGAGCTGCGCGCCCTCGGCGTTCTCGGCGGTCACGGAGGCGATGCCGCCCACGACGGAGCGCAGCTCCTCGGCGCTGGCCGGGGGCGGCGCGAGGGCGAGGGCGGACGCGAGCGATAGGGCCAAGGCTGCGGCCCCGGCGAGGCTACGAGGGTGCTTCATCGTTTTCCCTGAGGGATGAGCGGCTCCGGGTCGCGGGCCTCGCCCCGGCTGCGCACCTCGAAGTGGAGGTGGGGGCCGGTAGACTCGCCCGTGGAGCCCACGTTGCCGATGATCATACCCGATTCGACCTTGTCGTTCAATCTCACCCGCCTCGCCGAGAGGTGGCCGTAGACCGTGGACCAGCTAGCGTCGTGGCTGATCACGATGTACTGCCCGAGCACCTCGCTCACGCCCGTCTCCGTCACCTTGCCGTCTCGGGCGGCGTAGACGTCGGTGCCCGTGGGCGCCGCGAGGTCTATCCCCGTATGCATGGCCAGGTGATGGCTGATGGGGCTCTCGCGCATGCCGAAGCCCGAGGTGAGGATCCCCGAGGGCAGGGGGAAGCGGAAGAG
>DBTW01000063.1:6818-7037 GCA_002307245.1 Spirochaetaceae bacterium UBA1306 | reverse complement strand
CCTTGTCCAGGTCCGAGCCGAACTGCGCGAAGACCGCGAGCTCGCGGTACTGGGCGAGGTCCAGGCGGAGGCGGCCGGCGATCTTCTTGACCGCCTTGGTCTGGGCGGAGCCTCCGACGCGCGACACGGAGAGGCCGACGTCGACCGCGGGCCTCTGGCCCGAGAAGAACAGCTCGGAGAGGAGGAATATCTGGCCGTCCGTGATCGAGATGACGTTGG
>DBTW01000063.1:0-6553 GCA_002307245.1 Spirochaetaceae bacterium UBA1306 | reverse complement strand
CCGTGATCGAGATGACGTTGGTCGGTATGTACGCGGAGATGTCGCCGCCCTGGGTCTCGACGATCGGGAGCGCCGTAATGGAGCCGCCGCCCTTCTCGCTCGACATGCGCGCGGCGCGCTCGAGGAGGCGCGAGTGCAGATAGAAGACGTCGCCCGGGTAGGCTTCGCGTCCGGGCGGCCTGCGCAGGAGCAGGGATAGGGCGCGGTAGGCCACCGCGTGCTTGGACAGGTCGTCGTAGACGACGAGGACGTCCTTGCCCTCCTCCATGAAGAACTCGGCCATGGCGCAGGCCGAATAGGGCGCGATGTACTGGAGGGCGGCGCTCGTCTTGGCTGTGGAGGAGACGACGATCGTATAGTCGAGGGCCCCGTTGCGGCGGAAGGTCTCGACCACCTGGGCCACCGTGGAGGCCTTCTGGCCGATGGCGCAGTAGACGCAGATCACGTCCTGGCCCTTCTGGTTGATGATCGTGTCGACGGCGATGGCGGTCTTGCCCGTCTGGCGGTCGCCGATGATGAGCTCGCGCTGCCCGCGACCGATGGGGATCATCGCGTCGATGGCGAGGATGCCCGTCTGGAGCGGGACGCCGACGCCCTTGCGGTCGATGACCGAGGGGGCGCGGCGCTCGATGGCCATTGAGCGGACCGAGGCGATGGGTCCGCCGCCGTCGATCGGCTCGCCGAGGGGGTCGACCACGCGGCCGAGCAGGCCGGGGCCGGCGGGAACCTCGACGACGCGGCCGGTGCGCTTCACCGTCTCGCCCTCATGGACCTTGTCCTCGCCCGAGAACAGGACGCAGCCTACGTCGTCCTCGTCCAGGTTGAGGGCCATGCCCATCCCGCCGGTCTCGAACTCCACGAGCTCGCCATAGGCGATCGAATCGAGGCCGTAAACGCGGGCGATACCGTCGCCCGCCTGGACGACAGTCCCTACCTCTTCCCGGTCCAGCCTGTCCTCGAACGCCCCGAGGCGCTCGCGCAGGATTCCGGTGACTTCATCGGGTCGTAGCGGCATATTTCATCCTTCCCCTCGCGCCGCGCCACCCGGAGACGGGGCTTCGGACGAAGCCCTCCCGAGCGGCCGCGCGAGCTCGCGCCTGAGCCGCTCGAGGCGGCCCGCGACGGAGTAATCGATGCGAAGCGAGCCCGCCCTGAGGCGGTAGCCCGCGATGAGATCGGCATTGATGCGGACCTTGGCCCGCGTTGTCTTGACGCCTGCGTTGGCGGTCCAGGCTTGCGCGATGCGATCCAAGGCCTCGGTCGGGACGTCGCGAGCCGCCTCGACCTCGAGCCGGGCGATGCCCTCGTCGGCGTCGCGGAGCTCGCAATAGGAGCGGGCTATCTGGGGCAGCAGGTGAGACCTGCCCTTCTCGACGACGAGGGCGCTGAAGCGCTCGAAGACCTCTACGCCGGGGCCGTCCTTTGCGGATACGCCCGGCGCGCCCGGCTCGAGGGCCGCCGCGACGATCGAGGACTTCTTGGCCTTCGAGACCGAGGGGTCCGAGAGGAACTCCCGGAGCCGGCCCTCGTGCGCCATCGCGAGCGACAGCGCCTCGAGCGCCTCGGCATAGGCCGAGCGCGCCTCGCGGCTAGGCGCCGCGAGGAAGAGGGCCCTCGCCCAGGCTCGCCGCCTATCGGGCACGGCTAGCCCCCAGCTCCTGGACCAGGCGCTCAGCCGAGCGCTTGTCCTCGGCCTCGGCCGCGCGGCCCACGAGCTTGCCCGCGACCTCGGAAGCCAAGGAGGCGATGTCGTTCGCGAGCGCCTGGAGCGCCTTGACGCGCTCCAGCTCGGCGGCTTCCTCGCCCCTACGCCTAGCCAAGGCGGCCTCGGCATTGGCCTTGTCGATGAGGGCTTTCGCCTCTTCCTTCGCCCGGTCCTCGCCTTCCTTGACTATGCGCCCGGCCTCGGCGTCCGCTCCGGCCATGAGAGCCTCGTAGCGGGCGGCCTTCTCCTCGGCCTGCGCCCTCATGATCGAGGCCTCGCCGAGGGAATCCTTGATCTTCTTGGCCCGCGCGTCCATAAAGCTGGTGACGGGCTTGAAGAGGAGCTTCTTCAGCACCAGGAACAATACGAAAAAATTGACGATGGTGAATAAGAAGGTAACTCCGAAATTCAGCACGACCTGACTCCCTTTGGCCTTGAGGCCCCTACTCCCTATTTGAAGATGAGGAGGAGGGCAACGACCAGACCGTAGATGGCGGTCGCCTCGGCGAGCGCGATGCCGAGCAGGAAGGACCCGGTGATCTTACCGGAAGCCTCGGGCTGCCTCGCGATGGCCTCGGAAGTCTTGCCCGTGGCGAGGGGGATACCGAAGCCCGCGCCTAAGCCCGTGAGAACCGCGATGCCGGCCCCGATCAAAGCAGCAGATTGAACGTCCATGATTCCTCCTATCGAATGCTACTCAATTGCCTCGGCGATATAGATCGTCGAGAGGAAGGCGAAGACGACCGCTTGGATCAGGCCGTCAAAAAGATCGAAGTAAAGCCCCGCGATGGGCGGGACGGCGATGGGCACGACCGCTTCTATCAGCAGCATGATGATGTAGGCGCCGAGGATGTTGCCGAAGAGGCGCAGGCAGAGGGACATCGGCTTGATCGCGTACTCCATCAGGTTGAAGGGCAGCATGATGGGTATCGGGCTGACGAGGCTCTTCAGGTAGCCCTTGGGGCCCTTGTAGACGATGCTCGAGAGGAAGACAGTGACGATCACTATGGCAGCCATGGCCGCGGTGACGTTGATGTCCCGCGTGAGCGGCTTGATGACGAAGACGGGCTCGAAGCCGAAGCCGCCGACGGGCGTGAGCATGGGCGCGAGGTTCGAGACGATGAGGAAGATGAAGATCGTGCCGAGAAAGGGCAGGAAGTCCTTGCCGTGATGGCCGGCCTTCTCGGTAACGAAATCGCGCATGAAGCCGATGAAGGCCTCGAGGAGGAGCTGGGGCTTCTTGGGGATCTCGCGCATCCGCCTCGTGAGGAGGAAGGCGGCCAGGATGATGATGGCCATCACGATCCAGGTCGAGATGACCGTGTCCGATACGGGCACGTCGTAGCCGAAGGCATGGATCGTAAACACCGTCTTGATGCCCATGCCCTCGGTGATCTTCTCGCTTATGGACATGGCCTGGTGCGCCGCTTCGCTCATCGCTTCCCTCCAAGACGCCTCGGCCTAGCCGAGGCCAACTCGCCCAAGCCCGTGCCGAAGGCCAACGCCGACATGCCGATCGGGCCCGCGACGGCGGCCGCGATGGCCCAGGGCAGGGCTGGCCTGGCCTTGACCGCGACCGCGGCGATGGCGGCGCCTAACGCCATAAGGCCGATGACCCAGGCCGATCCCGCCAGGGTCCTGAGGCCCAACTTGGCTCCCGACCCCAGCGAGGACGCGAAAAAGGAGACCGAGCCGTATCGGGCGATGGCCAGGACCCCTATGGCGGCAGCGGCGATCGCGGCTTCAGGGGACGAGGAGAGGGCGGTCACGGCAATCGCAGTCTGTAGAGATACGACTACGAGCAGGCTCTTTCCTATCGCTGAATCCATCGTCCGGCCCTATTTGGTCCCTTTCTTATCGATCTTTGAAAAAGAAATTGTCGGGAAGATACTTGTTTAGCGTTTCGTCGTCAAGACGTTGCTCGTTGCGAAGTTTCATAAAAGTGTCCTCGAGGTAGCCTTTCGTGACATAATAGGCTCCCAGGAAGAAGAAATCGCCCACCTCGTCGAGAACTTCCATGAGGGCGTAGATACGATGCGCGCCCTCGAGGTCCTCGCCCTCAACCAGGTGCTCCGTGACGGCCTTGCGGTCCAGGTTGAGCGCGAAGGTAAGCTCGGAAAGGGGCACGGACAAGGCGCAGTACTCCTTGCCCACCATGACGAAAAAGGCCCCGATCTCGTTTTTATCCGCGCTTTTGTCGAACCAACGCCCGAGTTTGCGGATGATCTCCCCGTGGACCGAGAGGAGCTCCTCGTCCGCGACGGCGCTGAGAGCCGCTACGTTGCTGGATTTGCGAAGCTTGGCCAGCCAACGCCGGCCGACGCCGGGAGCGGCACCAATGAGAATGTCGTCCAAACTCTTGAGCAGCATATCGGCTCCTACTTCTCGATCCCCGCCTCGACGCGGTCGAGGAGGGCCAGGGCCTCCTCGACTACGGCTCGACGTTGGGTCGGCCCCGGTATCTCGGCCAGGCCGTCCCCCGACTGGGGACCGTACTCGCCGAACTGCGCGTGGTTGCCGCCGGATATCTCGACGGAGCGGCTCCCCGCGGGCAAGCGACTCCTGGCCGCCGCCAACTCGGACGGCGAGGTCAAGGCATCGCGTGATGCGCTAACAGTAACGACCGGAAGGGACTTGGTCGAGAGGTCGGCGCCCTTTCCCGGATAAGAAGCGAGCAAGAGGAGGCCCGAGGCCGCCCGGGGCGCCTTCGCGGCGGCCTTGGACACGACGAAGGAGGCTGCCGCGGCCCCGCCAAGGGAATGACCCGCGATCACCCAACGCGCCACCTCGGGGTAGGCCTCCGCCGCCTTGACGACCTGGGCCGGGGACAGAATGGCGAAATCGAGGGGCATCGAGGCGAGGACGGAGGTATAGCCGGCCTCGGCAGCGGCTCGGGCGAGGTAGGCGTAGGCTTCGGGGGGAACGCGGGGGCCGCCATAGACGATGAGCCCGCTCCGCTTGGCCGCGGCCAAGGGAACGAAGGCCAGACCGGCCGGCCCCTTCACGACGCTCAAGGCGGGGCTAGGGGCGAGGAGGGATTTGTCCTCCTGGGCGGGCATGGGTCTCAGATAGAAGACCGCCATGATGGCGACGAGCCCGAGAAGGGCTGCGGCGAGGGCTGGCGCGGGTCGACGGCGTGTTGCTTGCATGTCCGATTCCAGCCTAAAGCAACGGCACCTTCCTGTCAAATCCCGCGAGACAGCGCCGGCCAACGCTTCCACCCTCGAGCCCTTTCCGCTACAATCGCCTCGAGCTTCCCGATGCAGGGAAGGGAGGGGAGACCAGCGATGCCCGAAACCACCGATTGGAAACGCAGGATCGAGGACAAGCCGGCCAGGAAGGCCTTGGCGGCCATATATGGGAACGACGCGGCGGAACAGGCTAAAAGATACCTGGCCCTGGCCGAGGCCGGGGCCAGGGAAGCCCCGGGATCGGAGCTCAGGTTCTATTCCGCCCCGGGTAGGACCGAGCTCGCCGGGAACCATACCGACCACAACCGCGGCCGAGTCCTCTGCGCAGCGGTCCGCCTCGACGCGGCGGTTTGCGCCTCGCCGCGGGAAGGCAGGCTAGCCAGCCTCCGTTCCGAGGGCTTCGCGCCGGTGGAGCTAGACCTCTCGTCCCTCGAACCCGTGCCGGCCGAGCGCGGCACCACGGCCTCCCTCGTCAGGGGCGTCGCCGCGATCCTCGCGGAGCGGGGCGTCGAGCCGCGGGGCTTCTCCTGCCATATCGCCTCGCGGGTCCTGCCGGGCTCCGGCCTCTCGAGCTCGGCCGCCATCGAGGTCCTCCTCGGGACCATGATGGCCGACCTCGCCGGCGCGCGGATCGACCCCATCGAGATAGCCAGAATCGGGCAACGCGCCGAGAACGAGTGGTTCGGCAAACCTTGCGGACTGATGGACCAAGCGGCCAGCGCCGTAGGGGGCATCACGGCCATCGACTTCGCCGACCCCGCGGCCCCCGAGGTCCAGCGCATCCGGTACGACTTCGCCGACCAGGGCATCGAACTCGTCGTCGTGAACACGGGAGGCAGCCACGCCGACCTGACCGCCGATTACGCCTCGGTACCCATGGAGATGAAGTCCGTCGCGGCCGCGCTCGGCGCCGGTTTCCTGCGAGAGGTGGAGCCCGCCGCCCTCATCGCCCGGGGCCCCGAGATCAGGAAAGCCTGCGGCGACCGCGCCTTCCTCCGCGCCCTCCATTTCGTGGGGGACAACGCCCGCGTCGTGGACATGGCCCGGGCCCTCGAAGGCGACGATCTCGCCGCCTACCTCAAGCTCGTGAAGAAGTCGGGACGCTCGTCCTGGGAGCTCCTGCAGAACCTCTATCCCTGCTCGGCGCCGAGGGAGCAGGGCATGCCCGTGGCCCTCGCCCTCACCGCCGACTTCCTGGGCCGCAAGGGCGCCTGGCGCGTCCACGGAGGAGGCTTCGCGGGGACCATCCAGGCCTACGTGCCCCGGGAGCTCCTGCCGGGCTATACGAAGCTCATGGAGCGCTACTTCGGCTCAGGCTCGGTCATCCCCGTATCGGTTCGGGCCCGAGGCGCGACGAGGGTCCTCATCTAGGAGGGCGAAAGGGGAAGGCGGCATGGAAGGCGACAAGAAGGGTTTCCGCAAGTACTTGGGGCTCACGTTCCTGATCGGCTTCGGCTTCTTCACGATGGGCCTCATGGACATCCTCTACGACACCTACGTCCCCCTCTTCCTCGGCAAGTTCATCCATAAGAACGTCCTCGTGGGGGCCCTCATGACCCTCGACAATATCCTGGCCATCTTCCTCATCCCCATCGTCTCGCTCTGGTCGGACAACACGAGGACGAGGATAGGCCGGCGCATGCCCTTCATCGTCGTC
>DBTW01000091.1:3231-21841 GCA_002307245.1 Spirochaetaceae bacterium UBA1306 | reverse complement strand
CGAACGTGGCCACCCTCATCCTGGCCAACAACCTCATGGCCCGCTACGGCGGGGACGAGGGAGTGGCGGTCATGGGCATCGCCACCAGCCTCATGAACCTCATGCTCATGCCCATCATCGGCGTGAACCAGGGCATCCAACCCATCATCGGCTTCAATTATGGGGCCGGGCTCTTCGGCCGCGCCCAAAGGGCGCTCCGGCTCGCCCTCGTCGGGGTCTGCGGAATCTGCGCAGCGGCCTACGCCCTGTTCTTCGCCTTCAGCGGGCCCCTCGTCGGGCTTTTCGTCCCCGGCCAGGCCGGGCTCCGGGCCCTCGGCGTCCACGGCATGCGGATCTTCCTCTGCTCGATCCCAGTCGTCGGCGTGGTGATGCTCGGCACGGGCTACTTCCAAGCCGTGAAAAAGCCCCTGCAGGCCCTCGTGCCCAACATGATCCGGCAGCTCGTCCTCCTCGTGCCGCTCTATCTCGCGCTGCCGCGATTCCTCGGCCTCGATGGCATATTCATGGCCGGGCCCCTAACCGACGCCATGTCGGTGCTGGCGACGCTGGCCTTCCTCGCGCCCGAGATGCGGTCCCTCGGGGCGAAGGCCTCGCGGCGGCCGGTCGCCCTCGCGGCGGCGGCGGAATGAGCGAAAGGAGCCGAACGTGGATTTCATCCCCCTCAAGCTTTCCGTGACCGTAGACTACCTTTTCCGCGCCGAGGAGTCCTGGGTCCTGGTCGATACCGGCTACGCGGCCGATTGGCCGCTCCTGCGCAGGCGCCTAGGCGAGGCCGGCGTCTCGCCGTCGGACTTGGGCTTCGTCATCCTGACCCATCACCACGACGACCACGTCGGCTGCCTCGGGGCGCTCGTCGCGGAGAACCCCGATATCGCCGTCGTGATGTCGCGCCGGACCGAGGAGCTCCTCTTGGCCGGCCGTAACGACACGAGCCGCGGCGGCGGCCTCATCAACCGGCGCATCGCTTTCCTCGTCCGGTTTAAGCGTTTTTTCGTCGCCCTCAAGACCGGCTCGCTGTCGGCCAAGGATGAAAATCTCCGCTTCGAGCCCTACGCCGCCCGGAGCCGGGATATCGTCTTCGATGGCGAGACGGCGTTGAGCGATCTCGGCATCGATTCGGACGGCATTCTCGTGCCGACCCCCGGGCACACGGTCGATTCGGTTTCGCTGCTCTTCCCCGGCGGGGACTGTCTCGTCGGCGACGCGGCGGCGGACATGCTCGCATTCGCCGGCACCCATCACTGCGTCATCTTCGTCATGGACCTCGCCCTGTACTACGAGAGCTGGGGGCTGCTCCTGTCGAGGGGCGCGAGGCGCGTCTTCCCGGCCCACGGGCGGCCCTTCGCCGCGACCATGCTCGAGCGGGACACGGGACGCAACAGCGCGGAGGACTTGGTCGGTTACGGCGGCCGGACCTAGGGCTGGCCGCTAGTCGAGGCTCGCGAGGATCCCGTCGGCGGCGCGCAGGCCGCTGGCCCAGGCCGCGGTGATGCCCCGGCTCGTGCCCGCTCCGTCGCCGACCAGGTAGAGGCCGGGCTTGGCGCGGAAGTGCCCGTCCTCGAAGATCGGGCGGTTCGCGTAGAGTTTGATCTCGGGGTAGTACATCACCGTGCTCGGGTGCAGGAGGCCCGGCACGATGGTGTCGAGGAGCTTCATCGCGTTCCACAGGGCCCGCATGACCTTGGAGGGGGCGCAGAGGCTGATGTCCCCCGGCGTCGCGGAGGCGAGGGTGGGCTCGAAGTCGTAGAGGTCGCCGGAGAACTGGTCGCGGAACGACCTCTTGCCGAGGCGGAAGTCGCCCACGCGCTGCATGATGGGCCTGCCGCCGCCCAGGAGGGCCGCCTGGATGCCGAGCATGCGGGCGTAGTCCGCACCCGAGGCGAGGGGCTCCGTGAGGGTGACGGTCTTCAGCATCGCGAAGTTCGCCAGGCCGTTGGAGGGGCGGGAATCGGACCAGGCGTGGCCGTTCACACTGTACCAAGCCGATCCGTCCTTCTCCTCGTACTTCTCCTGGACCACGTGGGCGGCGCCCGAGTTGGTGCAGAAGGTGCGGGTCTTCTTGGGGAAGAGGAATTTCGGGTCGTAGTAGTCCCTGACGATGGGGTAATGCTCGATGCGGGTCTCGATGCGTATGCCGACGTCCACCGCGTTGTCAGTGAAGCTCACACCCGCGGCGGTCATGACGTCCTTTAGGAAGGAGAAGCCGCCGCGGCCCGGGGCGACGATGAGGTCGCGATACTCGATCTCCCGCCTGTCCGTGACGAGGACGCGCCGTTCCGAGTCCACCGTGAGGGCTTTCTCGCCCAGGGCCACTTCGGCGCCGAGGCCGGCGAGCCGGGCTACCAGGCTCTTGATGAGCTCGAGCCCGCCGTCCGTGCCGAGGTGCGACTGGCGTATCTCGAGGAGGCTCACCCCGATCTTCTCGGCCCTTTTCGCGTAGACCGAGAGGTTCCGCTTTTCCAGGATGCGCGGCTCGAGGAAGGCCTCGACGCGCCCGAGGTAGGCCTCGGCCTGCTCGCGCGCCCAGGCGCCCTCGGGAAAGCCGATGGGCCAGCTGAAGTTCATCTTGCAGTCGTTGCGCAGGCCCCCGGAAGAGTACTCGTTCTTGTCGATGACGAGGATCGAAAGCCCGGGTTTCCGCGCGAGGAGCCCGAAGGCGGCGCCGAGCCCGGCGGGGCCCGTCCCGATGATGATGACATCGTGCTTATCCATTGCGATTCCCGAGCATATCCCTCGGGGCCTTCCTAGGGAAGGGACTTCCCCGCAGTCGGCGGGGGGAAGTATCATGCGCGGCATGTCTTCGATCCTCCTCGCCCTCGCGGCGATAGTCGTATGGAGCAGCTTGGCCTTCCTCAACTCGCGGGTAAACGCGATCCCGCCCTTCCTGTCCGTGGGGATCGCCCTCGCGGTCGGCGGTCTCGTGGGCCTCGTCAAGGCTCGGGAATGGCGCGTTCCCCTCCGTACCTTCGCGGTCGGCGTCGGGGGCATCTTCGGTTACCATGCCCTCCTATTCATCGCCTTCCGCCTTGCCCCGGCAGTCGAGGTGAACCTGATCAACTATCTCTGGCCGCTGCTCATCGTCCTGCTCTCGCCCCTCTTTCTCTCGGGCTTCCGCCTCGGGCCGCGGCATATCGCGGGCGCCCTCCTCGGCCTCGCGGGAGCGAGCCTCATCGCGAGCGGAGGCAGGCTCGGCCTGGACGCCGCCAACTTGCCGGGCTACCTCCTCGCGGCGGCGGCGGCTCTCGCCTGGGCCTGCTACTCGCTCATGACCAAGCGGCTGCCGCCCTTCCCCACGGGGGCGGTAGGAGGCTTCTGCCTGGTTTCCGGGTTATTTTCGCTCGGTCTTTACTGCCTCGAGCTCGCCTTGGGCGGCTCGGGCGCGGCCGGGATCGCCTCGGGCCTCTCCGCCTTAACCGGCCTCGACTGGCTCTTCCTGGTCCTGCTCGGCCTGGGTCCGATGGGCGGCGCCTTCTACGCCTGGGACGCCGCGCTGAAGCGGGGCGACCCGAGGGTCATCGGGGCCCTCTCCTACCTCACGCCCCTCTTGTCCACGCTCAATTTGGTGCTACTGGGCGGCAAGAGTCTGACGCCCCTGGCCATGGCGGCCATGGCGCTCATCGTGGCGGGGGCGGTCGTCGGGTCATGGGACGTGGTGCGGGGCGCGCTGCGAGCGAGGCGGAACCGCCGCCTACCTGCCTGAGGCTGCGGCCTTGGCTCGGAATTTCAGGTAGGGCACCCAGACATATTTCGCGTCGGAGATGGACCAGCCGGCCTTGGCGGGGTCTGTCCCCCTGGCGAGGGCGTAGGCTAGGCTGAATACGGCCTTGCCCTGCGAGGCAGCGTCGGCATAGATCGCCCCCGCGAGGGCTCCCGACTCCAGCGCGTCCATCACGGCCTGGGGGGGGTCGCCCTCTCCCCAAGCGAATATGGCGGGCTTCTTGGCGCCCTTGTGCGCGTCGAGGGCGCCAAGGGTTGACTTCAGGTCTTCGCAGATGATGGCGTCCGTCTCGCTGCCGGGCGTCCGCTCCGACTTGATCCCCGCGGCGGACAGGGCCTTGTCGATGGCTTCTTCGCGCTCGGCCGCGTCCTCGCCGAGCCAGGCGTACTGAAGGACTCCGTCCTTGGCGCGGTCGACCGCGGGGCCGGTCTTCCAAAAATCGGCGAGCATCTCGCCCAGGGCCTTGCCGCCCTCGGCTTCGCTCGAGCCTACGTAGAAAACCTTGTCCCAGGATTGCATGGCTTCATTCGAGGGAAGTCGGTCGAAGAAGACGATAGGCGTCTTCCGCTCCTTCGCCTTGGCGATTATCGGGCCTATGGCGGAACCGTCTATCGGCTCTATCGCTATGGCCGCCAGCTTTCGGTCGAAGAACGAGTTTATCTGGAGATCCTGGGCATTTTGCTGGTTTTGCCCGTCTATCATGGCGAGCTCGGCCTTATCGAGGGCTTCCGTTTCTATAGACCTGCGTATGGCGGAGGCGGCGGGATCGTCGAAGGATCCCATGGCGATGCCGATCTTTGGCTTTTCCTTGCCGGAACGAGAGCAGGAAACGAGGGATGACGATGCCAGGGCGGTCGCTACGATGGCCAAGGCGGCCAAGGGCCTATAAAGCTTGTTCGTGTATCGCACCCCGGCATTCTAGCCGCATAGTATCCGACTGTCCAGTTAATGAATTCGCCGCGCCCGGGTCGTTTTCGAGCCGATTTCATCAGTTTGTCGATTCTTACTTGTACACCCCTCAACAATAGATCATAATTTTATTATTACGAAGGATCGAGCCGATTTCGAAAGTCGTCCGACTTTCGAATAAACCTCGATTGCTTTTTTTGCCGAGCAACTTTTTTGCGGAGGGGGGAATGCGTGGGTAGGGGCAAAAAAATTGTCGATATCGAGCTTGTCATAGACGAAGCGATCGCCCTTATAGACGAAGGAGGGGTCGAGGAATTCTCGACCAGGCGCCTGGCCTCCCGTCTGGGTATATCCGCGATGACCCTTTATAATTATTACGAGAATCGCGGCGCGATCGTTAACGAAGCCCTGAAGCGCGGTCTCGGCATGCTCTGGAGCGGCCTTCCTGACGAGATCGCCGCCTGGCGCGAAAAAGGCGGGCATCCCCTCGGCGCTTACCGCGTCCTTGCGGAGCACCTGCTGGGCTTCGCGCTCGCGAAGCCCCTGCTTTGCCGCTTCATCCTGGCCGAGAGCGCAGGCACGGATTGGAGCGATCACGACAGCGCGATCGAGCGCATGCTCGGCGACGGCATCGACCGGGCGGAGCGCGAGGAAGGGCTTCGCCGCGACATCTACCTCTACGAGCTCGTCGCCTTCGCCCTGGCCCTTAAGGTGATCGGCGGGGGAGAGACCCGCGAACGCTATCGCGAGCTCGTAGGCGAGGCCTATTCCCGCCTCCTGGGCGGCCACGAATCCTAGGGGTTCATTCCTCCACGTAGACTCGGGGAACCCTGGCGCCCACCATGCAGGTCAGCTCGTAGGGTATGGTGCCGAGGAGCTCGCAGAGCCCCTCGCCAGGGATCCCCTCGCTTCCCCTCCTTCCGAACACGATCACCTCGTCGCCCTCCCGCGCAGGGGATCGCGGGCCCAGGTCAAGCATGGTTTGGTCCATGCACACCCGGCCCGCTATCGGCCTCGCCGAGCCGACTACCCACATCGACGCCCTGCTCGACAGCGCGCGGGCGTAGCCGTCGCCGTAACCGAGGGGCACGGTGCCGATCGCGGTGTCCTCCCCGGGTTTCCAGGTGCTGCCGTAGCTGACGGGCTCTCCCGCGCGCAGGCGCTTGACGAAAGAGAGCCTCGACACGAGGCGCATCACGGGCTCCAGGCCCGCCGATCGCCAGGGCGAGGGCTCGTAGCCGTAGACGAAGATCCCAGGCCTCACCATGCCGAAGCGCGCCTCGGGCATGGCGACGAGGGCTGCCGAGTTCGAGAGGTGGGCGATGGGCGGCTCCAGGCCGCGCTTGCCGAGGGCCGCGAGGGCGGCGCGGAAGCGGGCCTCCTGCTCGCGCGCGAAGTCGAGGTCGCAATCGGCCGTGGCGAGGTGCGAGAAGGCGCCGACGAGCTCGAGGCCCGGCTGGCCGCCATTGGGCAGGAGGCCCGACAGCTCCTCGGCGAAGGCCGGGATCTCGCGCCAATCGACGCCTATGCGGCCCATGCCCGTGTCTACCTTCACGTGGACCCGGATGCTGACCCCAGAGGCCAAGGCTGCGGCGCGGGCCGCCCTGGCTTTGGCGGCCGAGGCGACCGCGAGGTCTATGCCGCGTGCGGCGAAGAGCGGCAGGGCCCCGTCGGGGGGCGAGCCCAGGACGAGGATCGGGGCCTCGATGCCCGCGTCGCGGAGGGCGACGGCCTCCTCTACGATCGCGACGCCCAGGTATTCGGCGCCCTCCGCGAGGAGCTCGCGCGCGACGCGCAGCATGCCGTGCCCGTAGGCCTCGGCCTTGACCACCGCCATCACCTTGACGCCCGGCCCCGCGAGCTCGCGGGCTCGCGCGAAGTTGCGCCTGAGGGCGCCGAGCCGAATCTCCGCCCTGGTGGGCCTCTCCTCCAGCCTGCCTTCTTCCATCATCGTCAACGCGCCTTCCTCATGAGCTGGGCCGAGCGCTCTGCCGCCTTGACCACAGCGTTGATCAGGGTGAGCCTGAGGCCGCCCGCCTCGAGCTCGAGCACGCCCTCGATCGTCGTGCCCGCGGGCGTCGTGACCATGTCGCGCAGCTTGGCGGGGTGCTCCCCGGTCAGCAGTACGTTACGCGCGGCGCCGAGGACCGCCTGGGCGGCGAGCTCGGTGGCCACGTCGCGGGGCAGGCCCAGCTTCAGGCCGCCGTCGGCCAAGGACTCGATGATCACGTAGACGTAGGCCGGGCCCGAGCCGGAGAGGCCGGTGACCGCGTCCATGTACTGTTCCTCGAGGACGAGGGCTCGGCCCACCGAGCGGAAGAGCTCGGTGGCCCAGGTTAGGTCCTCCTTGCCGACGCTCGCGCTGGGCGAGAGCACGGTCATGCCCTCGCCGATGGCCACGGCCATGTTGGGCATGGTGCGGATAACGGGCGTGCCTGCGGGCGCGACCGATTCAAGGAGTTCGAGACTCACGCCCGCGGCCGTGGAGATCAGGAGCTTCCCGGGGCCAAGGTCCTGGGCGATCGCCTTGATGACCTCGGCCACGCTCTTGGGCTTGACGGCCACGACGATGGCGTCCGAGAGGCGGACGACCTCGCGGTTGTCGAGCACGGCACGTATCCCCGTCTTCGCCTCGAGCTCCGCCCGGTGCCCCTCGGTGCGCACCGAGAGGAGTATGTCCTTCTTCTCCACGAGGCCGCGTGCGGCCACGCCGATCGCGAGGGCCTCGCCGACCTTGCCCGCGCCGATGATGCCCAGTTTCCTGCCCATGTGTACCCCCGTCGCGGGAGTATAGCGCGAGGCCGAGGGGGGTATCTACGGTGGACTTGATCCTGAGAATAGAAACGCGGCAGAATCGCCCATGCGCGACGAACGCTCCACGCTGCTCATGCCGGATGCCTCGGATCTTCCCTGTCTCTTCGAGATAGGCCGCCTGCTCGTGCGGCACGCGAGCCTGGACGAGGCCATGGGACCCCTCCTGTCGCTCCTCGCGGACCACGCCGGCCTCGGCGGGGGGATGGCCGCCCTCGCCATGACCGACGACGGCGAGCTGCGCGTGGCGGCCGTGGCCGATCCCGCCGACGCGGCCCAGGTCGGCAAGCGGGTCGAGCTGGGCATAGGGCCCCTGGGCCGAGCCCTCGCCTTGGCCTCCCCCTCGACGGGCCCCGAAGGCGTCGCCGTGCCTCTCCTCCTCGCGGGCTCGGCCGTGGGCGGCCTCTACTTCTCCCGCGTATCCGCCGACCCCGAGCGGGCCTTGAGCCTCGCCTCCTCCGTGGCCGCCCTCGTGATCGAGGCCCTGAGCTTCCGGCGCCGCCTCGCCCGCGAGGCTCTCCTGGGAGGGGAGGCGGAAGGCATCCCGGGACCCGGCCACGTCGTCGCCCACGATTCCGTAGACGCCTGCGCCGAGGCTTCGTCCTTCGTCGACGACGGCTGGTCGCCCGCCGCGATCGTAGGCCGCTCCGCCCCGATGCGCGAGCTGTATTCCATGATCGACCGCGTCGCCGGCACCGAGACGACCGTCCTCGTCACCGGCGAGAGCGGCACGGGCAAGGAGCTCGTCGCCCGCGCCCTCCACGAGCGCTCCACGCGGGCCAAGAAGTCCTTCGTGGCCGTGAACTGCGCGGCCTTGCCCGAGTCGGTCATCGAGAGCGAGCTCTTCGGGCACGAACGGGGCTCCTTCACCGGCGCGCAGGAGCAGCGGCGGGGCCGCTTCGAGCTCGCCGACGGCGGCACCCTCTTCCTCGACGAGATAGGCGAGCTCTCCCTCGCCGTCCAGGCCAAGCTGCTCCGGGTCGTGCAGGAAGGCGAGTTCCAGCGCGTGGGAGGCTCGTCCACCCTTAAGACGGACGTCCGCGTGATCGCCGCCACCAATCGCGATCTCGAGAAAGAGGTGGCCGAGGGCCGCTTCCGCGCCGACCTCTTCTGGCGCCTCAACGTCTTCCCGCTGCGCGTGCCTCCCCTCAGAGAGCGGCGCAGCGACATTGTCCTCTTGGCCGACCACTTCGCGGATAAGCACGGCCGGCGCTCGGGCAAGCCGATTCTGCGTATCTCGAGCCCGGCTATCGACCTCCTCGTCACCTATCATTGGCCGGGTAACGTCCGCGAGCTCGAGAACTGCATCGAGCGGGCGGTTATCCTCTCGACCGACTCCGTCATCCACGCCTACCACCTGCCCCCGAGCCTCCAGTCCGCCGACTCTACGGGGACCGGTCCCGGCTCGACCCTGGACGCTTCTCTTGCCCGGCTCGAACGCGAGCTTCTCGTTGAGGCCCTCAAGATCTGCCGCGGCAATGCCGCCGCCGCCGCCCGTCGCCTCGGTATTACCGAGAGGAGGATGGGGCTAGCTTTACATCGATATGGAATAGATTGGCGACGATTTCGTACATCGACGTAGGATTATTTTTTGATCCTACGTCGATGTGATATACCAGTTGTTGGGTTAGTGGCTAACTAGTCAATAAATAAGGACTTATTTGTTCTCGGTTTTTGGCATGGTATTTGCATAAACAAAGCGAAGGTAATTGTTCAAGAGGAGAGAAACATGAGTGAAGCTTTTACTGACAATCCCATCGGACTTGCTGAAATCTATGGAATCAACTGCTTTTCCAACTCGGTGATGCGCGAGCGTCTTCCCAAAACCATTTATACCGAGATGCTCAAGGTTCAAGCGGGGAAGCGTGAGTTGACTCTCGATATAGCCGAGGTCGTGGCGAGCGCTATGCGCGACTGGGCCCTCGAGCGCGGCGCCACCCACTATACCCACTGGTTCCATCCCCTCTCCGGGATTTCCGCCGAGAAGCACGACTCCTTCATATCGCCCCTGGGCGATGGCCGGGTCCTCCTCGAGTTCTCAGGCAAGGAGCTCGTAAAGGGCGAGCCCGACGCCTCTTCCTTCCCTTCCGGCGGCCTGCGCGCCACCTTCGAAGCCCGCGGCTACACGGCCTGGGACGTCACGAGTCCCGCCTTCCTCAAGAAGACCCCCTCGGGCACCACCCTCTACATCCCCACGGCCTTCGTATCCTATTTCGGCCATGCCCTGGACAAGAAGGTTCCCCTCCTCCGCTCGATCGAGGCCATCAACAAGCAGGCTCTCCGCGTGCTCGGCGCCCTCGGCGTCACCGAGGCGAAGCGCTGCACGCCCACTGTCGGCCCCGAGCAGGAGTACTTCCTCGTCAATCGCGAGCTCTATAAGAAGAGGCCCGATCTCGTCCTCACCGGCCGCACGGTCTTCGGCTCGCTGCCGGCCAAGGGCCAGGAGATGGAGGACCATTACTTCGGCGCCATCCCCGCCAAGGTCGCCTCCTTCATGCGCGAGCTCAACGAGGACCTCTGGTCCATGGGCGTCACGGCCAAGACCCAGCATAACGAGGTCGCGCCCAATCAGTTCGAGCTCGCCTGCGTCTACACGAGCTCCAACGTCGCCGCCGACATGAACCAGCTCGTGATGGAGACCATCAACTCCGTGGCCGAGCGCCATGGTCTGGCGGCCCTCATGCACGAGAAGCCCTTCGCCGGCATCAACGGCTCGGGCAAGCACGTCAACTGGGCCCTCGGGACGGACAACGGCCTCAACCTCCTCGAGCCCGGCTCTGACCCCGCCTCCAACCTGCGCTTCATGCTCTTCATCGCCGCCTGCGTCGAGGCCGTGGACCGCTACGCGCCCCAGCTGCGCGCCTCCGTCGCGACGAGCGGCAACGATTGCCGCCTAGGCGGCAACGAGGCGCCGCCCGCGATCATCTCGGTCTTCCTCGGCGACGAGCTTTCGGCCATCTTCGACGCCGTGGCCGAGGGCAAGCCCTACGCCACCAAGGAGGGCGGCAAGCTCGAGATCGGCGCGGCCTCCCTGCCCAAGCTTCCCCAGGACCTCACCGACCGCAATCGCACCAGCCCCTTCGCCTTCACGGGCAATAAGTTCGAGTTCCGCATGGTCGGCTCCTCCCAGTCGGTAGCGACCCCTTCGGCCATCCTTAATACGGCCGTCGCCGACGTCCTCGCCCGCTTCGCCGATCGCCTCGAGGCCGCCGCCAAAAAGGGCGGTGACATAGCCGCCGAAGAGCGCGCGATCATCGCCGAGTCCTACAAGGCCCATCGCCGCGTCGTGTTCAACGGCAACGGCTACGCCGAGGAGTGGCACCGCGAGGCCGAGCGCCGCGGCCTCCCGCGCTTCCGCTCCGCCGTCGAGGTCATTCCCGAATTCGCTTCCCAGGCCGGCGTCGAGCTCTTCGCCCGCCACGGGGTGTTCACCAAGGAAGAGGCCGAGAGCCGCTGCGTGATCTACCTCGAGAAGTACGCGAAGCAGGTCAACATCGAGGCCGGCATCATGGTCGAGATGGCCAAGCGCTACATCTTCCCCGCCGCCACCGCCTCGGCCGAGGACTACGCCCGCGCGGCGAGCTCCCTCGCCGCCGTCGGGGCTCTCTCCTCGCCGCAGGAGCTCCGCGCCCGCAAGCTCGCCGAGCTCGCCTCCGCGGTGTCCGAGGAAGCGGACAAGCTCGAGAAGGCCCTGACCGGGGTCCAGGAGATCGAGGAGCCCCTCGCCGAGGCCCGCGCCTACCGCGAGAGCGTTATCCCCAGGATGAACGCCCTTCGCGACAAGGTTGACGCCGTCGAGAAGATCGTCGAAGGCAATCGCTGGCCCTTCCCGACCTATCAGGAGCTCCTCTTCTCGCTCTAGCCCACCGTTTCATACTCCGGGCCCGCGCTTCTTTCCTCCTCGGGGAGCGCGGGCCTTTTTTTCGCTTGAGCGCCGCGAGTCGCGAGTCGCGAGTCGCGGCTCGCGACAGCTATCGGCCTAGGAGCGGGAGGCTGCCCGTCAATGAGCGTACGGCCGCGTCCTCTCCGTGGATGCAGACGCCGAGGTAGTGAATGCGGTCCGTCGTCGCCGCCCCCAGCTCCCGGGCGTATTCCGCGTAGTTCTTCGAGTGTTGGGCGATATCAGAAAAATCCGTGCAGGAAACGCCGATCGTTCCCTGGGCCTCTCTCCGAAGCTCGGCGAGCCCCTCTGCCGTCGATGCCAGGATGGGTAGGGGGACGTTGGTGATGCCCGGGTGGATCGAGCCCGATGCGTCAGGCACTGAGTCCCCCACGCAGGATATCAAGTTGGGCGAGACGCTGAACGCGAGGGCCGCCGCGGCGTTGGCCGAGAGTCCCGGGGGGAGCCTCTTGTCAATGACAATGACTACTTTCATGGGCTCCGAGCCTAGTCGGCACCGGGCCTAGTCGTCTTGTACGTTCTTGCGGCCCCGCCGGCGGGCCATGAGCCTGGCATAAACGGCGGGAGACAGGCCCACGGTGCGTTCGAACACGCGCGTGAAGTGGCTTTGGTCGCAAAATCCACAGGCGAGGGCCGTATCCGCCAGGGGCCGCCCCGAGCCGAGCATCGCCTTCGCTTGGTTCACCCTTAGGTTTAGCAGATAGGCGTGAGGGCTGAGCCCATAGCCCGCCTTGAAGGCGCGGGCGAAACCGTATTTCCCCATGCCGGCGAGCTCGGATAGCTCATCGAGGCTCGCGCCTTCTTCTATCGAGGAGCGCAGGCGGGCTTCTGCCGCCTCGATACCGGCCTGTCGCATGATAATGCCCCGCGAGAACCCATGGGTCTCTCGCGCTTGGCCTGTCATCGCAAGTAATTCGTCCATGGCGCCGAGGGCCGCCGCTTCGGAGCCGTGCTCGGCCGCTTCGGCCATGGCTAGGGCTCTTCGAGTCGGGATCCCTATCACGAGCAAACCGCCCTCGGCGCCTGCCAACGCGTTATCGAGCAGTTCGTCTCCGCCCGCCGCCACCAATAAGAGGGTATAGCCCCAATCCTCCGCGGAAATCGGCGAGCATTCGTGGGGCATCCCCGCGGCGATTAGGGCCGCCTGTCCGGCCTGGACGGTTCGCCTCTGGCCGTCGACGGAGGCTTTCGTGGCGCCTCGCCATACAAGCGCGATCGAGTGCTCGTCGTGCGAATGTTCCCGGAGAGGACCACGCCGGCCTTCAATCGTCTTCACTTCGCGGATGATGCCCATGATCCGCCCGGATTCTGCTCCGGCTCCGGTCTTTAGTCTACCGCCCGCCGCTTTTTCCACCTCGCGATGCCCCGTCGCGGTATGCTATACTCGAACTCGATGAAGGTCCTGAGACGGATCGCGCCTATCGCGGTCATCGCGGCGGCGGCCCTCCTGCTGCTCTACTCCCCCGATATCGCGCCCGAGCGCTATACCGATCTCGCCACTTTCTTCCGCGTCGAGATGAAGCGGCAGGGCTATTCTGGCTTTTCCGTGGCCGCCGTGTCCGACGGCTCGGTCCTTTATGTGGACGGCTTCGGGAAGGACGGTTCCGGTGCGCCGATTGGCCCCGACACGAGGCTCTACGCGCCGGCGGCCGCCAAGTCCATGGCCGCCCTTTGCGCCTATTCCCTGGTCCGCGAGGGCCTGCTATCCCTCGATATGTCGGTCTCCAGTTACCTTCCCTGGTTCGTCGAGGGCGTAACCATCCGCCACCTCATCTCCCATACGAGCGGCTTCTCGGACGATGACTTCGATGACCTGCACCCCTCCGCCCTTGGTCTCGAGGCCGCGGCTCGCCTGATGTCCTCCTCCAAGCCCGAGGCCGCCCCCGGCCAAGCCTTCCGCTATCTCGATACCGACTATCAGGTTCTCGCCCTCGTCATGGAAAAGGCGGCTGGCCAGCCCTATTCCGAGCTCCTGGCCGCGCGGGTCCTCGCTCCCCTCGGCCTTTCGTCGAGCGATGCCCGCGTCCCGGCCGTTCCGCCGCGGGGCTCCGCCTACTTCTTCGCACTCTCCCTACCGAGGGCTCCCTCGACGAGCGCCGTCGCGGCCTCTTCCGGATACCTCGTGAGCAGCGCGGCGGATATCGGGAAATACATGGCTTACCTCCTTGGCCCCGAGAAGACGAAGCGGGGCCCGCTGCCGACTCGCGCGGTGATAAGCCTTTTCGATCCCCTTTCGCCTCATGCCCCCTATGGCTACGGTCTATTCATCGGCCAGGACGACGAGGGCAGAGTCGCCTATCACGACGGCTCCCTCGACGGTTTTTCCTCCCGGCTGGTACTCTGGCCGGACAAGAGGGCTGGCGTGGCCGTGCTCGCGCCCCAAGGCTCTCTGCTTCAGTCCCTTATCGCGCTCCCGGCCCTGACCGAAGGAGCGAGGCGCATCATGCGCGACGGCGAGTCCTCTCGACCCTTCCCGCTCGGCAGGTTGTATATCCTTCTCGCCGTGGTCGCTATCGTTCACCTCTTAGCCTTGGTGCTGCAGACGGGCGGGGCCCTCGCTTGGGCCAAGGGAGCGAGGGATAAAGCCGAGGCCAAGGGTTCTCGAGGCCCCATACTTTTCGCGCGTATTAGGTGCTGGGTCGGTATAGCCCTGCGTATCGGAATTGTCCTGCTTTGCCCGATCGCCGTGGGTCTGGCCTTTGGTAGGGGCGTTTCCTGGCGTAGCTTGCTTCAACTCGAGCCGAGTCTGGCGGTTTGGTGCCTTTTTGCCTGCTTGTTCGGAGTATTACGCAATATTTCTCGCCTTACCTGGTTGGGTGGAGCCTCTGGAATAAAGCGATTACGGAACTAACCTTGTGTTCTTTTTGATCGAAACATACCATATAATGTAGTCATCCTCTTATTTGTAAATAGTTTGCGAAATATTTATCTCGAAGGGCTCTAAACCCTCCAACCGCTTCACACGGTTGGTCCTCCTTGATATATTCTCTTTATGACCCCTGAGATTTTTACTTCTGACCCCTCCTGGCCATATACAAAGGCCAAGACCGCGGTCCTTACGGCCGCTTCGGCCGTCATTCGTGAGGAAGGGCCCCGTGCCGCGACGCTCAAGAACATCGCGACCAGGGCAGGTATCACCGAGCCGGCCATTTTCCGTCATTTCGATGGCGTCGATGGCCTTTTCGGCGGTTTATTTAGTGTCTACGAGAGGATCTACGGCCGCTCTGTGGAGTCTTTTTCCGAGTCCGGGATACAGGGCTTGGTAAAGCTGCGCAAGGCGAGCTTCTCCATCGTGGACGCTATCGCGGCCAGCCGCGATTTCGCCTACGTGCTCGTCTGCGCTCGGCACGTTTTCCGCGGCTATCCGGAGCTCAAGGCTTCGGTCGCCGCGAACGACGCCAGGGACCAGGCCCAAGTACTCGCCTGCGTCAACGAGGGAATCAAGTCAGGCGAGCTGCGCTCCGACCTCGACCCGGTCTCCGCGGCCGTCGCCATCATTGGCGGCGTCTACGTGACTGCGGTCATGTGGATCGAGTCCGGCTTCGGCTTCGATATCCGCGAGGCCTTCGCTGATCGCTGGGACGATTTCGAGCGCATGGTGTCGGTCAAGCCGGCCGCCAAGTCGCGCGAGGGGAAAGCGGCGTCGCGCGAGCGTTCTGCCGCGTATTTCCCCCTCAAGCCGGCGCCGATCAGCCGATCCAAGGCCGGTTCGGTCAAGAAGGTGGCTGCCGCCAAAGGCAAAGCCGACGCCTCCAAGAAGGCCAAGCCCTCGAAGAACAGCGGCAAGTCGGCCGAGAAGGCGCCCCTCAAATCGGCGAAGGCCGCTCCCAAGCGCGCCGTGGCCGCGAAGGCCGTCGCCAAGAAGCCGACCTCTCGAGGTAAATAGCTTTTTCTATCCGCTCTGCCGTCGGGCCTAGGATTCCCAATCGCGGACAACGGCGAGCCTCTCGAGCTCGGCGCGAGGCGACTTCGCCGCGGCAGCAGTCTCGAAGAGTCTCGCGGCGAGCTCCCTGCCCGCGCCTTGTACGGCGTGCCTCGGCAGGGGGTCCGCGTCATCGATCGCGTTCAGGATGCGGCGCATCTCTTTCTTGGAGAGAGCCTCGAGTATCCGGTCGTGAGCTTGGGGCTCCATGCCCTGCATCGCCGTGGCCACGAGGGCGCCCTCGGCTAGGCGGAAGGCGCCCTTGATCACCGCGGTATCGAGGCCGAGGACTGCCCGCGTGAGGGCGGCCACGAAGGCCGGGTCGGCCGAGAGCTCGTCTTCCGGCCCGAGGCGCAGCTCGCCGCGCTCCTCCAGGTTGCGCAGGACCTCGAGGAAGGCCGCTTGGGCTTGGGCGATCTCGTCGCCGGAAAGCTTCGAGCGCAGATGGGCCGCCTCGTCCTCCAAGGCCGCGGCGCCTACCCGGCCGTAGAGAGGGCGGACGAGGTCCATGCTCTCCTGCGGGCAGCCGGCGAGGGCCGCTGTCGCGATGTCGCGGCCCGATGCGCGCATGGCCCGCTCGAGGTTCCGCTTGTCCATGGCGAGGATGCGGATGACGTCGGGTAGCTCGCCGGGGACCACGAGGCTCTCGGCATGGCCGCGGCGCCGTTTCGAGCGTTCCAATAACCAGGCTTCCGCCTTATCGAAGTACTCGGGCCCAAGGAAGGCCGTCATGCGCCGCATCACGACGCTGTAGTGCTCGTTGCGCGCGAGGGCGCGGCAACCCGAGTCCACCATGGCCCGCTCGAGCTCTATGCCGGGATCGCCCTCGGCTCCCCCCTCCGCCTTGGGTTGGGCGGCCATGGCCGCCTCGATGTCCTCGGCCGAGGCCCCGCTCGCGACCATCGCGAGGGCGGCCTTGAGCAGCTTCCGGCGTTCGGCGACCACGGCTTTGTCGATGGCCTTATCGGAGCTCCTGGCCTCCTGGGCGACCAGCGCGACGCGGCAAGCCTGCTCGAAAAGCGCGTCCTTCTTCTGGCGCGAGACCCGCGGAGCCTCGAGGAAGCTCCGCGAGGCCTTCGCGATCGATTCGATCATCGCTCCAGCTCCTCGAGGGCGGCGAGGGCCTTGTCCGCGCCGAAGTAGGGGAGGAGCTTCCGCGCCATCAGGGCCGGATCGTCGGACTCGGCCAGCGCGAGCAGGCCCTCTATCGTCACGCAGGACTTGAGGAAGGGCCAGCCCGAGCGCTCCTCTATGAGGAGGTAGGTAGCCAGTATCTCTTCCAGGGCCTCGCCGGACACGCCTTCCATGACCAGGCGGACGCCGACGGCGAGGAGGGGGTCGTCTATCGAGGCCAGCTCGGACTCGAGGGAGAGGAATCCCTCGTTGCGCGCCTTGCGATCGAGCTCCATAAGCCTCTTGATGAACGGTGCGAGCTCTTTTTTATCCTCATCGCGGCATTGGAGCCTGCGCGCGAGGTCCGCGTTCCACTGGATCATGCCCCTTCCCCCATAGCCCATACTATACGCCGAGAAGGCCTTCAGTTCAAAGTGCCCGCGTGATATTCCCCTGTAATTATGCGCTTTTCCCGCGATCCGTAGCCATGGATGGCCGCTGGCGCCCGAGCGCCGAAACCGCAGGCTAAGGGTCTCCCATCGCTCCGGATTGTATCGGATGAATCAATGTGCTATATACAATTCAGTTCTTATTGTCGGAGGTGCCTTTATGAAGAAAACGTTCGTCGTCCTTCTCGCTCTCCTTTGCGTCACAGTGTTCGCCTTCGCGGCGGGCAAGGCCGCGCCGACCTTTTCGGACAAGCCGCTCTTCGCGCCAGGCAACATCACTATTCAGGCCGGCCTGGGCTCCGGCTTCTTCAACGGATTCGATCTGTATGGTGGCGCCGAATATGGGATCGGCCAGTTCACCGTCGCCAACAAGATCCCCCTTACCTATGGCGCCGCCGCTCGCGTCGGCTATTACGGCTGGACTGATTCCTATAACTACTACACCGTTGATTATGATGAGAGCTACCACTATCTCTCCATCAGCGCCTTCGGCACAGTCCATGTCAGCTGGAAGGATGTCCTCCCAGATGTGAAGTGGCTCTCCAGGGTCGAGTCATACGTCGGCCTCGGCCTCGGTACCTACTTCTACGGCTGGAGCTACGACTACTCCTATTCCGGCTTCAATTACAAGGACAGCGCGAACGATTTCAACTTCGGCTTCGCGAGCCTCGAGGGCAACAACTTCTATATCACCCCGAGTATCGCGATCAACCTCGAGGGTGGATACTACGGATACGGCGGGGCCGGCCGCCTCGGTGTCGTCTTCAAGCTCTAGTCTCGCTGTATCGCGCGGTCGCTCGCGTTAACAGAGCGACCGCGTGAACGATTACTAGGGACGCAAGGCGCGATCACGCGTCGCCTGTCGAGTACTCGAGAGAAAAAAACGCGCATATCGCTTTTTTTTTCGTTCAAAGTGAAGAAAGCTTTTGCCATACTTGCGAGATGCCGATATAATGTATAAATCGATTCGCGTGCTTCGTCTGCGACGAGCGAATCGAAGACCGCGATCAGCGTTTTCGGACAATGCCATTTCATATTGGAAAGGGGGGACGCCCTACATGGCCGATAGAAGCGCCGCGCAACTCGTCGAGATACGGCTCGTCGAATTGAAGCGCGTCGACGCATCCTATTTCCAAGATTACGCCAAGGTCCACGAGCGCCTCGAGCGCAGATTGGAAAAGGAAGCCCGTCCTCTCCAGCCCGATACCGTGTCCCTTGTCGCTGACGAGCTCGTCGCATGGCTCGCCGCCCTCGCCGCCAAGAATGTTCCCTTCGACAGGCTTTCTCACATGCTCCGCGTCGGCTTGGGCCATCTTTGCGCCGAGCTCATCGTCGTGAACCCGCATTTGCCTCAGGAAGAAGTGGCCATCAGGGCATACGCGGAGCTCCAGCGCCGCGGCTGGGATCTCGCCACCTACGATCCGGAAGTCGCGCAAGCCGCTTTCAAGCGGATCCAGTCCCTCGAGGCCGCGCGCGGCAGGTCTCGCTCACAATCCAAGAAACCTTCGCAGGCGGCTAAGGCCGTCAGCGCTAAGAAGAAGGTTATAGGTAACCCGAAGGTCGCCGCAGTCAAGGCCAATAAGGCCGCGCCGGCGAAGAAGGAGGCTCTCATGGCGTTAGAGAAGAAGTCTTCGCCGGCTAAGGCGAAGAAGCCCGCGGCTAAGAAGCCCGCGGCTAAGAAGGTCGCGGCTAAGAAGCCCGCGGCGAAGAAGGCTGTGGCCAAGAAGCCGGCCGCGAAGAAGGCCGTGGCCAAGAAGCCGGTCGCGAAGAAGGCCGTGGCCAAGAAG
>DBTW01000091.1:0-2887 GCA_002307245.1 Spirochaetaceae bacterium UBA1306 | reverse complement strand
AAGAAGGCCGTGGCCAAGAAGCCGGTCGCTAAGAAGGCAGTAGCCAAGAAGCCGGTCGCTAAGAAGGCCGTGGCTAAGAAGCCGGCTGCTAAGAAGGCTGTGGCCAAGAAGCCGGCCGCCAAAAAGGCGGCGCCCAAGCCCGCGGCGGAGCCCAAACCTGCGCCCGTAGTCTCTCCGGTCGAGGAAAAGAAGCCCGAGTTCATTTAATGAACTCCTAGGCGGGAACCCAAGTCCCGGTGTTGCATTCTTGCACGCCGGGACTTTTTTTCTGTTTAGTGTCATTTCTTTGTAAAAAACATATTTGGACCAAAATTGGTTTAATCTGAAAAAAATAACAGTAAATATCCCTATTGACTTTGACACATTGAACATATTTGTATGCCTAGATTGATTACAGATCTGTCGGCAAAATAATAGTAATACTTAATCTACAAAAGATTTAAATAGATTCGTCCATAGGTTACACCTTTGCATGTAAATCCTAAAAAAAACTTGACACCTAAAAATGCCATGGCTATACTGCCGGAGAACCTAGGAAAGGGGCTCGGTAAACCGTCGGTTTACCCCCTTACACAAGCTAAGGAGGATTCTACATGAAGAAGGCTATTGTCCTGCTTCTCGCCCTAGTCGCATTGGGCGGCCTTGTATTCGCGGAAGACGCCGCTGCGGCACCCGCGAAAGACCAGCCCGCGTATACCTTTTCTGCTAATGCTGATGCGGAATGGCAGTACGATTTCGACACCAACAAGTCCGGATTTACCAACGAGTGGGATCTGTCGTTCCACTACTATCTTATCAACGACGCGACGAAGTCGACGGGCGGCACCGAGGGCACCTATGGCCAGATCGATGTGACCCATCTCAACCTCTCCATCATCGACCTCGATGAGGGTGATTACGCCGCCGACCATGTGGTCGTGTGGGGTGCCAGTACTGATGGCGATGGCGATACCCTCGGCGTATCCGCCAAGATCGTCTCCGGCAACCTGTGGGTAGGCCTGGGGCATGGCGCTTATACCGCTGACTACGACAATGCGGTGTTCGTTCCTCTCTATGATGCGGACAATGGTCTCGACGAGTCGTCTGCTTTCAACCCTGAGATGGGTCCCGCTGGTTCGATCCAGATCGGTTACAAGCTTGGCGATTTCGGCTCGGTTTCCGCCGTTGTCGGCTCCAACACCGCTGGGGCGGTTAATGAGTTCTCCGAGTACACCGTTGGCTTCGATGCGGCCCTTACCCCCGTGAAGGACGTTCTCGCTATTACCGCTGGTGGCTGGTACAACATTGATACCAAGTTCTGGGTGGCTACTGGTAAGGTCGCTGTGACCGCCGGTGGCCTGAGTGCCAACGCCGCCATCGATGCCGCCAAGGATGAATCTTGCGCCAGCAGCGCCACCGAGCAGAAAGGCAGGACGGATGTAGCCTACGATGCTTCTGGTAGCATCGCTTTAGCTCTTAACGAAAAGAAGGACAGCATCAATTTTGATGCTTACTACACCAAAGAGCTCTACAGCTTCTACACTGCCGCCACTGCTTATGTTCAGGACACTGCCACTACTGCCGCTGTTGCTGCTACCGAGGCGGATACTGATTATCCGAACTACGCCTATCACCGCGGCGATTTTGGTCTCAAGTTCGTCGATGCGGGCGGCTTTGTTGAGCCCGTTTCCTTCACCGTTGGCGTCTTCGTTGACGACTTTTTCGGTGATTACGACGATATGCTTCTCTCGGTCGCGGGTTCTGGTTCCTATAAGCTAGCTCTTTCCGACGCGACCTATGCGAAGCCCTATTTCCAGGCTCGCAAGGATCTCTCCGGCGCCAAGAACCTTCTGGTCCAGGTCGGTGTCGAGGCCAAGCTTTTTGCTAACACTGTGCTCGATGCGAACTTCGAGTCCAATGGCGAGGGCAATGACCTTAACCACGTCCTTACCAGCACCGGCGATAAGGTTTTCACCATCTCCGCAAAGGTCACTCTCTAATCTGACCTAAAGCCTTTTGGCGAATTAGGGCCGCCCCTTTGGGGCGGCCCTTTTTATTCGGAAGAGGGTCGAATACCCCGCAGTTCTACTGCGGCACGCCCATAACAGACTATGGGGTATTCGATCCCTCATTCGATCAATTTCCTTGCCGTACGAACGATACCTCGGAGCTCAGCTCCCGGGGGCGTTCATTAACTCGTTACGAAGCCCTGGCGGGCTTATTCCATGAATTTGTAGCCCATGCCCCATAGGGTTTCGATGTGAGTGGGGTGGGAGGGGTCGAGCTCGATTTTTTCCCGAAGGCGTCTTATGTGGACGGTGACGGTGGAGACTTCGCCATAGGTCCCGTCGCCGCGGACCTTCTCGAAGATTTCCTCGCGGGAGAATACGCGCCCTGGAGAAGTGGCGAGGAGGACGAGGATGGCGAACTCGGTGGCGGTCAATTGCACCGCTCGGTCCGCCACATCGACTGTTTTTCTCTCCAGGTCGATGACGATGTCGCGTGCGATGATGGCGCTCGATTGGGGCTGGCCCTCGTTCCCGGATGCCCCGATGAGGCGCGCATAGCGCTCTATGTGGGCCTTCGCGCGCGCCACGAGCTCCGCCGGGCTGAAGGGCTTGGTGATGTAGTCGTCGGCGCCGAGGCCGAGGGCGCGCACCTTGTCCTCGTCGCCTTCGCGGGCCGAGACGACAAGGATGGGCTTTTCGCAGGTTGCGCGGAGCTCGCGACAGAGCTCGAATCCGTCGGTCCCGGGGAGCATGAGGTCCACGATGAAAAGCTCGTAGTCCTTCTTCGAGGCGGGCTCGCGGATGAGAGCGAGGGCGTCGCCGCCGTCGGTCTCGATATGGGCGACAAACCCGGCCGCTTCCAGGTAATCTCGCTCGAGCTCGGCGATGGCGAGATCGTC
>DBTW01000188.1:6307-10018 GCA_002307245.1 Spirochaetaceae bacterium UBA1306 | reverse complement strand
TCGATATTGTAGGTCCCGACGTCCACGTCCACGAAGACCGGTACCATCGCGTTCTGGATGACCGGATTGAGCGTCGTGGGGAAGCCGGCGGCCACAGAGATCACTTCGTCGCCCGGCCTTAGCCGCCGCTCGCCGAGCAAGGGGCTCATGAGCGAGGCGAAGGCCACGAGGTTCGCGGAGGAGCCCGAATTGACGAGGAAGGAAAACTCGGCTCCGGTGAAGTCGCAGAAGGCGGCTTCAAACTCCTCTGAATAACGCCCGGACGTGAGCCAAAAGTCCAGCGTTGCATCGACACAAGCAGCCATCTCGGAGGAATCGAACACGCGTCCCGCGTACCTCACCGGATTTTTCCCCGGCGTGAAGGACTGCTCTACGAATTTTGCCTCGTAATATGCGCCGACCAGGCCCCTGATCTCGTCCCTTATTTCCTGCGCGCTCTTTCCCATCGCGTTCACTCCCATTCGTCTATTTGTATCCTGCGGCCTTCGATCCCCGTCCCGAGGAGCGCCGACTTGAATCTCGCTATCATGGCGGGCGGACCGGAGATGAAGAAGATCGGCTCGGCCAAGTCGCGGCTCTCCTCCAGCGCGAGGCTGGGATCGAGCCGACCCGCGCGGACCGAGGCAAGCGGAGGAAGCGCGTCGCCGGAAAGCATGCCATCCTCGATCCAGATGCGCAAATCGATCGCGCCGCAGCCCGAGGCACGGGCGAGCAATCCCCCGAAAAGCAGGTATTCGGGGCGCCGGAGCCCATAATAGAGCCTGATCCGCCTAGTGGCCGACTCTCCAGGAACAAGGTCTTCGAGGAAAGGTATGAACGGCGATACGCCCGTGCCCCCCGCAATAAGGACCACATCCTCGCAAGCGCCGGCCCGGGAATCGATCACGAAGTCGCCGAAGGGCAGCTTGACCCAGACCTCGAGGCCGGGAACGAGGCTTCCCTCCATGCGTTTCGTATATCGACCCTTGACGCTATAGACGATCGTGAGCGTCTCGGCGCCGGGTTTCGAGGCGATGGAGAATACGCGCGACTCGGGCCAGAATCCTCCCGCGGGGTCGTACTCGTCGAGGGTTAGGTGGAGAAACTGGCCTGCGCGAAAACGCGGCACGCGCGTCTGCGGCCGAAGCTCGACGAAGTAGTTCCCCGCTCCGCTTTCGCGGACCTCGGTCACCGTGCAACGCAGCTTAGCTGACATCCCCACGTGGGCCTCCGATGATTGTTCTCTTGATCAGGCAAAGAGTCTCGAAAATCTCTGGCCAGCGCTTCAAGGAATTGACGACTCGACGCCTGAGTTTTTTACGCGCGAGCCGCCAGAACTCGGGAAAGAAGGCAAAGGTCTTCCTCATGTCGCTCGACGGGAATCGCTCGATTGCCATGCGATCGAGCAACGGGACATCGTCGATATTCGTGCAATTCGCGAATTTACGGCCTGCGCCAAGCTCCATCATATCCGCTTCTACCTTCTGCCTAACCTTCCTCGCATGCTCGTGTGAAGCCTCAATAGAAGTCTCGATCTTCGTAAAATGTTCCTCCGCATCGGCAAGGAAGGAAGAGACGGCCGCCCCCTGGCTTTCGAGCTTCCTGCGGAAGGAGGCGACATCTACCCCAGAGCGCGGAATGAATCGCTTCCCGTCGTACTCGAAGAATATGCCTTCGGCGAATTCCGTACCTTCGGTATTATAGCTGTCGTTCAAGAGAAGGACGGGCGTCCCGAGTAAAGCTGCCTCATAATTGAGGTTCGTCAAAGGGTCCAGGCTCACGAGGAGAGAGACCTTGGAAAGGATGGAAAATAGCTCGTCCCTGTCGCGCGGATATCTCCTGGTAATCAGGTAGTGGCCCGAGAAATCCTTCCTAACGCGTGCGATGATCCTCCAGAATTTGCTCCTATTCTTTTTTTCGATCTTCCCGAAGTAGAAAGCGACGGAATCTTCCCTCCGACTTCCGGCCCACCGGTCGATTAGCTCCCGATCATCGTTCAGGAGGAAGAGCTTCGGAAAGTGAATCCCGACGAGTGGCGAGTACTCGACGATATAATCGGATGGGCCGTAATCGACCAAGGCGCCCGTCAGGACGCCTGGCTTGTTCAGCAAATAGCGAACGACCCTCTTCGCTCCGAGGGGATTGCCCTTTTCGCTGTCGGAATAGACTACGATATCCTCGTCCGAGATATCCGGCTTCTCGCCTTCGTCGAGGTATTGCGTAATCGCCTCGAGTTCGCTCGGAAGGCGGAAGGCCGGTCGAGGGCTGAAGCACAAGCACCTGGCCTCGCGCCCAAGCCTCGAGATCTCCGCCGCGAGGGTATATAGGATCCTAATCCCATAGGACTTTTGCTCATATGCAGAACAGTAGATAAAAAGACGCGCTGGCATATGCATACTCAATAGCGGGGAATCACTGCCGCCCGAAGTACTGCTGATGCTTAGCCTCGAGCTCCTCATAACGCCCTTGATCGATGATCTGACCATGCTCCATCAGGAATATTTCCTCGCAGTTCCTCAAGGTCGTGAGGCGATGGGCGATGAGGACGATCGTTTTCTTACCCATCAGGAAGTCGATGGACTCCATCACCGCCCGCTCGGTCTGGTTGTCCAGGGCGCTCGTCGCCTCGTCCAGGATGAGGACCGAAGGGTTCCGGTAGAGGGCCCTGGCGATGCCGATCCGCTGGCGCTGCCCCCCGGAAAGGCGGATGCCGCGCTCCCCGATCTTCGTGGAATAGCGTTCCTCCAACTCGGTACGCACGAAATCGTGGATCTGAGCCATGTCGGCTGCGCGCTCTACGGCCTCCATTTCGATCTTCTCGCGAGGGACGCCGAAGGCGATATTGGAGGCGATGCTGTCGTTGGAGAGATAAATGTTCTGCGGGACGTAGCCTAGGTTAGCCTGCCATGACCGCAGTTCGGCGTCGCCCACTGCGACTCCGTCGACCAGGATCCCCCCCGATTGGGCCCTGAGGAGGCCGAGCAGGATGTCCACGATCGTCGTCTTGCCCGATCCCGTCTTGCCGGCGAAGCCGACCAGGCTGTTGGCGCGGATCTCTATCGACAGGTTCTCGAACAATGGCTTTGCGACGTTCGGGTAGGCGAAGGTTATATTCCGCAACTCGATCCGCTCCGAGAATGGCATTCGTGCGGGGGCGGTCGCGGGTAGGGGCTCGGCCCCTGCCGTCTGGTCGAATTCCGCGATGACCCGCTCGGCCGTAGGACCGCCGTACTTCAGCCGCGTCAGGGACTTGAAGAGGGCCTGCACCGAGGGGATAAGCCTATACCCCGCGTAGGCGAAAAGGGTGACCGTGGTAGCGGCGTTGGAGAAGTTCCCTTCTTTGATTATCGTGATGAGCACGAAAACCAGGATCGTCGAGAAGGCGACCGCCTCGAGGGCATATTTGGGGATGTCGCCAACCAATTCGGAGGTGGACGAGTTCTTGGCTAACTTCTTGGAGGGCGGCGCGTACTCCTGCACGAAGACGGCCTCGGTCCCGGTGATCTTGACTTCCTTGATCCCCCAGAAGGCTTCGCTGGCCACCCGGGAGATTTCCTCGGTCAGGTCGAAGCGCTCGCCGCCCAGACGCTTTATGGACTTGCGGACCCCCCTATAGATGAGGCCGTAGACCAGGCACACGACGATGACGATGGCGAGCGTGCTCATCGGGTCCACGAAGAACAGAAAGGCGGTAAGGAAGCCGACCTGGATGACTTGAGTGATCATCTCCAC
>DBTW01000188.1:691-5949 GCA_002307245.1 Spirochaetaceae bacterium UBA1306 | reverse complement strand
TAGCCCTGCCCGAGGTAGGACTTCAGCAAGCGCATGGAAAGCGTATGCCGGCGCATGCTGGTAAAGCGCATTTTCACGTACTGAAGGAAAGCCTGGGACACGTTCGAGAGCACCAGGAAAACGAGCACGGCGATGCCGAGGAAGACGAGGAAATCGACGTCCGACGTGAATCCGAAAAAGGTGTAAGCCCAGAAAAGATAGGGATTGGTTCGGATAGTCTCTGGCTTAGATGCGACGGCGATGAAGGGCATGATCGAACCGACGCCGATCACGTTCATGATGCCCATGAATATGGCGCCTACGATCACCAGCGACAGTCTCCGCCTCTCCCGCGGCGACAGGAGGGCGACCACATGGCCTACGTGCATGAACGGGAACAATATCTTATTTCTTGCCATCTATTATCCCTTAGCCCTTCCGAGCCAAGCGGGCCCAGCCCAGGCGCTTCGTGAAGAAGCGCCTGGCGTAGAAGAGAATCTTGCCCGGGTTGTCCAGGGCCTTCCGGAAACGGAAGCTCCAATAGACCCGCGCCGGGCGGTTGGCGAGGGGCACGTTCCAGGTCTTGCCATAGAGGTGCCGCACGAGGCCGTAGGGATCGGCGGGCACCTTGAAGCGCTCCCCCAGGAAGTCTATCTCCTCGAGCGAGTCGAGGTGGCGCGCGGCGGCGGATACGGTATTGTCCAGGTCCCAGCTGCGGCCGAAGAGAGACCGCTTCTCGTGCGCGATGAACAGGTCGAGCTGCTCGCCCCCTCGGCGGAATTTATACAGCCGCTTCTCCGGGACCTTGCCGAACATCACCAGGCCCTTCGCCTCCAGAACGGGCAGGCAGGAGAGGAAGGTCTCCTCGTCGCGCTCGTAGATCTCCATGTCCGCGTCGTCGTCGTGGGCAATAAAGCCTTTTTCGCGCAGGGCCCCGAGGAGGGTACCGAAATTCAGGAAGACGGGGACGCCGCGGGAGCCCAGCTCGTCCCGCATGTCGACCATGTTTCCCAGGAGAGCCGCTGGGTCCTTAATAAGGCTTTTCACCATCGCGCGTTCCCTATTGCCCCACCGCGAAATAGCGGAAGCCCTTGGCCTCCATCTCGCGGCGCTTGTAGACGTTCCGCAGGTCGAAGAAGTTGGGCGATTTCAAGAGGCGCTTCACCCTTTCCATGTCGAGGGTGCGCAGCTGGTTCCACTCGGTGACCAGGACGATGGCGTCCGAGCCGTCGATCGCGTCGTACTCGTCGGCGGCGAAGTGGAGCGAGTCCTTGATGCCCGCGAGGCGCCAGGACGCCTCCTTGGCGGCGGCGGGGTCCCAGGCGCGCAGACGCGCGCCCTTGGCGGCCAGGCCCTCGCAGATGGCGATCGAGGGGGCCTCGCGCATGTCGTCGGTGTTGGGCTTGAAGGTCAGGCCCAGGATAGCCAGGGTCTTGCCCTTCAGCGATCCCGAGCCGCCCATGCCGGTCTCTATCTTCCGGACCATGCGCTCCTTCTGGGACTCGTTGGCCGTGATCGTGGCCTCGACGATGGACAGGGCCTCGCCGTAGTCGCGGCCTATCCTGGCCATGGCCTGGGTGTCCTTGGGGAAGCAGGAGCCGCCGTAGCCAGGCCCCGCGTGGAGGAACTTAGGCCCGATGCGGCCGTCGCGGCCCATGGCCTTGGCTACGTCCTGGGCGTTAGCCCCCACCGCCTCGCAGAGGTTGGCCACCTCGTTCATGAAGGTGATCTTTACGGCCAGGAAGGCGTTGGAGGCGTACTTGATCATTTCCGCGGTCTCGAGCCCGGTCTCTATGTAGGGGGTCTCGCCGAGGTACAGGGCGCGGTAGACATCCTTCATGATGGCCTTGGCCCGCTCGCTGGAGCTGCCGATCACCACCCGGTCGGGGTGGGTGAAGTCCTGCACGGCCGAACCCTCGCGGAGGAACTCGGGGTTGGACACCACGTCGAACTCCAGCTTCGCGCCCCGCCTATCCAGCTCCTCGGCCATCCATTGCCGGACCTTGCGGCCCGTGCCCACGGGCACCGTGCTCTTGTCCACGATCACGCGGTAGCCGTCCATCGCCCGGGCGATCTCGCGCGAGGCCGCCTCGACGTACTTGAGGTCGGCGCTGCCGTCGTCGGCGGGGGGCGTGCCCACGGCGATGAACACGACCTCGCTGGACCGAACCGCCACGGCGAGGTCCGTGGTGAAGGCGAGCCTGCCCGCCTTCACGTTGCGCGACACCACGTCGTCCAGGCCCGGCTCGAATATGGGGATGCCGCCCCCCACCAGGGTCTGGATCTTGCGCTCGTCGTTGTCGACGCAAGCGATGGTATTCCCGAAGTCGGCCAGGCAGGCCCCGCTCACGAGGCCCACGTAACCGGTGCCGATTACGGCTATTCTGCTCATGGGGTCTCCTTATCGACTAATAGTGCATGCCCAGGCCTATGAAGAGCTCGCCGTCCTCGAGGAGGCCCGGCAGCTTGCGGGTCTTGATGATATTTACCAGATCCCAACCGTCGCTGATGCGCACGTAGAAGCTGCGGAAGGAGAGCGGGAAAGTGATCAGCTCGAGGCCGCCGGAGAGCCAGCCGTCGCGGGGATCGAACCAGCGCCCCGTGTCCTTGTCATGGACTAAGGCGGCGTCGACGAAGGGGGACCATTGCTGCTCGAAGTCCACGAACTTCATCCAGTCAATGCCCAGCCACTCGTCGGGCATGAAGCGTATGACGGCGACGGGGAAGTCCAGATTGGCGTAGATCGCGGCGTTGGTGTCTATCCGCTTGTCTATGATGCCGCGCAGGGGCGATCCGGCCTCATCATCGCTGTCGTCGACGTACCAGGAGGCCTTGATCCGTCCCGAAGAGCCCAGCCACTTCCCCGCCAGAGGCAAATAACCGTCGATCTCGAAGTGCGTTTCGGTAGTCAGGGCCTTGCTTTCGAAGTTGTAGGTCTCCGAGACATCAGCCGAGGCCGACACGCCGCGGCGGAAGTTGCCGATCCAATCGACCCTGCCCATCGACAGACTTTGTTTTAAATCCAAGGTCGGCCCGTCGCGCTCGTCGAGAAGATCGAGGCCCGTGGGGCTCCAATACTTGCTTATCCCCACGTCGATGTCGGCCGTCAGCTTGTCGTAATAGCCGAAGTCCACGGGCAGGGGCAGGGAGTACGAGGCCTTCACCGTGGACTTGAGGAACCAGCCGTCGAAGACCGAATCGTCATTGTTGTCGGGATTGAGGTAGTAGTACTGCGAAGGGCCGAACTTCAGCTTGCTGTCGCCGATGTGTATGATCATATTCGCGCCGGTCGAGCTCTCGACGCTGAAAACCTGGTCTTCGGAGTAGCCTAAGGCTTGGTCGGTATACCACTCGTAATCATAAAGGCCCATGCGGAAGGGGAGAGAAAAGCGAAGCTCCACCCCGCCATCCTGCGCGCCATGAGTGTCCCGGGTGTAGTTCAGGTCGACGCGCAGGGGCTGCATCAGGCCCAGGAAGTTGTAGTCCCGAGCCCGCACCGAAAGAAGAAGGCCGTCGTTGGAATCGTACTGCGGTTTGGGCAAGGCGATGATGTTGTGCGTATCCTTGACCATTACCACGAGGCGCACGGGCAGGGGCGTCCCCAGCTCGGCGCCATCGGGAAGGGGCGGCAGCTCGACCGCGATGCTCCCGCTCTGCAGCACTCTTTGGTTGATAATAAGCTGGGTCTTGTTCGCCACATAGGCGTCCAGGTCCGCTCTATCGGCGAATACGCGCGAAAAGTCGAAATCGAGTACATCCGCGAGCGCTCGTTCCTGAGTCCTGCCGTCGATCTCGTAGGACACCGAGGATACACGGTATTCCTGGCCGCTCGCGAAAGCCAGCGCAAAGGAAGCGTAGAGAAAGACGATGATTGAGTTCTTCCGCGTTCTGGCCATAGTGCCTTCTTCACAAAAAATGCGCCGCCTGGAAGGCGGCGCTAACAATTCATAACTGAGTAGACAAGCCGAAGACAATCCTGAGGTTATTGATCACCGAGCTATACTTGCCATTAGGATTATAGAGCGGGTTCAGGTTCAAGCAGTAATCGAGGCCACCGGATCCCATAAGGCCTTTGCAAAGCCAACGTTTCGCCTCGAGGCCCAAAGTCAACTCCGCGTTGTAGCTCCATTCGTGTTGCGCGACGCCGGAAACGTAGTAAAGATAATCGCTATCGCGATTGATCCTTTGCAGATAGGCGCGCAGGGAACCATGGGGGTCGTAGAGCGTAAATCCGAGATACTGGCCATTGCCACCCGTGCCGATTCCGGCCCCCAGTATTTGACCATAGTTCGTATAACCTTGCGTGATGATTCCATGCGAATAGAAGGTCTCGGCCCAACCGATCAATTGATAGTCCCGAGTAGACTCCAAATTCGTCACCTCGGCCAGGAATTCGCCCCTATGCGTACCATCACCAAAGCTAAAGGCTTTGCGCAGCCCCAAAGTATAGGCCCGGGTATGGAAAGGATTCCGGATCAAGGATTCGGACAGGGTGTAATCGTTGATTCCCCATTCCAAGTACAGATCCAAGCCCACGGAAGGAATCTTGTAATCGATCGTCGCGGAAGCGCGCTGATCTCGTTGGTCGAAGCCGGCGCTTTCCTTCATGAAGGGCCAAAGCAAGGTAAAGACGGCGTTCCAGTCCTTGTCGTCCCACTTGGATAGCATAGTCCTGTTTAGCCCAAGGGTTAGCCCCGGCAGAAAGCAGGGCGCCCAAGAGGAGCTCAAGCCGGTGATCAGGTTCTCATCATTGGTCGAATCATCGTCGAAGTAATCGGACTCGTGAAGATAGCCCCAGAAGCTGCGGAACTCGATATCGCCGAGGAAGGTCTCCGTCTTGCGCAGGCCAAAGTCCAATTTCGGGAAGGGGGCGGCATTGTTCGAGAGTATGATCGGATTGATTTGCGCCGGCCCCAACCAGACTGCCTGGGTGCCGAAGCCTAGGGTTAAGGGGCCTAGGCTGTACCGGATCTCGCTGTCCCCCCAATCGAAGATAAAATTGGGATCATCTCCGAAGCGTTGGGGGGTATCAATGCCGATCGCCCAGAAGTAGCTATACTTATTGCTATACGCATTGGGAAGGATGTCGTAGTCGAGGTTTTCCTCGAAGGACAAGGTGGGCTTTAGGGTCAGCTCGAAGCCGTAGGCTTCGGCCCGAAAACCTGCGGAGAGGCTTGAGTTCAGGCCCACTCCTTGGTAAAGCGAGCCATCGTTCATGCCATGCGGATAGGCCGTATTGTAGGAAGAAAAAAGCTCCGGCCCATAGAGCCGCAGCTTTA
>DBTW01000188.1:0-362 GCA_002307245.1 Spirochaetaceae bacterium UBA1306 | reverse complement strand
CCCCAGGCATTGTCCGAAAGGCTGCTATAGCCCAGGCTGGGGCTATCGACCTGACCTGAAAGAGCAAGAAAGCTTAAGTACTCCTCCCTATCCGAGCCTATCGCTTCCTGGGCAGCAAGAGCGCCGATAGAACACAGTACCATTACAAGGCCGAGGAATCGCCGATCGTTGAACATAGGACTCCGTTGTTCAAAAACTGAACAATAGTCTATCGCGCCCTAGGTCCCTATAGCAATACTATGGCTTATTTCAGGATTGTACGCTTAACGCTAAACGCAGCGCCTACAAGACTGGTCTTTAGCGCCGCACGTAAGCTATCGCCAGATTCAGGCTCGGTTTCGGAGGCGGAACCCGAAGCGCTA
>DBTW01000081.1:4281-5612 GCA_002307245.1 Spirochaetaceae bacterium UBA1306 | reverse complement strand
AACTGCTCCCTCGACTTCTTATGAACGTGGGGAGAGCGGAGGACGGTGTACTTATTGATCCTGGTCGGAAGAGGGATGGGCCCCGAAACGGTGGCGCCCGCCTTCTGAACAGTCTGTACAATACCCCTCGCGCTGTCGTCGATTAAACGGACATCAAAGCCCCTGAGCCTGACTCGAATCCTGTCCTTCATGCGAATCCTCCAAAGATCTCTTGCGGGCGTCCCCGATAACAGTACCCTGGCGGGCTCGCTACCGAAGCGCATCGCGACGGGGTCGTGGAACCCCGCAGGCACGCCGGCCAAGACGACGTAAGGCGTCCGACCGAAGGCGACTATAACACAAACGTCGGCGCTGCGCATAGCGGGCGCCGACGTTTATTTACAAAAGGCGCCAGACAGGTAAAAACCCGACTAGCGCCTTACCGATCAATGAATTACGCGATAATCTCCGTGACCTGGCCAGAGGCGACCGTGTGGCCACCCTCGCGGATGGCGAACTTTAGCCCCTTCTCCATGGCGATGGGGTAGATCAGCTCGACGATGATCTCGGAATTGTCGCCGGGCATGACCATTTCCTTGCCCTCGGGGAGGGTGACGGTGCCGGTGATGTCGGTCGTGCGGAAGTAGAACTGCGGCCTATAGCCCGGGAAGAAGGGGCTGTGGCGACCGCCTTCCTGAGTGTTGAGGCAGTAGATCTGGCCCTTGAACTTGGTATGCGGGGTGATCGAGGCGGGCTTCGCGAGAACCTGTCCGCGCTCGACCTCCTTCTTGTCGATACCGCGGAGGAGGGTACCGATATTATCGCCCGCGCGGCCCTCGTCGAGAAGCTTGTTGAACATCTCGATGCCCGTGACGACCGTGGACTTGGTCGGCTTAATGCCGACGATCTCGACCGTCTCGTTGATCTTGACGATACCGCGCTCGACGCGGCCGGTTACTACCGTTCCGCGGCCGGAGATGGAGAAGACGTCCTCGATCGGCATGAGGAAGGGCTTGTCGGTGAGGCGCTCGGGGTCGGGGAAGAAGGTGTCCATCGCATCGAGGAGGTCCTGAATGCACTTGGTGGCCTCGGTGTTGTCCGGCTCGGAGAGAGCCTTGAAGGCGGCACCCTTGATGATGGGGGTCGTGTCGCCGGGGAATTTCTGGAAATTGAGAAGGTCGCGTACTTCCTGCTCGACGAGCTCGATGAGCTCGGGATCGTCGACGAGGTCGATCTTGTTGAGGAAGACGAGGATGGAAGGGACGCCTACCTGGCGGGCAAGGAGGACGTGCTCGCGAGTCTGGGGCATGACCGAGTCGGGGGCGGAGACGACGAGGATGGCGCCGTCCATC
>DBTW01000081.1:0-3989 GCA_002307245.1 Spirochaetaceae bacterium UBA1306 | reverse complement strand
TGATCATGTTCTTGATATAGTCGGCGTGCCCAGGGCAGTCGATATGGGCATAGTGGCGCTTGGCGGACTGATACTCGAGGTGCCGAGTATTGATCGTGATGCCGCGAGCCTTCTCTTCGGGCGCATTGTCGATATCGTCGAACTTCATCGCCTTATCGCCGAACTTGCGCGAGCAATACTGGGTGATAGCGGCGCTGAGCGTCGTCTTTCCGTGGTCGATGTGGCCGATCGTACCGACGTTCATATGAGGCTTGTTGCGCTCGAACTTCTCTTTGGCCATATAAAACTCCTCCTTGGCTTTGTCCTGCCAATAATATTCCTGGTGAGCTTTCGGAGTATATAGGAGAGTCAAGAGCTGATCAAGTGGCCACGTAAGGAGATTATATGCCCGCCAGCGCTGAGTCCGGCACGCTCTCGTAGCGGGCGAAGCGGGCGGAGTATTCGGCCCGCCCCTCGGTGCAGGAACGCAGCTCGTTCGCGAAACCGAAGAGACAACGCAACGGAGCGGCCCCCGCGAGGAGGCGAACGCCCTCGGGCGCGGCGTCGACGGACTCGACGCGGCCGCCCCTGCCCGTGACGGCGGCCGCGGCCGCCCCGAGATAGGACTCGGGCACGGCGATTTCGAGAAGCATGACCGGCTCCACGATACGCGTCCCGGCTTCCTTAAGCGCGCGGCCCGCGGCCAGGGAGGCAGCGATCTCCGCGGCGCGTAACGCCGTCCTTCCGGGTCCCGAGCCCGGTCCGCCGGGCAAGGCTATCCGCTCGATGACGACGCGAGCGCCCTCGAGGGGGAAGCCCGCGCTGGGGCCGACGCTGAGGGCGGCCTCCGCCCCGCGGCGCGCGGCCTCGAGGGCCGAGGCAGGGGCCCTAAGGCCCGGGTCGGCCTCGATGACCAGGCCCTCGACGCGAGCCTCCGCCGCGCCCTCGGCCCCGGAAGGCGCGATGCGGAGGCCCACGGAGGCGCGGGCGCGCTCCCCACCCAGGTCGCGGTCGAAGTCCTCGAGGGCCGAGGCCCTACCCGAGAGCCGCTCGCGATAGGAGACGCGCGGGGCGCCCGCCCTGACGCGGGCGCCATGCTCGCGTTGAAGGCGCTCGACGGCCACCTCGAGCTGAAGCTCCCCCATGCCCAAGAGCTCGACTCGTCCCGTCTGGGGGTCCTCGCGGACCCTGATCGAGGGGTCCTCGTCGGCGAGGGCGGCGGCGCCCGAGCGGAGCCGCCCGCCGTCCTCGGCCGTCCGCGGCTCGAGGGCTACCGAGACGACGGGCTCGCCGAAGCGGATGCTCTCGTAGAGCAAGGGCCGCCCGGGATCGCAGAGCGTGGAGCCCGTAGCGCCGGCGCCCTCGAGCCCGGGGCCGCCCTTGCCAGGCCCTGAACCGAGGGCCAGGGCGACGATGTCGCCGTCGACGGCGGAGTCGACGGCCTCGAGCCGGTCGGCCTGAATCCCGAATACGCGCGTTACGCGAACGAGGGCGCCGGTGCCGGCATCCAGGACGCGGTCGCCCGCGGCCACCCGACCCGACCGGACGCGCACCCACGAGAGCCTGCCGAGGCTCGGGTCGACGGCCGTCTTGAAGGCCAGGGCCGAGAAGGGATCGCCGGGGAGGGGCGAGACCTCGGCCACGCCGGGGCCGATTCCGCGGCCCGTCAACCGCGCGGGCGGCCTCGCCGCCTCGGCGGGAGAGGGCAAGTAGTCCGCGACGGCGTCGAGGAGGAGGGCCGCGGAGCCGTCGGCGAAGGCCGAGCCGCAGAGCGCGGGGGTGAGGCGCCCCGCGAGGACGGCGGCGCGCAGGGCCGCGCGGACCCGCTCGGGCGGGCTCTCGCGGCCGGAGACGAAGTCCTCCATGAGCCCCGCGGCCTCGAGGCCCTCCCCCGATCCGTCGGCGAGGGCCTCGACGAGGGCTCCCCGCGCGAGGCGGGCCGCCTCGGCGAGCTCAGGCGGAACGGGCACGGAGGAGCCTCGGGGGTCCGCTCCGCCCGTGGCCGTGAAATCGAGGGCCCGCATCTCGACGAGGTCGACGACGCCGCGGAAGCCCTCGCCCTCCCCCCAGGGAAGCTGGATGGCGACCACGCCCGGGTCGAGGATGCGCGAGAGATCGCCCAGGGCGCGCTCGAAGGAGGCGCCGCGCCTGTCCATTTTGTTCACGAAGGCGAGCCTGGACACGCCGCGGCGGACGCAGGCGCGGTACAGGACCTCGGTGCGCGACTGGACGCCGGCCACGCCGCAGACGAGGACGACGACCCCATCCAAGGCCCGCAGCGAGCGCCCGACCTCGGAGGAAAAGTCTATATGCCCCGGCGTGTCGATGAGGTTGATCCTGGTCGGCGGCAGATCGGGGGGACCGCGCCGACGCCACTCGAGATGCGCGGCGGCCGCCTTGACCGTGATGCCCCGCTCGCGCTCGACCTCGAGGTAATCCGTGGTCGTCGTGCCCTCGTCGATGTCGCCCGCGCTGCGTATGCTGCCCGAGACGAAAAGCAGGCGCTCAGAAAGGCTCGTCTTCCCGGCGTCGACATGGGCGAGGATGCCAATATCGCGAAGGTCCTGCGGCGCGGCTTCCGGCATAGATCCTTTAGTATACCATCTCCGCGCGCCCATGGTAGGCTCATGGCCAATCGACGCGACGCGAGGTGCACAATGGACGACCTTTTCCCCGGCGATTCGTACTCGACCCCCGAAGGCATTCCTCGCGCCATGAGCGAGCGCCTTCTCCTCGGCTCGCGATGGAGCGTCTACTCGCACTTCATCGCGACGATCCTGCGCAGCAGGTCCCTCGCCCGGAAGGGCCTCTACGACGACGAGGCCTGGGCCATGAGCTCCCTCGACGTCATCCGCGACCTCGAGCGATGCTCGGCCCGCTTCCGGATCGAGGGACTGGACAAAGTGCGCTCGGCCGAAGGCCCCCTGGTCTTCGCGTCCAACCACATGAGCACCCTCGAGACCCTCGTCCTGCCGGGCCTGATCCGGCCCATGAAGCCGGTCACCTACGTAGTGAAGAGCAAGCTGATGAAAGGCTTCTTCTGGGGGCCGATCATGCGCTCCCGCGATCCCATCGCGGTTTCGCGGACCGATCCCCGCGCCGACCTCGAGATAGTGCTCCGGGAAGGGCAAGCCCGCCTCGCCGCGGGCATCTCGGTCATCATCTTCCCTCAGGGCACGAGGACCGAGTCCTGGAAGCGCGAGGGCTTCAACAGCCTCGGCGCCAAGCTCGCCTCCAAGGCGGGGGTCAAGGTCATGCCCGTGGCCATCAAGACCGACTATTGGGGCTCGAGCGGGCTCTTCAGGGGCTTCGGCCCCGTCCATCGAGAGCTGCCTATCCACATCGAGTTCGGAGAGGCGATGGAAGTCTCGGGACGCGGCAAGGCCGAGCACGAGCTCTGCCTCGACTTCATAGAGTCGCGACTGAGGAGCTGGGGAGCCAGGATGGGCTGACGGACGGGGCGGACCCGCGCTCGATGAAGGGGATACCGCTCATTTCCTGCCCCCGTCCTTGACCAGCGCCACATCGCCAGCCGCCCGATCCCTCACGAAGCACGAGAGGCAGTCGCGCAGGGTGCAGACGCCGCAGGAATGACATAGATGGAAGAGAGCTAGCATGGAAATGCTTGCACGCAGAGACATCCAAGGGAAAATGTAGTTATTTATTTTCAATAATAAGAATTACTCCATTTTATTCACAAGCTTCGTAACACTAAGCATCTAGACGATCGGCGGCCCGCTCGACGAGATTCGCCAGCTCGCGAATTCCTCCGCGAGGCGGCGTCCCGTTAGGGTAGCGCAACAGCCTCCGCGCGAGGTACAGCGCAGCTCGGGAGGCAGGGCCCTGCCCAATTATGCTCCCTTGGCCGAATCGAGGGCCTGGCCCAGGTCGGCGATGATGTCGGGAATAGCCTCGATGCCCACCGATATCCTCATGAGGCCCTCGTCGACGCCCAGCCTGTCCCGCAGCTCCTTGGGCATGGAGGCATGGGTCTGCAGGATCGGGTAGGT
>DBTW01000213.1:951-2601 GCA_002307245.1 Spirochaetaceae bacterium UBA1306 | reverse complement strand
ATGCAGGCCTGCATGACCCGCGCCACGTGCTTGAGTACCGCGTCGCCGCAGGAATGGCCGTGCGTGTCGTTGAATTTCTTGAAGAAGTCGATGTCGATCATGACCACCGAGAGCGGCTTCAAGGCGTTGGCGGCCTCGCCCATCCTCTCCAGCAGCACCGTATAGAAGTAGTGCTTCATCTTGAGGCGGGTCATCATATCGGTGGTGGTCATCTCGAAGAGGAAGGCGTTGTTGATCGCGACCGCCGCGAGGCCGGCGAGGTTCAGGGCGTACTCGCGCTCGTAAACGTCGAAGCCCTCCTCGCCGATCTTCTCGCCGACTATGAGGATGCCGTTGACGGCGCCCTTGGCCTTGAGGGGTACGAGGAGGCTGGGCTCGAGCGAGGCAATGCCCTCGATGCCCGCGAAGGAGCCCAGCCTCTGCGCGAGGTCCTCGAGGGTATAGCAGCCGTACTGCCTCGCGAAGAGCTTGATGACGGGATGGTCCTCGGGTATCGAATAGTCGACCCCGTGTTCCGCCTCGAAGCCCTTGTAGTTGCGGTGCAGGCTGAAGCTGGTCGAGTCGAGGCCCTTCTTGGCGAAGATGCCCGCCTTGATGACTTTCATCTGCGCCATCACGTTGAAGAGGATCGCGTCTATCAGGATGTGGTAGTCGAGGAGGGAGTTGAGACTCTTGGAGACTTCGAGAAGCTGTCGGAGGTCGAATATCTGCTTTTCGTATTCCTCGCGGATGGCCATTATTTCGGGTGAGTCTTCCATATGTTTTTATGCGCCTCCGCGAAAGAGCCTACCGCCAGTATAAACCCACGGTCGCTCCTTCGCTAGGCTACGGCCCAGCGGAGGCCCGATGGGCGGCCCTAGGTCGAGGCCCGGGCGGCCCGCACGCCGTTCTCGAAGAGGTCGAGCCCAGGCTCGTCGCGCGAAGCGCGCCTCCGGGCGGGGTGATTCTCGCGGACGAGGAAGGCTTCGGGGTGGGGCATGAGGCCGAAGGCGCGGCCGCTCGGGTCGCAGATGCCGGCGATGCCGCGCTCGGATCCGTTGGGCCCCTCGCCCGCGTACCTCGCGGCCACCAGGCCCTCGGCCTCGAGGGCGTCGAGGACACGGCCCTCCGCAACGAAGCGGCCCTCGCCATGGCGGACGGGGAGGAGCCGCCCCGGGCAGCCCTTGGTCCAGAGGCAGCGGCTGCCGTCCTCGAAGGCTAGGGGGAACCATCCGTCGACGAAGCGCCCGGACGCGTTCTGGATGAGGGAGGCTTCGCGGCCCCAGCTTCCGTCGCGGTTCGGCAGGATGCCCATGCGCACGAGGGCCTGGAAGCCGTTGCAGACGCCGAGGACGAGGCCCCCGTCGGACATGAAGCGCTCGAGGGCCGGCCGGAGCGTCCGTCGGCAGAGCAGGGCGAGAACCTGGCCGGAGCCCAGGTGGTCGCCGTAGGAGAAGCCGCCCGGGAAGGCGATTATGCGCGCGCCCGAGAGCCTCGCGGGCTCGGCCACGAGCTCGGCCACGTGAAGCCGCTCTACCTTCGCGCCCGCGAGGCGGAAGGCCTCCGCGAGCTCCGCGTCCGCGTTGATCCCGTAACCGCCGATTACGATCGCTTTAGGTTCCACTTGATTCCCCTCACGCTATCGGCGTCTTGTACGCCCGTTCAATATCC
>DBTW01000213.1:0-542 GCA_002307245.1 Spirochaetaceae bacterium UBA1306 | reverse complement strand
AGGAAACGGCCTGAGTCCTCCGCGAAGAGCAGCGCCGCGGCCTCGGGATAGGGCAGCGAGCCAACTGCTGTCCCGCCCGGCTCGCGCCGCGGCATGGCGTCGAGGCGCAACCGTGCGCCGAGGCGCCCGCCAAGGCAGGACTCGGCGGCCGCGACCGCGAGGCCTCCGTCGGACAGGTCGTGCGCCGAGCGCAGGGCGCGCCCGCTCGCCGCCTTGGCCAGGGCCTTGTACAAAGGCAGGTGCCGCTCGGGATCGGGCACCGGACAGGGCCCGAGGCGCCGCGCGGGGAGCGGGAGCCGGCCTGGCGCACGCGCGGGATCGGCTCCCGAGGCGTCGGAGCAGAGCGCCCGCTCGAGGATGGACGCGCCGAGGAGGCCTCCGGTCGAGCCGACGACGTACAGCAGGTCGCCGGCGGCGAGGAAATCGGTCGAGGGCGCCTTACGGGCGTCGTCGATGATGCCGACCAAGGTGACGAGGAGTGTCGGCTCCACGGAGATGCGGCGGCCGCCGGCGAAGGCGTCGTTCTTCATCGAGTCCTTGCC
>DBTW01000055.1:16346-20816 GCA_002307245.1 Spirochaetaceae bacterium UBA1306 | reverse complement strand
CTCTTCAAGCAGGCCCGCCAGAAGGGCTTCAAGGGCATGTTCCTCTCCGACGACGGCTTCGACTCCTCCGACGCCACGAAGATCGGCGGCGCCTCCCTCCTCGACGGCGCGGGCACTTTCTTCTCGACCGTTTCCGGCCCCGCGAGCGTCTACCCGGGCACGGCCAAGTTCGTGACGGACTTTAAGGCCAAGTTCGGCTCCGAGCCCCAGCCCTTCGCCGCCCAGGCCTACGACTGCGCCGCCATCGCCCTCAAGGCCATCGAGAACGCGGCCGTGGCTGCCGGCAAGAAGGTCCCCGAGCGGGCCGCAGTCACCGCCTCCGTGCGCGCCCTCAAGGACTTCAAGGGCATCACCGGCACGATGACTTTCAACGCCAAGGGCGACCTCACGAAGGCCAAGTACTTCATCATCCAGGTCACCTCGGCCGACCCGGCCAAGTGGTCATCCAACAAGATCGACAAGACCCTGGATATCGCCCCGCCGCAGTGATTCGGATCTAGAATAGAGCAGAAAGGCGACCACGGAGACATGGAGTACAATGGAGGGCGCGGAGAGTAACGGGTAGGGAAAGGCTCCCTTCCCGGATTCCTCCGTGGTCTCCGTTGCCTCCATGATCTCCGTGTCTTCTTTCGTCTGATACATCTTTGGTATTCCATAGTTTCGGAGGCAGCTAAGTGATTAGACCCCAGGCTTCGCGGACCTTACGCGAGATCGCGGCGCCCCTGGGCAAGATGGCCGTGTTCGTCGTCGGGGCGGGTGCGCTCTTCTCGGCGCTGATGGTCATCATCGCCTTCCTCTGCAAGGGCTCGGGGGCGGACAAGCTCCTCCTCGACACGCAGGGCATCAACATCGTCACCTACACCATGGTCAATCTGCCCCAAGTCCTGATCGACGGGGTCACCCTCGGTTTCGTCTATGCCGCGATCGCCTTGGGCTACACGATGGTCTACGGCGTCCTCGAGTTCATCAATTTCGCCCACTCGGAAATCTTCGCGATCGGCGCCTTCGCCGGCGTCGAGTTCCTCATCGCCATGGACAAGCTCGGCGTGCTCGCGGCCGCGGGCCCCATGGGCGGCTACATGTACCTCGTCATCGCCCTCATGATCTCGATGATGGCCGCCGGCGGCATCGCCATGCTGATGGAGCGCGTGGCCTACCGGCCGCTCAGGGAGGCGCCGAAGCTCGTCCCCCTCATCTCGGCCATCGGCGTGTCCTTCGCCCTGCAGGACATCATCCGCCTCGTCGAGAGCCTCACCACGGGCCAGTTCTACCGCGTCATGCCCACCTTCGGCGATTTCGACAAGCGCCTGCCGCTCTTCAGCATACCGACGGGCCAGGACAGCACGCAGGTCGACATCCAGGTCAAGTCGCTCGTCGTGATCATAGCGGCCGTCCTGATGCTGGTGCTGCTCAACTACATCGTCAACGCGACGAAGATCGGCAAGGCCATCCGCGCCGTGGCCCAGGATCGCAACACGGCGGCTCTGATGGGCGTGGGAGTCAACGCGATCATCTCCTTCACCTTCTTCATCGGCGGCGCCCTGGGCGGCGCGGCCGGCCTCCTCTACGCCCTCAAGTTCACGCGCATCGACCCCTACGTGGGCTTCATGCCCGGCATGAAGGCCTTCACAGCCGCGGTCTTGGGCGGCATCGGCAACCTCACCGGCGCCCTCCTTGGCGGCATCGTCCTCGGAATGCTCGAGAGCTTCGCCGGGGCCTACCTCGGCACCTTCACGATGGGCGCCTTCGGATCGGAATACAAGGACATCATCGCCTTCTCGGTGCTGATCATCTTCATCATATTCAGGCCCTCGGGACTGCTCGGCGAGCAGGTCTCTCAGAAAGCCTAAGGAGGAGCGCTATGAAAACCAACTTGCGAACGACGCTCCGCCCGGTGGGCGCCTTCCTCATGCGAGGCTCGACGCCCTATTTCATGACCATCGCCCTCCTCGCCGTCTCCACCATCCTTGTCTACCTTAGCCCGCGCTCCATACCCGCCTTCCTCCTCTTCGCGATCTCCGCGAGCCTCATCTACTTCCTCAAGCTCAAGAAGCCCTTCCAGCTCGGCATGGCCGTGCTCGTCGCGGTCGTGATCGTGCCGATCCTCGGCGCGCGGAACATCTTCTACCTCGAAGTCATCTTCCAGATAGCCGTATTCGCCGCCCTCGCCCTCGGCCTCAACATCGTCGTGGGCTTCTCGGGGCTGCTCAACTTCGGCTACATGGCCTTCTACGCGGTGGGCGCCTACCTCTGGGCCTTCTTCGGGTCCCAACAGCCCTTCCTGCTCCACGAGATCCCGGGGACCGCCCCCATGGGCACGCCCTTCCTCCTGGCGCCCGACTGGTTCTACCTCTTCATCTTCCTCGGCGTCATCGTGGTCTCCATCGTCGGCCTGATACTGGGCCTGCCGGTGCTGCGCGTGCGCGGCGACTACCTCGCCATCATCACCCTGGCCTTCGGCGAGATCATCCGCCAGCTGGCGAACAACCTCGACAAGCCCCTCAACCTCACGAACGGGCCCCAGGGCATCACGCCGATCCAGCGGCCCACGATGCCCAAGGGCATCCTGGCCTGGTTCAACTCGATCTGCGAGAAGATCGTGGGGCACCCGGTCACCGAGAACCAGTTCTACAACATCATGTTCTACCTGATAGCGGTCCTGGTCGTGGTGGTGGTCATCCTCGTGACCGCCAGGCTCGACGACTCCAAGATCGGCCGAGCCTGGGCGGCGGTGCGCGAGGACGAGCTCGCGGCGACCGCGATGGGCATTCCGGCCAACAAGCTCAAGCTCGGCGCCTTCGCGGTCGGCGCCTCCTTCGCCGGCGCGATGGGAGTCCTCTTCGCCGCGAGCCGAACCTTCGTGAGCCCGGAATCCTTCAACTTCCTCCAATCGGTGAGCGTGCTCACGATGGTGATCCTGGGCGGCATCGGCTCGATCCCGGGCGTCATCATCGGGGCGGCGGTCGTGGTCGTCCTCAACCTCCAGATCCTGCCGAGTTTCTCGCTCTTCCTGGCGAACCTCCGCCAGAGCGACGCCGTGATTCCGATCATCAACTTCCACTGGAAGGACCTCTCCAACCAACTCGACCCCTCTAAGTACCAGCGCCTCATCTTCGGCATCATCCTCATATTGATGATGATCTACCGGCCGGCCGGCATCCTGCCGGCCGCGCGCAAGAAGCGGAAGCTGCAGGGGAGCATGAGCGCGGGCTCAAGCGGCGAGGCCGAAGGCGCCGGCGGGCCCGACGCGGCCGCCTCGCAGGGCAAGGGGGCCGACCGTGGCTGAGCTCATCCTCGAGACGCGCGACGTCGTCAAGCGCTTCGGCGGCCTCACGGCCGTCAACAAGGTCGACTTCAGCCTGGAGAAGGGCTCGATCTGCTCGATCATCGGTCCCAACGGCGCGGGCAAGACCACCTTCTTCAACACGATCTCCGGCATCTACAAGCCCGAGGAAGGCGAGATATTCCTCGAAGGCAAGCGGATCGACCGCCTCACGCCCGACAAGATCACGTCCATCCACATGGCGCGGACCTTCCAGAACATCAGGCTCTTCGGCGGCATGACCGTCCTCGAGAACATCATGGTGGGGTCCTACACGAGGCTCCGGCAGAACGCGGTGCAGGCCGTGCTCAGGACCAGGGCCTTCAAGGAAGAGGAGACCCGCGCCCAGGCCAAGGCCGAGGAGCTTATGGCCTACATCGGCCTGCGCGGCGTGGGCAACGAGCTCGCGGGCAGCCTGCCCTACGGGGTCCAGCGCCGCGTCGAGATCGCCCGGGCCCTCGCCTCGGCGCCACGGCTCCTCCTGTTGGACGAGCCCACGGCCGGCATGAACCCGGCCGAGACCGAGGAGGCGACCCTCCTCTTCCGGCGCCTACGCGATGAGCTCGGGATCACCATCCTGCTCATAGAGCACGACATGAAGGTTGTAATGAACATCTCGGAGCGCATCAGCGTGATGGATTACGGAGAGAAGATAGCCGAGGGCAAGCCCTCCGAGATCGCCACCAACCCCAGGGTCATCGAAGCCTACCTGGGCCGCGGGGCGGCGGGCGGCGGCGCCGCCGCGATCGCCGCAAACGCGGCCGGTGACCAGGCTGGAGGGCAATCATGAGCCTACTCGAGCTGGACAAGGTCCACTCCTATTACGGCAAGATCCACGCCCTCAAAGGCGTATCCCTCACCGTCGAGGAGGGGGAGATCGTCACCCTCATCGGGGGCAACGGCGCGGGCAAGACGACGACCCTGCGCTCCATCTCCGGGCTCCTCCACCCCCGGGAGGGCTCCGTGCGCCTCATGGGCAAGGACATCACCAAGATGGCCCCCAACCATGTCCACAAGGAAGGCCTGGGCCTGGTGCCCGAGGGCCGGGGCATCTTCCCCCGCCTCACCGTCCTCGAGAACCTCGAGATGGGAGCCTATGTCGTCAAGGATAGGGCCGCGATAGAGGCGGGGATCGAGCACGCCTTCAG
>DBTW01000055.1:0-15943 GCA_002307245.1 Spirochaetaceae bacterium UBA1306 | reverse complement strand
CTCGCCCCCGTCCTCGTCGACCAGATCTTCGACGTGATCAAGGAGCTCAACTCCCGGGGCACGACCATCCTCCTCGTCGAGCAGAACGCCCTCATGGCCCTCGCGATCGCGCACCGCGCCTACGTGCTCCAGACGGGCCAGATCGTGCTATCGGGCAAGGCCTCCGAGGTCGCCGGCGACGAGAACGTGAAAAAGGCGTATTTGGGCATTTAACCCGGGACGAAAGTTACTGTTCGATAGCATCGCCGCCCCTGTCCGGGGCGGTTTTTTTATTTTTTATTTACTTATAAATCCACAAAAAGTGATTATAATATCCGATGGCTCCCAAGCGGTTCATCCAGGCGCGAGCATCGCGATTTTTTTCAATTCCCCAAATTATTCGAAAAGGAGCATCGAATGGCAAAGAAGAGCAAGGCATGGCTATCCTACGTCCTGATCGGAGCTTTGGTCCTCAGCCTCGCGGGCTGCTCGCAGATCTTCGGCTCATCGCATAAATCATCGAAGCCGGACGCCTCCACGACGGCGATCGACACGGTGCTCGCCGGCCTTTCGGCCAAGCTGGTCAGCGAAGCGAGCTTCACCCAAGCCCAGGCCGACTCAGTCGTCGCCTCGGCCAAAAGCGCCGTCACGGTGGCGAACGCGGACGGGAACGCGCTCGAGGCCGCCATCCCCGCGGCCCTAGCCGGGGCCGAGGCCGGGCTCGGCAGCGCCGAACTGAATCTCTCCCAAGCGCTCAGGATCGGCGGCGTCAATACAATCGTCACGACCTTCGTGACGAGCATCAACGGCCAATTCGCGGCCACCTCCAGGACGATCCTCTCCTTCCGGGCCCTGTCTATAAACGCTCAGGTGGTGGCCGATCTCCTGGCCCGCATCTCGAAGGCGGCCGTCACCAACTTGAAGGATACCGGCATCGAGACGGCCAGCCTGGGCTCTACGGCCGCATCCGTAGTCGGGAACATGATAGGCAGCCTGGGCGGGGCCGGCGTAAACAAGGCCCTCGTCAGCGAGGCCCTGACGCAGATCACTCAAAACGCCGTGGCATCCCTCAAGGTCGCGGGCTTAAGCGAAGCCGAGGCCCTGGCCACGGCCGTACAGGCGGTGACCAAGGGTGCCGTAGCCGCGGTAACCACCGTTTCGGTGAGCGGCGTCGAGGTAGCCGACTACGCGACCTTAACCGGGAATATCACGCAAGGGGCCGCCTCCGCCCTCGGCCAGATCGCCGACGACAGCGCGGGAATATCGAAGCTCGCGGGCGCAGTGGCGGCGGGATCCTCGGAAGGCATCGTCTCCATAAGCCAAGACCTCGATGGCAGCACACTTGCCTCGATGGTCCAGGCAGCCACCTCGGGGACCACGACCGGAGCCCTGACCAACAGCGCGATCGATCTCAGCAGCGCTTCCGATTCGATCAGCCTCATCGGCGCCATCACGACCTCGACGACCCAAACCCTCGCAGGCGCCAGCTCCCTCGATCAGAGCGCCATCCAGCAGTCGGTCACCATAGGAGCCTCCGCCGCGGCTCAGACCACAGGTTTGCGCGCCCTGAGCGACGCGGATTTGACTGCCGCGATCAAATTGGTCGACAAGAACGGCGCCGCGGCGGCTACCGCCTCGGCCACCGATATCTCGAATGGCGTCGCCCTCGGCAAGAACGCGCCGCCTACGGTTGCGGTCGGAGCCGACCAGACCGGGATCAAGGTGGACGCTACGGTCAACGTCACGGCCACGGCGAGCGACGACCATGATACGACCTTGAGCTACAAGTGGAGCTTCGCGGGCAAGCCCACCGGCAGCATGGCCTCCTTGAGCGGCGCGGCGACCCTCGCGGCCTCGTTCAAAGCCGACCTCGCGGGCAAGTACCTCCTCTCCTTCAAGGCCACGGACAGCCTCGGGTCGGTCACGGAAGCCTTCGTCTCGGTCTCCGTCGAGTCCGATACCTCCAGCGCCACCTATCAAGGCAAGACCGCCGCGCAGTGGCTCTCGGACGCCACGACGATGGAGGACACCGGGGAGCAGGACCAGGCCCGCCAGGATCTTCTCGCGATCCTCGGGCACTTCCCCGAATCCTCCATCTTCGGCGAAGTCAACTTGAGGCTCGCCTGGGTCTATAACGACATGGACATGTCCAAACTCGCCAAGCCGAAGTACGAGGCGGCCCTCGGCTACACGAGCGCCGCGGAGAAGATCGGCATCTGGACGAGGCTCTCCTACGCCAACTACCTGACCTGGACGATTTCCCCCAAGGAACTGACTCGAGCGAAGGCCCTGCTCAACGAGATCATCGCCGCCCAGGCAGGCACCAAATGGGAAGCCGACGCCCTCCAGATTCTCGCCGGCAGCATCCGGGCTGGAGGCTCCGATACGGAAACGGACGCCTCCATCGCCATGCTGAACAACCAAGTGCTCGTCCACCCCAAGCTTTCAGCCTCGACCAAATTCTGGGCCCACCAGAACCTGGGCTGGGCCTATACCCAGAAGAAGCAATGGGCGCTCGCCAACGCGGAGTTCACGGGCTTGGCCGAGCTCGCCACCGCGACGCTCGAAGCCGACGAGACCACGACGAACGCCAAGCTCAAGTTCGAGGCTGCCCGTCACCTCTGGTGGTTCCTGGACACTGCCGATAACGACTCGGCGTCAGGCTACTCCCAGTCGGCGAACGGACTCGCGATGATGAAGGGAAAAGCCGCGGATACCAGCCTAGATCCAGCATTCAGGCTCATCCTGGCGCAGATGGCCTCGAACCTCCTAATCTGGAACAACGGCTCGAAGCCGGCGACCTACAACGAGGCGATAGCGCTGCTGAGCGACACGCTCTCGGCCACCGCGACGGCTACCGACGCGAATACGAGAACCCAGCGGCTCTGGACCTACCTATACCTGGGATATGCCTACCAACAATTGCAGGACGTCCAGTCGGTCACGACCGAAAAGCAAGGCTCGATAGCCTCGGCTACCACCAATTTCCAGAAAGCCCAGGAGGGCTGGGGGACCTGGTACGGAGAAGTAGCCGCCGCCTACGCCATGATCGAGGCGGCGGGCAACTATCACTGGAATTACTCTACAAGCGGGCACAACGATACGGCCCTGGCTTTGCTGTCGACAGTAATCGGAGGCTATCCGGCCGAGCTGGACCAGGCCCCCCTCCCCAACGCCTATTTCCGCCAAGGCGAGATCTACAAGGATATCGGAAACAACCTGAAGAACCAGAGCGGCAAGGACTACGCGGCGAGTTTTAACCGCGCCATCGCCTCTTTCGGCCAGGTGAGCAGGTCCCTCTATCCCACGGTGGATTCGACACGGTGGTACTTCGTGCAAGCCTTGAGGCAGATCGGCGATTGCTATGTCGGCCTCAAGAACTACACGACCGCCCAATCCTACTTCAACAAGGACCTCGCCGACGCTTCCGTCCCATCGAGCGAAAAAGCCTGGGCCCAGCTTTCACTTGCGGAATGCTATGGCCAGCTCGCCTTGCAGATGGTCCAGGAGGGCAAATTCGACGCCTCGCTGGCATACTACGATTCGACGGTCGCCCCCGCCTTCGAGCTCGTGCAGGGCTATGGTAGCTCTATCAATAATGGCCGGAGCTCCTGCCAGGGCTACCTGCGCCAGGCCCAAGTGCTTCGAGACGCCGGAAGAACGATGCACTACGATATGGACGCGGAAAAAAGCATCTGGTCGCAAGCGCTTAGTCTCGCCGTCCCGATCTTCCAAAAAATCACGCCGACCGCCTACCCGAGCCTCGGCGACAGCGGCTGGGAGTTCAGCGAGGCCTTCCGCAATCTCGCCGATTGCCAGCTCCAGCTCGGGAGCTACGCCGATGGCCGCGCCTCGCTCAATCAGGCTTTGACCCTCGTCACGAACGGAACCATCTCCGACCAAAGCTATTGGGACATCAGCAAGGATTTGGCCATGAGCTATCGCCGGGAAGCCGAGAATGTGGAGCAAAGCGGGGACAGCGCGGCGCGAGTCGCCGCAGGCGCGACGAAGATCGCCCTCGAAGAGAAGGCCATCGCGCAGTTCGATATCCTGCTCTCCGAGTGGGCGGATAAGCCGGGTACGAGCGATCAGGCCAATACCCTCGGCTGGGGCCTGCAGGATTACGCCTGGAGCATCCTCGACATCGGCTACGCCTTGGGCTGGGGCGACGACTACTCGGCCGCCGACGTGACCAAGCTCGACGGCCTTACCCAGGACATGGCCGCCCTTTGGACCAAGGCGACATCCTCGCCCTGGAAGGACGCGAATTCCGGGGCGAACCGAGCATGCATAGCCCGCACGGAAGGACAATGGTACAGGGAGCAGGGGAACTGGCGCAACATCCAGGACAGGGTCAGCAAGAGGCCCTACCTCGACAAAGCCCTCTCGTTCTACGAATCAGCCATCAACAACGCGGGCGCCGAGGAGGACACCCTGGCCGATTGCAAGCAGGGCGAGGTTTGGATCTATCTCGAGCTGGCCCGAGACTCCTCCATTCTCGACACGAGCGCCCGGATCGGCGATTTCAACAAGGCTATCGACCTCACCAACGCCCTCATCGTAGACCCGGATGTCGACATCAACTACTCGGCCAATGCCGCCGTCAACCTGAGCCAAGCCTATCGCGACCTTCATGGCCTCAATAGCGAAGACTCAAGCCAGCTCGGCGGGCTCGGAATCTTAGGGCTGAACGCTGATGGCAACAGTCCGGACGATTGGAAATCTGTCGTGCAATATTACGTGAAGGCCATTGCCGACCATTCGGACAACTACTCTCAACTCAACTACAAATGGGAGTATCAGGAAGCCTGGAGGCTCATGCACCAGATCGATCCGGACAATTACTCGGAAACGATCCCCGGGATCTAGTGTCCCGATCGCAAAAAAGGGAGGCGTTGCGCGCGATCGTCGCGCAACGCCTCTCCATTTTACGAGAACGTGATTGGCGATTAATGAATGCTCAGCCTCAAGGCGATATCCGTTTAAAAAGGGGAAAAACATGAAGAGAAGCTTTTTTTGCATCGTCCTTGCGGGACTGGCGGCCCTATCCTTCGCTCAGGCGCCCAAGGCCGGCGCCTTGGGGTTATTCGGAGGCTTGGGGAGCAATACTGGGTAGCTCGGCATGACCATTCAGGTCGCGGATTTCATGGCCCTGAGGCCCGCAATTAGCCTCGGCTTCTCGTCGCAGCCTGACGCTGACCCCAGCTATGCCTACACGTCCTTTTCGATCGGCCCTCGCATCGACGCCTTATTCCTGATCCCCGTGGCCTCCGGGCTCTCCTTCGGCATCGGACCCAGGCTCTGCTACAATTTCCAGAGCCAGACATACGATTACGTCGTGGCATCGTCGGGGACTACCACGGCGATAACCGGGACCCTGCAGATCGGGGCCGTGGGCTTCCTTCAGTACCTGTTCGCGAAGAACTTCGGTGCCTTCCTGGGCGCGAGCCTTTCCATCGGCTTCGGCAGATGGTCCAGCGAGAACGATAAGGCCTCATCCAATCCCGACCCGACGACCTGGACGGATATCTCCACCCTCACCAGCCTCGGCCTCGTCTTCTACCTGAAGTAGGCTCAAAAAAAAGCCGCCCCCAGTTCGGGAGCGGCGGCCGTGAGCAAAAGGCGAGCTACTTACCGAGTGGCTTGCGCTTGTTCCAGGCGTCGCGGAGGGCGGAGAGGACGTTGCCGTGGGCATCGGTGATGCTCATCGTCGCGCCGGAGCGGGCATCGACCGCGATCTTCTTGTCGGCCGCGGAGAGGGCCTCGTACTTGGCCTTCTCGGCCGCGTCCTTGGCGGCCGCGTCGAGGGGCCGGCCCGTCTTGTCGCTGGCGTAGGTCTTGAACCAGGCCTCGACCTCGTCGACGGTCTTGCCGACGAAGACGCTCTGGTAATAGTCCATCTGCTTGTACCAATCGTTCTTGGCGTTCATGCCGTAGGCGTCGCCGCGCTCGCGCTTGCTCTTCCAGGCGCCGATGTCGGCGGCCGTGGAGTCGACCGTGTTCGGGGAGAGGCCCTCGACCTTCTTGCTGTCGTGATTGGTGACGTTGTAGCCCGGGGTCCCCGGCCAACCAGCGAAATGGGGCATCGAGGGACCGTCGTAGTTGGGAGTGCTCACCTCGAGCTCGTCGAACTCGCAGCCGACGATCTTGCCCTTCGCGTCGAAGACGGCCGAGCCGTAGACGTAGGTGAAGCTGTAGACCTGGGTACCAGTCGAATCCTTGCCGGGGCCGGCACGAAAGGTCGGCGACTTGCCGAGGCCGAGGGTGAGGCCAGCCTGGGCGGACGCGAGGCCGAGGGCCAAGGAGACGAGGGCGATGGCGAGAGCGATCCTTCTGTTCATGGGAATCCTCCTTAAAAAAATCGCGGGCTGGCCGGTTGCCGGCCGCCAAAGGCTAATGGTCTAGCACGAGCCCGGCCTATAGCTATTTCTTGACAGCCTGCTTGAGCGCGCTCATTACGGCGTATTTAATGAGGTCGCAGGATTGGCTCGCCCCGCTTACGGCGTCGACTTGGGTGTAGTCCGGGGCGGCGACGAGGGCCGAGAGGTAGGCGGCGAGTTCGGGGGCCTCGAGGCTCACGTCGCCCTTCCCCTCCGGCAGGGTGACGGAGGCGAGCTTGCCTTCCTTCACGAGGACGGTCACCGAGACGCGGCCGAGCTCGGCGTCGTCGTACTTCAAGGAATAGCTGCCGTCTGCGTAGGCCGCGCCCGCCTGGGCGAAGGCATGCGCCGCGGCGAAGACGGCCGCGAACGACAGGACAGCGATGGCGGCGCGAAGTTTCATGGAGCCTCCTGGTGGCGCGACCGAGTGACGAACCCGAGAGCCTAACTATATGCGATTCCAGAAATGATGCAAACCTTCGAGGTGGGACGGCCCCTCAGGCCATGTTTCCGACGGCCCCGCGGAGCAGCTCGGTCATCTTGCGCGCGTTCCCCTCGAAGACCGAGAGCACGGCTTCCCAGCTCACAGCCTCCTCGTCGTCCTTCCACGAGTCGTAGTCCGTGCTCATCGCCACGGCGGCGTAGGGGATGCTCGCCTCGACGGCGAGGATGGTCTCGGTGGCGATGGACATGTTGATGACGTCGGCGCCCCAGAGCCGGAACATCCGCGACTCGGCCCTCGTGGAGAAGCGGGGGCCCTCGATGGTGACCACGGTACCACGGGGATGGCAGCGCAGGCCGAGGCGCGTGGCGGCGTCGATCAAGGCCGAGCGCAGTCTCTCGTCGTAGGGCTCGGCCATGGCCGCGTGCACCGGCCTATGCGGCTCGAAGGAGGAGTGGAAGCTTAGGGGACGCAGGCGGGTGAAGTCGATGAACTGATCGAGGACGACGAAGTCCCCGCGGCGGATATCCTCCCGCAGCGAGCCGACGGCCGTGGTCGCGAGGATGCGGTCGACGCCCGCGTCCTTCAGCGCCCGGATATTGGCGCGGTAGTTGACCTGCGTGGGAGGGATCGTATGCTCGCGCCCGTGGCGGGCGAGGAGGACGACCTCCCGGCCGCCGATGCGCCCCTCCTTCAGCGGAGAGGACGGATCGCCCCAGGGCGTCGTCGCGCGTAGGTCCCGCGAGCCCTCGAGGATGTCGGGGTCGTCGAGCCCTGATCCGCCTATGATGCCGATCTTCATGCGCTAGCCTCCGGGAATAACCGCTTGATCGCTCCCACGTCCGCATCGCAGATGCCCCGCTCCGTGATGAGCCCGTCGATGAGCCTGGCGGGCGTGACGTCGAAGCCGAAGTTGGAGGCCTTCGTGGACTCGGGGCAGATCAGGGCCTTGACGACCCGGCCTTCGCAGAGGCCGCGGACGAAGCGGACCTCGTCCATGTCGCGCTCCTCGATAGGGATCTCCGCGACGCCGTCGCGAAGCTCCCAATCGAAGGTCGAGGAGGGGAGGGCCACGTAGAAGGGCACGCCGTTGTCCCGCGCCGCGAGGGCCTTGAGGTAGGTGCCGATCTTGTTGGCCGCGTCGCCCGAGGCGGTCACGCGGTCCGCTCCGACGATGACGAGGTCGACCAGGCCGCGCTGCATCAGGAGGCCGCCCGCGTTGTCGCAGACGAGGGTGTGGGGCAGGCCATGCTTGCCCAGCTCCCAGGCTGTGAGCGAGGCGCCCTGATTGCGCGGCCTCGTCTCGTCGACCCAAACATGGATGGGTATGCCTTCATCGAAGGCGGCGTAGACGGGGGCGGTGGCCGAGCCGTAGTCCACGAAGGCCAGGGCGCCTGCGTTGCAGTGGGTGAGGACGTTCACGGTCCGCCCCGTCCGCCCGTGGATGGCCCGGATGAGCTCGAGGCCGTGGAGACCGATGGCCCGGCAGCACTCGGCGTCGGAGTCGGCTATGGCCTGGGCCTCCGCCCGGGCCAGCTCCACGAGGCGAGCGCGCGATTCCGCGCCGGCGATCGCCGCCAGGACGCGCCGCGTCGCCCATTCGAGGTTCTTGGCCGTGGGCCGCGTGGCCTCCAAAGCGGCAGCCCTGCCCCTCATGTGGGCCTGCCAGTCGCGCTCGGGAGCCTCCTTGGCCGCCTGGAACATGCCGAAGGCGGCCGTGGCCCCGATGAGCCCGGCGCCCCGGACCCGCATGTCCCGGATGGCCCGCAGGTAGTCCGCGCTCGAGCGCAGGACCTCGATCTTGAATTCGAAGGGCAGGAGCTCCTGGTTGATGACGGAGACGGTATCGTCGGGATTGAGCCAGATCGTCCGGTATCGCCGGCCCTCGATGTCCATGACGGCCCGCCCGCCTACAGCTTCAGCAGGCGCTTGAGCTCGGCCGACCAGCGCGCGAAGCTCTCGCAGGCGGCCCGCACGGGAGCCGGGGTGGACATGTCCACGCCCGCGACCTTCAGCGCCTCGATCGGGAAGCGCGACCCGCCCGAGCGCAGGAAGGCGTAATAGTCGTCGCGTTCCTTAGCCCCGCCCGACAGCACGCGCTCGGAGAGGGCGATGCTGGCCGAGACGCCGGTCGCGTACTTGTAGACGTAGAAGGCGTTGTAGAAATGGGGGATGCGCAGGCACTCGAGGTCGCTCTGCTCCTCGAGGACGATTGAGGGGCCGAAGTACTTCGTGAGCAGGGCGCGGTATTCCGAGCGCAGGGCCGAGGGCGTGAGGGCCTCCCCGGCCTCGGCCATCTCGTGGCTCCGGCGCTCGAACTCGGCGAACATGGTCTGGCGGAAGAGGGTAGCCACGAGGTCGTCTAGCTTGGAGCTGGCGAGGGAGGCGCGCTCGGCGTCGCTCTCCGCCCGCTCGAAGAGGTAGCGGAAGAGAAGCTGCTCGTTGAAGGTGCTCGCGACCTCGGCCTCGAAGATCGTGTAGCCGTAGCTGAGGAAGGGGTTCGAGCGGGCGGAGTACCAGGAGTGCATGGAGTGCCCGCCCTCGTGGGCTATCGTGAAGACGTCGTGGATCACGTCCTCCTTGTAGTTGAGGAGGATATAGGGCTCGGCCGAGAAGGAGCCGGCCGAGTAGGCCCCGGAATGCTTGCCCTTGTTCTCGTAGCGGTCGACCCAGCGGCCCTCGAGTCCGGCGCGCAGGGTGGACACGTACTCGCTGCCGAGTGGCTCGAGGGCCGCCGTCACGAGCTCCACCGCCTCGGCGTAGCTGTGGCGGCCCTTGGCCTCGGGGGCCAGGGGCACGTACACGTCGTAGTGGCGCAGCTCACCCAGGCCCAGGGCGCGCTTCCGCAGCTCGTAGTACTCGTGCAGCACCGGCAGATTGTCGGAGATCGCCCCCACCAGGTTGTCGTAAACGGCCTCGGGCACGTCGTCGGGGAAGAGGGCACCTGCGCGCGACGAAGCGAATCGCCGAACTTGCGCGCGGTACTTGTCCTGGAGCACCGAGCCCGAATAGAGGGCGGCCAGGCCGTTCTTGTGGGCGTCGTAGGCCTTGTAGAGCCCGAAATAGGCCTTCTTTCGCAGCTCGCGGTCGGGGCTGCGCATGAAGGAGGAATAGCTGGACTGGGAGAGCGGCCTCGGGCCCTCGGCAGTGTCGATGGTACCGAAATCGAAGTCGACGTTCGTGAGGAGGGAGAAGGCGTCCTGAGCCAGGCCCCTCGTCTCGGCCTGGAGGGCGAGGATGCGCTCCTCGGGCTCGGAGAGGATGTGCGGCTTCCATCGCCTGAGCTTGCGGACGAAGACGGCGTATTCGGCGAAACGCGGGTCGGCGAGGCAGGAGCCGACGAAGGACTCCGGCAGGGACTGGATCTCGGGGTCGAACCAGGCCCAGAGCGCCTGGATCCTCGCGCAGGCCGCCAGGTAACGAGCCGATCGGCCGCGCGCGGCGTCGTCGCCCTCGTTCTCGCTCTCCCTCAGGTTGGCGTAGTACGAGAGCCGTTCGTCGAGGACGCCGAAGTCGCGATAGAAGGCCAGGGCCGCGGCCAAGGCTTCCGGCGAGGAGCCGAGGCGGCCCCTGAAGGAGGAGATATCCGGGATCCTGGACTCGAGCTCGGCCAAGGCTTTTTCCCAGGCCGCGTCGTCGGCGAAGAGGGAGCCGAGGTCCCAGGTATCGGACTCCGCGACTTCGGACCTCGCGGGAATTCTCGTAGCGTCGGCCATGCTCCCCTCCTATTCGACTTGAGGCTCGAAGTATACGAAGTCATCGGCCGCGAGGGCAAGCCGCGGACTCAAGGCAGCGCCGGGCGCCCGGACGGCCCGCAAAGCAATTGCTCGAAAACCTGCGGTTTTCTGCGCAATTGCGGAGATCAAGGTAATGTTGAAAAAGGCTCGGTTGGCCTTTTTCAACATCCTATTAGAGGGCGGAGGCGATGCGATCGAGGAAGGAGGCCATGAGGGCGAAGGAGGATTCCTCGGCCAGCTCGGGCTTATCGTCCGCCGTATGCAGGAGCCCCCAGGTTCGGGGGCGCTCGCCCCGGAAGAGGCCCTGTGCCTCGTCCTCGGGCAGGAGGCTCAAGGCGAGGGAGGGGATGCCTCCGAGGGTGAGGCCGAGATCGTCCGACCAGGGCAACTCGGCCTCGAGGGGCGACGCCAGGCCCGCCTCGGCGGCGGCCCTCCTCGCGAGGAGGGCGAGCGCGCGGTATCCCGAAGCCGCGGGCGAGGCGGAGAGGCCGTTGCGCTCGAGGAGGGCCGCGGGGGCGGTCGAGATGAGAAGCCGCCCTCCCCTCCCGGTGACGTCGAGGACGAGGGCCGCGAGGCCGGCCGGTCCCGCGGGGAGCGGCCCGAAGCCCTTGGTCAAGGACTGGGCCAAGGCCAGGGAAAGCGCATAGGAGCCCTGGGTCGAAGCCTCGCCCGATCCCAGGAGCTCCTCGGCGTCGGTGAAGGCGAAAAGCAGGGAAGAAGGGGCCTTGGGCCGCGCGGCGAGCCTCGCCGCGAATTCCACCAGCTGGAGGCAGGCGCAGGAATTGTCGAGCGCGCCCGGCGTGCCCGGAGCGCGGTCGTAATGGGCGACGAGGGCGAGGCGGGGCTTGCCCTCGCCCAGGCGCAGCGCGAGGTGCCTCGCCTCCCCCGTCTTCAGGACCGAGTATGGGAGGCCGCGCGAGGCCAGGATGCCGGCGAGGCAGACGAGCCTGTCGGCGTCCGGCCTCATGAAGCGCTCGGCCTCCTCGGAGAATCGCATCGAGCCTAGCTTGCGGGAGAGGACGCCCGGGCAAGCCCCGACGCGGCCGGATCTGGCCTCGGCGCGGCCGTGGAGGCGCGGACCACCAACCTCGTCTCGAGGCAACGATGCAGGACGCGACGATGCTCGGCATCGACCCCGTCCAGGAGCTCCACGACCAGGGCGGCCGCCGCCGCGCCTTTCTTGCGCCCCGGCTGATGGATGGTCGTGAGCGGCGGATTCGCGCTCTCGGCCAGGGGGATGTCGTCGAAGCCGGCGACGCTCAAGTCCCCCGGGATCGCGAGGCCGGCCTTGCGGCAGGCCTCGTAGGCGCCGAGGGCCACGATATCGGCCATCGCGACCACGGCGGTCGGCAGAGGCTCGCCCGAGCGGGCGAGCAGGGCTGACACGGCCGCGTCGCCCCCCTCGATCGAGCTCTCGGCCGGGACCACGCAGATGCCCGGGGACTCGAGGCTCAGGGAAAGCTCGGCCAGGGCGCGGGAGAAGCCCGCGATGCGGCGGTCACGCACGAGGGAGAAGCGCTCCTCGGGCAGCTTGATCGTGTCCGGCATCAGGGCGAGGATGGCGACGCGGCGGTGTCCCAGGTCGAGGAGGTGGCGCATGAGGCCGTAGGCCGCGCCCTCGTCGTCGACGCCCACGTTCACGGTCGCGTCCGTGTCGGCGCCGTCGATCGTGACGAAAGGGATGCGCCTGCGGTTGAGGAGCTCGACCACCTCGTGGTCGGGCCCCACGCCGATCGTGATGAGGCCGTCGACGAAGGCCCTCCGCGCCGCCTCGAGGACTCGGCCCCGGAGAGGCGGCAGCATCGTGAGCGAGAGCTCGCGCTCGGCGCAGAGCTCGCCTATCCCGCGGACTATCTCGACGACGTAAGGATTGCGCAGGGCCTCGGTGATGGGCTGCGGCAAGAGGAGGCCCAAGGCGCCCAGCCGCTTCGTGGTGAGCGTCCGCGCCACGGGGCTGGGGACATAGTCGAGCTCCGTGACGATGGACATCACGCGGTTATAGGTTTCCACCGAAATGCGAGAAGGATCGTTGAGCGCGAAGGAGACCGTGGTCTTCGATACACCCGCTCGTTCGGCAATATCTTTTATCGTTGGTCGCATTCATGACCTCGAATTGAGTCTATCTTTCTACCCATGTCTGGTCAATAAAAAACTAAACCGTATTACTAAAGCGGTTTAGCTATCGACATCTAAAGAAAAGCGAGTATTCTTTTTCTCCAGCAAGGAGTTCACCAAATGCGCCAAGTGACCGTTACCTATGCTTCGGGCGAGAGCCTCGCCTACCCCGCCGGCGTCAAAGCTTTGGACGTCATCGGAAAGATGGGCAGTCTCCCATGGCCCCTCGCCGCCGTCCTCATCAATAACGAGCTAAAAAGCCTCGATTCCCAGCTGCTGACCGACTGCCGCATCCTCCCGGTCACTCTCGATTCGAGCCAGGGAGCCACTACCTATCGCCGCTCCCTCTGCTTCCTCCTCGCCATCGCCGCCAAGCAGCTCTTCCCCGACAGGCACCTGATGGCCGGCATGGCCATCGGCACCGGCTTCTTCCATTACTTCGACGCCGACCAGGTCCTCGAGGCCAAGGAGATCGAGGCCCTCGAAGGATACATGCGCGAATTGGTCATGCGCGACATAGCCATCTGCATCGAGCATCGGGCCTGGGCCGACGCCGTGGAATACTTCAAGAACTCGGGCCAACGGGGCACGCTGCTCCTCCTCGAGCACCTAAACGACTCGGTCATCCCCTTGAACGAATGCTCCGGCTTCCGCGACCTCTCCGTCGCCCCCCTCGTGCCCTCCACCGGTGTGCTGAAGACCTTCGCCCTCCAGCCCTATCACGAGGGCTTCCTCCTGCGCTACCCGCACAAGGAGACGCCCGACAGGCTGGCCGACTTCGTCGACGACCCGGTGCTCTACGCCATCGCCAAGGAAACCCGCGAACGCTCGCGCGTGCTCGGCGTCTCCTATGTGGGGGCGCTCAACAAGGTGAGCGCCGTCAAGGGCATCAAGGACTATATCCGCGTCGCCGAGACCCTGCAGGACAAGAAGATCGCCGCCATGGCGGACCAGATCGCCGGCCGGGCGGACAGGGTCAAGGTCGCCCTCATCGCCGGCCCCTCGAGCTCGGGTAAGACCACCACCTCCAAGAAGCTCGCCATCCAGCTCAAGGTAATAGGCTTCGACCCCGTCACCATCAGCCTCGACGACTACTTCATCGACCGGGCACGCACCCCGCTGGACGAGAAGGGCGAGCCCGACTTCGAGTGCCTCGAGGCCCTCGACGTCGCCTACCTCAACGAGCAGCTCGTCGCCCTCTTCGCCGGAGAGGAGATCGCCCTGCCTTCCTACGACTTCAAGGCCGGCTGCCGCAAGGACTCGGGCAAGAAGCTGAGGTTAGGCGATCGGAGCATCCTCGTCATGGAGGGCATCCACGGCCTCAACGACAAGCTCACCCCCCGCATCGCCCGGGACCAGAAATTCGAGATCTACGTCAGCGCCCTCACCCAGATCAACCTCGACGACCACAACCGCGTCAGCACCACCGACAACCGCCTCCTGCGGCGCATGGTCCGCGACTACAACTTCCGCGGCCACTCGGCGCAGCAGACCCTGAAAATGTGGCCATCAGTCCAGGCGGGCGAGCGCAGCCACATCTTCCCCTTCCAGAACTCCGCCGACGCCGCCTTCAACTCCGCCCTCGACTACGAGCTCGGCGTCCTCAAGGTCTACGCCGAGCCCCTGCTGCGAACGGTGAAGCCCACGATGAGCGAGTACTCCGAGGCCAGGCGCCTGCAATCCTTCCTGGACAACTTCGCTCCCATCCCCGCCGCGAGCGTCCCCGGCGACAGCATATTGCGGGAGTTCATTGGAGATAGCGAGTTCAAGTACTAGGCTTGCGCAGGATCCAGACCGAGAAGTATACCGTAGTCGCGCAATAAGCGGGGGGAAGACCTTCCTCCGCGGGCTGGCCGTATCGATATCCCTATCGAGCATCTCGTTGCATTTCAGGAGGGAATGACATGGAAACGCTTCGTGGAAAAATCATTTCAAAAGCCTTCGTCATCGCGCTCGGAATATCAGCAGCTGCCCTCGTCATGTTGGGGGGCTGCGCCAATACCTCCGGGGACGACTCGGGGCAGAAAACCGTGGCGGCCCCGAGCTTCAGTCCGGCTTCAGGTAGTTACGACAGCGCCCAGAAGGTTTCGATCGCCACCGCGACGGAAGCTGCGAGCATCCGGTACACGAATGACGGAACCGAGCCGACCGATAGCTACGGTACGCTCTACTCCGAGCCCCTGAGCGTGGGCGCCACCGAGACGATCAAGGCGATCGCCTATCGCAGCGGCTGGACCAGCTCGATCGTCTCGAGCTCCACGTTCACCATCGCAGGCGTAACCAATAATTGGGTAGTGGGATTCTCCCAGATCGGTTCGGAAAGCGACTGGCGGGACGCGGATACGCGCTCCATCCAGAACGCCTTCAATGCGGATACGAGCTTCACCCTGCTCTATTCCGATGCCCAGCAGAAGCAGGAGAATCAGATCGCGGCGCTCCGTTCCTTCATCGCTCGGCCCGTCGATTGCATCATCTTCACCGCGATTGTCGAAGCCGGGTTCGGCACCGTCCTGCAGGAAGCCAAGACCGCGGGCATCCCCGTGATCATGGTAGACCGAGACGTCCAGTCCTCGGACCAGTCCCTGCGCAAGGCGATCATCGGCTCCAACTTCGAGAAGGAAGGCGAGAAGGCCGCTACCTGGCTCGCGAGCTACCTGACCACCAAGGGCATCGATGACGGAAGCACGACCGTCAATATCGTCGAGCTTCAGGGAACTGCGGGCTCGGCTCCTACGATAGACAGGAAGGCGGGCTTCGCGACTATCATGGCCGCGCATAGCAATTGGAAAATCACCCAATCCGAAACAGGAAATTTCACGAGCTCGGACGGGAAAACCGTGATGGCCAAATTCCTGGCCAATGACCGAGCGATCCAGGTCCTCTATGCCCATAACGACGGGATGGCCCTCGGCGCCATCCAGGCGATCAAGGACGCTGGCCTCAAGCCCGGTACGGACATCACAATCATCGGCGTGGACTCCATCAAGACCGCATTGCAGGCGATAGTAGCCGGCGAGATGAACTGCAGCGTGGAATGCAGCCCCCTCATCGGGCCCCAGGCCGTCACCGCCGTCACCGCCCTGAGGAATGGAACGTCTATTTCGACGCGAATCTGGACGAACGAAGGCATCTTCGACGCGACGAACGCCGCGGCGGCCCTGCCGACAAGAGAATACTAGCCGATCAAGGGGCGTATTTCCCCTTGATCAGCCCCGGCGGGCTCGGGTATAGTTGCACCCGCACGCCGAGATAGCTCATTTGGCAGAGCGGCGCACTCGTAATGCGCAGGT
>DBTW01000111.1 GCA_002307245.1 Spirochaetaceae bacterium UBA1306 | reverse complement strand
CGCTCTCGCCCTCCGCCTCGCGCAGCTCGATATGCCAGGCTTGGAGGCGGCCGTCGGGACCGTGCATCGGGTGCCGGACTTGCTCGACCCGTCCGTAGAGCGGCTCGAGGGCGAGCTGGGCCTGCTTGCCGAGCAGGGTGACTTCCGAGGCCCCGATCATGCGGCAGGCAGCCTGATTCAGGTCGACGATGACGCCCTGTTCGTCGGTGACGACGACGCCCGTGCGGATCTGCTGGAAGACGGCCTCGCGCGATACGGGGACGACCGAGAAGAGCCTGTACCGGAGGCATCCCACGGAGAAGAACAGCCCTCCGATGGAGGCGGCCAGCGCGCTGTAGTCCTTGTTCCAACCCGGCACGAGTTTGAGGATGAAGGCGAGGTTGAAGAGCAGGGGGATGACGACCCCGGCCATCATCCAGGAGGTCTGCCTGCGGAAGAGCGCGTGCGACAGGGCCGTATGCTTGATGAGGATGAAGGAGCCCACCAGCATGGCGCAATAGGCTTGCGCGAACATGGCCAGGGCGACGGGTCCGTAGGCGCGCTCGCTCATCGCGAGGACCCAGCCCAGCTGCTCGAAGTGGAGGTCCCTCCACAGGAGGCCCGAGCCGCCGTTGACGAAGCCCGCGGCGCAGGCGACGGCCGGCATGACAAACAGCAGGGCCTGCCATGGACGCCTGTCGCGGACCATGCCCGTGTACTCCAGGCTGAAGAGGAGCCATACGGAGGGACCGGCACCGATGAAAAGGTAGTCCATTGAAGCCAGGGATTGCTTGAGCGCGGGCGACCGCGCGAGGAGCTCGACGAGATTCACCGCGAGGTAGCCCAGCTGCATGTAGTTGAAGATCCGAAGCCAGACGAAGCGGTGGTAGGAATGGACCAGGCGCGGCAATATCAGCGCGAGGATGGAACCGATGAAGGCGATCGGAACGAGGATTAGGAAGGCGTAGTATTGGGCCATGCGGTTCTACCCTCGCCGATCCGCCCTATTCGGGTTCGACCACGGCTTCCATCGGGGGCAGCGTCGGGCCGGCGGCGCGTCCCGTCTCGACCATGAAGGGCACGAGGCAGGCCGCGGCTACCACGAGGAGCCCCGAGACGACGAGGCTGACGGTAAAGCCGCCGAAGAGGCCCTTTATGGACTGCATGAGGTAGACCAGCACCACCGACACTTGGCCGCAGAGCTGCACGAGGCCGTTGGAAGTGCCCTCGGGCGTAGGCCTCGTGACGTCGGTGGAGAACTGCATGCCCACCGGCAGCACGCTCATGAGGAAGAAGCCGAAGGCAAAGGCCGATGCCCCGAGCAGCCAGAATTCCCGCGCGAAGGCCAAGCCGGCCAGGCCGGGCAGCGAGCCGATGAGGCCTACGAGGATCCAGGGCTTGCGCCTTCCCAGGCGATCTGAGAGCGCGGGGATCGCCACCGCCCCGCAGACCCCGCCGACCAGGAGGAGGGCGCCCAGGTTGCCGGCCTGGACGGGACCGTAGCCACGGGGCGCCACGATCTGGTCTATCCAGGTGGTCAGCCCGTTGAAGAGTCCCGAGCCGACGAAGGCGACGCAGAGGAACAGCCGGAAGCTCGGCACCGACAGGGCGTGCTTAAGGCCGTCCAGCATGAGGGCTTTCTCTCCCGATCCCGCGGGCCCCGAGGGCGTGGGCGGATTCTCGCGGGCGAGGACGATGAAGATGAGGGCCGAGAGGGCGGCCGCGCCGGCGTATACGAACTGGGCGGCGCCGATCGACAAGCCCGCGGCGAGGGCGGGACTCGCCACCATGCCCACGGCGATGCCCAGGAGGTTCGAGAGCGTGACCAGGCCCACGGCCGTCGCCCGTTCGCTCACGGCGAACCAATGGGCAGCCACCTTGGTCCAAGAGTTGAGGAGGAAGGGCTGGGCGATCGCGATGCCGGCCGTGCCCGCGAGGGCGAGGGCGTAATTAGGGCCGGCCGCCGCGCGGAGGACCGCGAAGGAGGCCATCAGGATGGCGCCGAAACCGACGGATTTGCGGAAGCCGAAACGGTCGATAGCCCAGGCCGCGGGGACCGAGAGGGGAACGAAGATGATCATGAAGAGCATGGCGAGGGAGCCGATGGACATCTCTGAGACGCCGTAATAGGCGGCCGAGTCCCTCATGATCGGCGAATAGTCGATCCACAGGGCTTGCATCATCAGGTTCACGAACATGAAAGCGCCGAGCACCGCCCAGCGATAGGGATAGACCCGGTACGTTGTATCGTCCATGGCCGAACGCCCTTTCACTCGGTGCTATGATAGCCCGAGCTCGGCAATACTAGCATCCTTGTCAGTAATTTGGAATCACGGATATGGAAAGGGGCCGCCCATTACGGACGGCCCCTTCGTCAACGGCGCACTCGCCTATTTCTTGGGCAAGGGCGTGTAGGTCTTGGTGGGATCGTAAGTTCCATCCCTGGTCTCGCCCTTGATGCTCGGGATCTTGAGTTTCTGGCCGGGGAAGATGAGGTTGGGATTGCCGGGGTCGCGGAAGGTCTTCTTGTTGGCCTCGTAGATCACCGGCCACTTGGTCGGGTTGTTGTAGATGAAGGGATACTCGGCGATGCGCCAGAGGCAATCGCGGCGCTCGGGGATGAGCCTGACCACGTAGATGGCGGGCAGGGCCAGGTCCTGCTTGACCGCGACCGAGGCTTTGGCCGCGATCAGGGTCGCCAAGCCGTCCAGGGTGTCAATGACCGATCGCGCCTTGTCGGTGGCGCTCGGATAGTCCTCGCCGTCGTAGTCGGCGAGCGAGCCATCGTAATACTCGGAGGCCTTGCCGTAGGCCTCCGGATAGAGCGCCTTGGCGTTGACCTTGTCGGCCCAGGCCATTTTGTCCTTAGCCTTGGCGATCGCCTTGTCGGCCGCGGCCTTGGCGACCATCTTCTCGACATATTGGTCGGAGAGGGAGGCGTATTCCTTGGCCTGCGAAGCGTATTCCGTGGCGGCGTCGTAGTCGCCGTCGTCGAAGGCCTGTACGGCCATGGCCTTGAGTTCCAGGCTTTTCTGGTAGCTCGGGTTGTCGATGAGGCTTTGCGCCGATAGGGCCATCGAGGACGCGGCGAGCGCGAGGATCAGGATAGTCAGATACTTTTTCATCGTTTTACCCCTTTACAGCGAACTGGGCTGGAGGAGGGGATCGGCCTCCTCGGCCTTTCGCTGGCTCTCGGCGGTGGCTTCGTCGGCGTCTTTCATGGCCGCCGAAGCTGCGCTGCGCTTCTCCGCCGCCGCCTCGTAAGCCTCGTCGAAAGCCTTGCCGGAGCGGTCGAATGCCTCCGCGGCGCTTTCGTATTCCTTGGCCGCGAGTTGGCTCGATCCTTCGTTATACAGGTCCAGGGCCGTTTCGTACATGTCTTTCACGGCGACATTGGCCTTGATCACCTCGGCACGCTGCTTGGAGCCATCGGTCGTCTCCTTGACCGCGCCGGCCACCATCTCCCGGCCCTTCTGAATCACCAGGTTAAAGCGGAGTATGGCCTCATCGAGGGCGTCCGCGCCCGTGACCCGGTCTTCCGGCTTTTCGGAGGACCAGAAGCCGTCCTCGGCCTGGTACTTCGTGTCGGCGAGCTGGTAATTGCCCGAGTCCCACTTGGCGAAATCCTTTTCCTCGATCTCGCCCCGGAGCCCGCTCGCGACGGAGCGCTTCCAGGCGAGCTCGTAATACAGCCGGGACCGCTCGAAGCCGCCTATGGATTCCTCGGCCTTCTTGCCCTGGAGGAGGGCATCAGCTGCCGCGAAGACTTCGTCGCCGGCGCCGAAACGCTCGGGCTGCTCGCTGTCGGCGCCGGCCTTGACGGCGGTTACCTTCATGTCCTCGGCATCTTTGCGCTTCGCGGCCGCGATCTCGTCGATACCGCGCGATATGAGGTCCTTATAGGCGGCGATAGCGGCGCCAAGGCCCTCTTTGGCGGCCGGACCGTCTTTGTCGTCGTAGGCTTTCTTGCCCTTGTCGAATAAAGCGTTGACGGTCTTGTAGTCGTCGGGAAGGACTTCGAAGAGCTTGAGGTCGTAGGCTCTCTTCTTGAGGTCCTGGGCTTCCGAGAGCAATTTATCGAGTTCTGATTGGTCTACCGCCTGTACGGCGGGCGCTGCGGGCGTAGGCTGGACCGGAGCGGCCACTGGCGCAGGCGTGGGCTCTGGCGCGGTAGCCTTGGGCTTCGAGGCGCAGGATACGAGGATAGCGAGGGTTGCGACGGCGAGGAGTATTGTATTGAGAGGCTTTTTAACTTGGATCATAAGCATCCTCCTATACTATATGCTGATGGAAGATAGCGTAATCGTAACATGAACACGATCCTAGCGAAAGGTATAGGGCGTCGAAATTTAGTCCCCACTTACAGTATACGTCGACGAGGAGGCAAAAACGACGATTTACCGCGCCACTACCCTTTGATATACTAACTAACTCGCGGTTTAGGCAACGCGTTCCTGGATATATAGCGCGGAGCCAAGGGAGATGTTGCGGTGACCGAGAGCTTGGAGATGTACCTCGAGACGATCGGCCTCCTCCGCGAGCGCACCAAGGTGGCTCGCGTTACCGACATCGCTCGGGAGCTCGGCGTATCCAAGCCCTCGGTTCATGCGGCTCTCCACGAGCTCGAGCGCAGGGGCCTCATAGAGCACGAGCATTACGGCGAGGTCTTCCTGAGCGCCTCGGGCAAGGCCGCCTCGGCCGAGATTCGCCGCCGCCATCATCTGCTCACGGCCTTCCTGCGCACCATCGTCGGCGTGGGCGCCGAGACGGCCGAGCGCGACGCCTGCCGCATCGAGCACTACCTCTCCAAGGAGACCATGGACAAGATCGCCATGCGGATGGAGGAGGAGCCCCAGGCTGAATAGCGGGGAAGATGCAAGCGCAAAGGGCGCAGAGTCGGACCGCAGAGAGCACTAGTGTGCCGTATTATTCGCTTCGCTCAACGCAAGATTACGCAAATACCCGACCGCATGGCAGGTGGCGGCTCGGGCATTAGGCCTTGTGAATAATCCGAGACACTAGGAAGCTTCGGGATTTATTGGAATAGTCGCTTTATCGCAAATACCCTAACAGCAATTTTCTTTGCGTACTCTGCGGCTGAACTTCGCGCCTTTGCGCTTGTATTCTCTTCATTCCGCGGAGAAGTCCACCGTCTCCCCGCCCGTTATGCGTTCGAGCTGCTCCAGGGTCGTGGGCACGCCCGTCGCGTCGGTGCCCGCGGCGGGGTAGACCGTCTCGTACTTACCCAAGTCCTCGTCGAGGAATATTCTCACGCCTTCGATCGCGAAGGGGCAGACTCCGCCCGGACGGTAGCCGGTCACGGCCTCGGTCTCGTCTGAAGAGGTCATCGAGAGCTTGGAGCCCGCGGCGCGCTTCAAGGCGGAGGGCGGGATGCGTTTATCCCCGGGGCAGACGACCATGAAATAGCCCCCATCCTTGGACTTGAACAGTAGCGACTTCGCGATGCGCGAGGTCGCCACGCCTATTCGCGCGGCCGCCAGCTCGGCGGTCGGCGTGGAGCCTGCTTCAAATTCGAGGGCCGTGAGCCCATTGGCATCGAGGACTTGCTTGACTTTGTCGGGGATCATGGCGGGATTCTACGCGAATGGATTGGCTGTCTGCAAGGTATGTTGAGTGTTACGAAGTTTATAGATAAAAAATGGTAATTTAATATAAGGATAAGAATTAGCTTGTTTTTTGAGAAACGAGTGGAGTAGAGCAGTAAAAGGGCTATTCTCCGATCTCCCCGTGCATCCGAACTATTAAGCTTCGTAACACTGAATAAGTTTTCTCTATTGATCCTATAGGATGTAATAGACGATACTCCCGTTTTAGAGAGAATTTGATGGATATCCTTGAGCGATTCTCCATATATTTTTGCGAGCTCGATTCGGAGGGCCGTTTCCTCTCGGGAGAGCCCGGTTTCTGGCGCAGCCTCGGCATCGAGGCTCCGGAACAGCCTGTCCTCGTCGCCGAGCTCCTCGACGAGTTCGTCGGCCGGGAAGAAGATATACGTATGATCGCCCAATCCGGCTCGGGCGAGATCAGTATCCCGGGCATTCGCCGCGATACGGGCTTCCTGGATTTTCGCGTGCTGCCGGCGCCCGGGCGATCCTTGACGGGCGCCGGCGGCGCAGTCCTCGTCGTCATGGACTCGAGCGAGGCGATGCGCGCTCAGCAGGCCATCTTGCAGCAGCGGAACGAGATATCCCTGCTCAAGCGGGACCTCGACCGGCGCAACGACGAGCTCAAGGCGCTCATGAAGGCCGTCCGCGAGCAGAACCACGAGCTTTCGACCACGGTGAGGCTCAAGACCAAGGACCTGCGGCAATCGAGGCTCTCGATCATCGTAAAGCTCGCCCGAGTCGCGGAATTCCGAGATAAGGAGACGGGCGGCCACATCTATCGCATCGGCCGTTCCTGCGTCCTCGTCGGGCGGAATTACGGCTTCTCGACCGAGGATTGCGAGGACCTTTTCTATGCCAGTCTTCTCCACGACGTGGGAAAGGTCGGCATCCCCGACGCCATCCTCCTCAAGCCCGGCAGCCTGAGCGCGGAGGAGCGGGCGGTCATGCAGACGCATACCACCATCGGCTCCGACATCCTCGAGGGCGAGGAGGGGAAGCTTATGAGGACTGCCCTGGAAGTCGCGCGCTTCCATCACGAGCGCTGGGACGGCCGAGGCTATCCCGAGGCCCGCGCCGGCGACTCGATCCCCCTCGTCGCGAGGATTTGCTCGATCGTCGACGTCTTCGACGCCCTGCTCTCGAGGCGTCCATATAAAGAACCTTGGACCGCCGATGCCGCGCTCGAGCTCGTCCGCAGGGAATCGGGCCGGGCCTTCGACCCCGGCATCGTCGAGGCCTTTGCCGAGGCCGCGCCCGACATAATCAAGCTCAGGCTCGGATCCTTCGACGCGGAGGGCGTCGAAGACCTACCGGAACTCTATTGATGCCTGCCGCCTTCGGTTCGCGCGCGCGGCCGATCGAGCGCATCGCTTCAATCGTGAAGATGCAGTCCCTGCTCTTCGAGTCGTTCGTTGCGGACGAGTACGAGGAGCTCCTCGACTTCCACGCGGATCGCCGGCCGGTGAAGATCGAGCGCGTCGTCTCGATCCTGCGCGCCCAAGGCCTGCTCCTCGGAAGCGGGGCCTTCCTGCGCGGGAGCCGCGCCGAGCGGGCGGCCGCGGAAATTCCCGCCCTGGTCGCCTACGCCCGCTCCCTGCTCGAGGCCGACGACGACCCGAGGCGCAAGTACGAGGTCATGCCGCGACAGCTCGGGAGGCCCTTCGCGGCGAGGGGCTGGGGCCTGCCCCTCTTCGGCGACTGCCGGCCCGAGCGCCCCCCGGAACGCGGGCTCCTCCTCGTCTACTCCTCCCCCGACGGCGAGGGGAGGGGAGGCTGCCTCGAGGCGGCGCGGCTCGGGCCAGGCGATCGCCTGGCCTACGACGGCCGCGCCTTGGTCCTCGACTCCTCCGGCTATTGGCTCAGCTTGAGCGCTCGGGCCTCCTCGGCGCCCGAGGGCGCGGAGGCCTGGGGGCGGGGCCGGGAGATCATGGCCTTTTCCCGCTATGTGCTCGCGCTGGACCGCAAGCCGAGGAAGAAGCGCTTCATGGGCAGGCTGGCCGATCCCTATGAGTCCGTCTATCCCTATGTCTTCTACGATGTCCCCGCCGCGGTTCCGAACCTCGCCCGCTTCGCGGGGGACATACTCTGCGGGATCTTCCGCGTCCCCCTGCGCGAGGCCGAGAGGGTGGCCGAGGCCTTTAGCGGAAGGTTGCCGTGAAGCTCACGCTGCGGTTCTGCGACGCCCCTTCGACGATCTCCTCGTCCGCGATCGGCTCCGCGTTGCCCGCCCCCCTGAAGACGACATAGGGCCGGAGCCTGGCCTCGGAGCCCGTGACGAGCCTGATGGCCATCCTCGCGCGCTCGACGCTGAAGCTGTCCCCGGCGGCGTCGCTCACGGCCCCAGCCGCGTGGCCGACGGCCTCGATCCGGGGGACGAGGGATTTTTCCCTCGCGCGCTCGACGATGGACAGCGCGAGGGCGCGGATGCCCTGGATGCGGCCTTCCTGACCCGGCAGGGGCCGGCTGGAGTTCTTGCCGAAGAGGATGCGCTCGGCCGCGAGGCGCGAGGCGAGGGATCGGAGCTCCGCGTCGGCCGTCATGGTCGCCGTGGCCGTCGTGCTGATCGGAGGCGCCGCGGGGGCGCTTGCCGGAGCGGCAGCCGGCGATATCGCAATGGGCGCGGCGACGGAGATCGGGCTCGAGCTTGCCGCCGCGGCCGAAGGGACGACTGCACTCGCAGCCGCGGACGTTATGGCGGGCGCAGCAGGATACGCCTTCGAGACTGCGCCCTCCTGGCCGAGGGATAGGTAGAGCTCGACGTCGAAGTCCGTCCGGGCTAGATCGTAGCCCAGCTCCGCCGCCAGGTCGGCTATGGCGCGCGCCTGGGCCGAGCGCATGATCGTGGCGCGCAACTTCCCGCCCGATCGGCGCGCGTCCACGACCACGATCCCGCTCTCGGCGTCTAGTGCGGCCAGGAAGGCTCCGTCGCGCGCGGACTGGATCGCGCCCCTGACGATGAAGAATGATCCCGTCGCCGCCAGCAGTCCGAGGAGGACGAGGGCGTAGACGGGCTTCTTCTTGCCGCCAGCCCCTCGATCCACGCTGACCAGGCAGGGCTCGAGGAAGCCCTCGGCCTTCTCGAAGGGCTCGGTCTCGCCGTCGAAGGCCTTCAGCCGCGGCCCGAACCTCGCGTGGACGGTCTCGAGCGCGTCCTGCGCCAGGCTGCGCACGCGGGGGTCGGGCGTGCCGCGCACGATCAGGGCCATGAGCGCGTAGGGACCCTCCTCGACGAAGATGGAGTAGTCCCCGGCGGAGAGCACGTCGACGGGCGAGCTTCTCGCGAGGGAGAGGGAATCCTTGATGTAGTCCCTCACCGCGGTTAGCATCGAGGCGACCATGTCCTTGTCCGCAATGCCGGATGGGCCCGGCATGGAGGCGTCGGCGAGGAGGACTCCCGTCTTTTTATGGATGAGGAAGACCTGCTCCACGCGATAGTCGAGGGTATTCTTGAGGGCAATCTCGTAGAAGGGGACGCCGGTCCTCATGGACTGAAGGCGCCAGCCCAGCCGCTTCGCCGAGAGGCCCTTCTCGAGACCTGCGTTGACCTTGAACAGGGCCTCCGAGACGAGGCGCTCTATGGCCTTGCGTATCGCGGAGCCGATGATGGGGAAGAGGGCGTCCGAGAGCACGGCCGGGTCCTGCGACACCGAGATGCCGATGGCCGTCTCGGTCGTCTCGACCAGGGACTTCGGGAGCCGCCCGCCTCCGTCGGCGCTGATCACCACCGCCTCGGGCAGGATCTCCCCGACGCCCTCCGCGGTGAGCGCCCCCGAGCCTATCGACTTGCGCAGCCGCTTGAGGGCATACCGCTCGCGCTCGTCGAGCTCCTTCATGCGCTCCTCGAGACCGTCGGGCTGCCGAGCGGCCATCAGCGCTCGTCCTCGCCCATCATCTTCCTCCCGAGGGTGGCGAAGGACTCCTCCACTCCGCTGCCGTCCTTCGCGCTCGTGCGCAGCACCTCGATCCCCGAGGCTCGGAATTCGGCCCAGTCCTCTTCGCTCGCCCGCCACTCGGCGCCGAGGTCGGCCTTGTTGACGAGTAGGGCCGAGGGCACTTCCGCGAAGAGCCCAGCCATGATTCGCTGGATATCCCGGGCGTCGTCGATTGTCTCCGGGCGGGTACCGTCGGCGACCAGGAAGAAGCCGGACATCCCGCGCAGATAGCTGTCGGCTATCGAGACGTAATCGTCCCTGCCCTCGAGGTCCCAGACCATCATCATGAGCTCCTTCCCCGGCCCGAGGGACAGGAGCTTCTTGTCGACCTTGACGCCGACCGTGGATAGGTATTTCGCCGAGAACACGTTGTTGACGAACCTTCCGATGAGACTCGTCTTGCCGACGCCAAAGGCGCCGAAAAGGCAAATTTTCTTTTTTGTGATGGTGAATCCTCCTGCCTCACCGACTCAGCGCTCGGATAGACTGGCAATAATGGTAGCGATGGCGCCGGACTATGTAAATCCCCGGCTTTTCCCGCGGTCTCGCGCTCTTCCTCGCCAGCAGGCCTCCGGGGGCGCGAGCGAAGGGCCCGTTGGGGGACAAGTACCCACTCCATGGGGAAGGAATCACTACGATCGGGGGCGGCGAAGCCTGATATATTCCCTCCATGCGGTCGGGCATTTGCGCAATCTTGCGTCGAGCGAAGCGAATGATGCGGAACACTCGATACCAAGGGCTTCCACTACTACGATCGCCATCGTATCCCGCCCGACGCCACGAAGGGCGACAGCTCGCTTCGACAAAGGATAGTCAAATGACGAAAACCCTCCGATCCTTTTCCGCCCTCGCTCTGATGTTGGCATGTCTGAGCCTCGCCGTTTCCTGCGGCGATTCTGTCGCGAGCGCGAAAAACGTCCCGGCCGACGGATCCTATTCCGGCAACGACGGTTTCATTGTCTATGTCAGCGATGGCAAGGTCGTGAGTATTAACCTTAAGGTCAGCGGCGGGACTACCACGAGCACCATCAATGCCCAGGGCTCGTGGGATATCGTGAACTACGAAATCATGGATATGAGCCTGCCCAGCGGCATCGGACTCGTGACGGTGCATGGGGGCTTCGACGGCGACAGCGTAAGCATCTCCTGGACCGCCGGCTCCTATAACGGCATGGCCTATGGCGTCATGGGCGGCTTGCCGGTCGAACCCGAAGACCCTCTGCCGACGCTGACGATGAACATGGTCGAGGAGACCGGGGCCTTCGCGCGGTTCACCTTGTCCTGCTCGGCCGGGATCAATGCTTCCGTCTACTACGGCATCGACGGCTACGATATCTCCACGAGCAGCCTATCGTATTTCCCCGGCCAGGAGATCGTCATCGCCAAGAACTGCGTGTTCAAGGCCGCAGCCTACCTGTATAGCTTCGGCCCAAGTATCTCCCGGACCTTCAGCTTCGCCAGTACCGTGGGCTCCCCGAGCGGCGCCGAGTGGGCCAGGACGATGGGACAGGCTGATCTCGACGAGGTGGGCGGGACTCTGTTCGCCATGGATAACGGCACATTCGAGATCCGCAACTCCGGTCAGACCACTACCTTGTCCGGCGACTTCGGCTACCTCGCCTGCGCGGATCGCGGCTTGGCCGAAGGCTGCGCCTATTTCCCGTATTACATCCACCGCGAGTCCGACGGCCGGGCCTTCTATGTGCTCTTCAAGTTCAACTATGGCGATATTAACGGTCCCGCCCCCTTGGCTATCGTCGGTCTCGCGGCCGACGGGACCAGGATCTTCGCCAAGGAATACGCCATTGAGCGCATTCACGCACCCACGAATTGGTATTACCGGTCCGGGGCCTTCGCGGCCAACGACGACGGTTCCTTTGCCCTGGCCTTTTCCCATTACCAGGATGGCCTGAATAAGATCGCCCTGCTCGAATGCGGCGCCGATGGCAGTCCCACGGCCTTCGAGACCTATGGTGGCGGCAATTCCTACGAAGCTGTCCTGAGCCTGGAAAAAATCGGCGCCGAGTACCTGGTGGTGGCCGAGGAAGAGCGATATAGCAGCGCCGATACATTGACCCTCAACTTGGCTTGGCTGGATGCCTCGAGCCATGAACCTGTCTCCTCGGTGCGGATCCCCACTGATATCCAGAACGGCCGCTTCAAAGAGAGCAGGGCGAAATGGTTCGCGGCCGTCGCCAATACGCCTGGGGCCGGCGACTTGTTCTTCGACAGCGCGTACGACGACAAGGCCGTAGTCCTGCGCCTTGACGGCAACCTGGCGGTGAACGCTTTCTGGTCCTGGGACAGCGTCTACGACGCCGACGCAACGCAGCTCTCGGACGGGGACCTCGTGATCGGCGGGGGCTATCGGGAAGTCGCCGGCAGCCTCAACTCGGATTTGGCCCTGATCCGCCTCGGAAGCTCGGACTTGAGCCCCGTCTGGGCGAAGCGCTACGGCGGCGCCTTCGCCGACAATCTCGACGGCGGCAGCGTCCTGGCCCTGGCCGGCGACGGCATCCTGGTCGCGGGCAAGACCTACTCCTTCGGCTCGGGAAAGGACGACCTATGGCTGCTGCGGGTGCCTGGGGACGGTGGTAGCAGCGCCCATTCCAACACGGCCCTATCATGGGCGGCGGATTTCATCCCGGAGGCCACCGGGCTAGCCATGCCGACCGGCGCCGATAATACGGGCAGCTTCGCCATGGTAAGCCACGAAGCGGCGGGCCTTGCCGGGGACCTCAGCGCGGCCGTCGATTTCTCGACGAGCGACGCGAGCCTAACGATTATGGAGCAGCATTAATTCGGGCAGGCGGGGAAGCCCGCGCCGCCTAGGGGCCTCGCCTAACGGCCTCGCCGTTGACCTAGGGCAGGAGCCCCCCTATAATCGCCATTTATGGGCTTCGGCCGACGCTCCTCGCTTTTCATCAGCGCCCTCTGCGCCATCTTCTTCTCGGCTTGCGCGCACAAGATGGACTACCGAGGGGATTTCGGCCAGGGCCTCTTGCCCGCGGATTCGAGCTCGGCGCCATATGTCTCCCTCGCGGCCTTCGAATCCCCTCCCAGGCTCTACGCCCGCGTTACGCGATACGACGAGGACCCGCGCTGGAGGGGGCAGGTCCTGGCCTTTTCCCTCCCCGAGGGGGACTATCTCGGAACCCTCGAGGACGCCGACGGCTCCGAGCTTCGCGCGCTGCGCGTCTTCGCGACGAGCGACGGGATGCTGGGCGCGGCGAAGGCGGTCCCGGGAGCCTACGAGATCGCGATCCGTTCGCACGAGGGCAGGGCCTTGCGCGAGCTCCGCATCCCCTTCGCGGCGAAGGGCGATTCGGAGGCTTCGCCCTTCGCCGTGGGCTTCGCCGCCGCCGAGGGCGGCGACCTCGCCGTAGCCTGGGCCGACAGGAAGGACGGAGGGCCCTCGGGCGTCGTCCTCTATCGCGGCGCCCTGGCCTCGGGCGGCGCGTCGGAAGTCACCGCGGCGGCGGCGGCCGATCGCCTCGAGCTCGGCGATTTGAGGAAGCGCCTGCCCGTGTCGGTCGCGGGCCCCATGAAGGCCCAATCGATCCAGTACCTGAGCGGCCGCTACTTCATCCCCATAGAGATGGAGAGCGATCCCTTCGACGGAGTCCTCGTCCTTGATCGGGACCTGGGCTTCGTATCCTACCTGACCGCGGAATGGGCCTTCAATTGCCCGGTGTCGGCCGCCCCGGGGGCCGACGGGGCGCTCTACGTATCGAACCGCTGGGCGGAGAACCTCGTAGCCTATCGCGGCAAGACCTTCCTCGCCGCAACGGCCAAGGACGGCATGGCGGGCTCCGAGGGCGGCCTGATGGACGACCCCGGGGCTGTGGCGGTCGCAGGGGGCGAGGTGTACGTCTACGACAGCGCGAACGGCAGGATACGGCGCTTCGCCGCCGTCGCCAGGGGCTCGAGCCGGGACGATCGCGAAGCCTATCCCCTCGCCATCATTCCGCGTTATGCGGCGGAGGGCAGTCTCCCCGCCTGGCTCTCGGCATTCCTCCTGGGCATCCTCGCGATGATGTCCCTGCACGGCTTCATCGTCGGGGCGCGCTCGCGCGAGGGGACCTACCTGGCCTTCGGTCTCATGAACCTCACGGGCCTCCTCTTCTTCATCGAGCGCAGCTATAATAAGTTCTTCATCGACCTGTCCGAGGCCGACTCCGCCCCGGCGATGCCCTGGATATTCCTTTTCGCCGTATTGCTCTTTATCAGGGAATTCGCCTTTAAGGAAGCGGAAGGCGGAGCCAGGGGGCGCCGGGCGATACGCGCCCTCATGGTCGGCCTCGCTCTCTTCTTCCTGGTCGACCGAATCGCTCTCCTTCCCATCCTGGCCCTCCGCTCCAGGGCTTTCCGTTACGCCTTCGAATGCGCCGAGATAGGCTATCTCGCCGCCATAGTCTGGGTTCTCATCGCGGCCGCCCTGCGCGGCAATAGGGCCGCCGCCCAAGCCCTCGCGCTGAACGGGGCGTTCATCGTCGCGGGAGCCCTCTCCATGGGCGTCGTGGGCGGGAGCCTGATCGAGGGCGGGCCCTTCAGCCAGGCCTTCCGCGAGGGCTATCCCCTGATCATCGGCTACGCGCTGAGCTCCCTCTTCTTCTCGCTTAACCTGGGGGACCGCTTCGGCGAGGAGAAGGCCGCCCGGAGGCTCGCGCTCCGCGAGGCCGAGTTGCTCCGCGAGACGGACCGGCAGAGGTCGGATTTCGTGATGAACGTCTCCCACGAGCTGCGCACGCCCCTCGCCGTGATCCTCGGCCTGACCGAGCGCCTGTCCTCAGGGCGCTGCGGGGACTCCATCAAGGCGAACGAGGAGAGCCTTCGATCGATAGCGCGCAACGCGAAGAAGCTCCTTAAAAATATCGGCAATCTCTTCGACCTCGGCAAGATTGAGCAGGGCGCGGCCAGCCTCAGCCCGCGCCCCATCCTCCTTCATCCTTTCCTGCGGAGGATCGCCGGGGAGTTCGATTCGCTGGCGGAGTCGCGGGGCATCTCGCTTGCCTGTTCCGTGTCGGACCCCGAGCTTTGCGTCCTCGCGGACCCGGAGCTCCTCGAGACGGCCATCCTCAACCTCCTCTCCAACGCGTTGAAATTCACCCCCGAGGGCGGCAGCGTCTCCCTCGGGGCGAGGCTCGACGCGCAGGGGAAAGAGGCGAGGATCGAGGTGCGCGACACCGGCGTAGGCATGTCGGGCGAGGAGAAGGCCCAGGTCTTCCGCCGCTTCTATCGCGGAGGGTCGTCTTCGAACCGGAAGTACGAGGGCGCCGGCATAGGCCTGACCCTCGCCCGCGAGGCGGTCCGCCTCCATGGCGGCCGGCTCGAGGTCGAGAGCGAGACGGGTCGTGGGAGCGCCTTCGCCATAGTCCTGCCCTTCGAGCACGGCGCATGGGAGTCGAGGGACGGGGAGCTGGGCGATCCCGACGCGCGGAAGGCCGAGCGCTTCCGCGCGGAATTCGAGAAGGGCGGGGCGGCGCCGCCACCTCCGGAGGGCCCCGCCTCCGGCGCGGCCGCGCGATCGGTCCTCGTCGTCGAGGACAACGCCGACCTGCGCGGATACCTCGTCGCGACGCTTTCGGATTCCTTCAGGGTCAGGGCGGCGGCGAACGGCAGGGAAGCCCTCGAGCTCCTCGAGGAGGAGACGCCCGATTGCGTGGTAAGCGACATCATGATGCCTGAGATGGACGGGCGCGAGCTCTTCGCCGCCATGCGCCGGGACGGGCGCTGGTCGGAGCTGCCCTTCGTCTTCCTGAGCGCCCTGGCCGACGCGGACGAAAGGATCCTCTCCCTGGAGGGTGGCGCCCTCGACTTCATCGAAAAGCCCTTCTCCGCGGCGGAGCTGGTCGCGAAGGTTTCCTCGCTCGCCGAATGGAAAGGCGCCATCGAGAGCGGCATCAAGTCGAGGCTCAAGGACTCCATCATCGGCCTCATCGACGGCTTCGACTCCCGCGGCCCGCGGCCCGTCCCGCCCCGCGATGCCGCCATGCGCCTCGAGGCCCTGTTCCGCGACAAGGGCCTATCCAGGCGCGAGATCGAGGTGTCGAGACTCATCCTCGAGGGCTTGAGCGACAAGGAGATCGCCCAGGCTCTCGGCCTGTCGCCCTCGACGGTGGGCAACCACAATTCGCGGATCTTCCGCAAGCTCGGGGTCGGGAGCCGGATGGGCCTCATCGCCCTGCGGCGCTAGGGCCGCAGGGCTTGCGTCACGCGCGCCGCTTCATCCCCCGCGTCACGACGAAGTTGAGGGCGGCTACCACGGCGCCGCCCAGGAAGACCCAGCGATAACCCCTCTCCCCGGCGCCGCGCCACGCGAGGCCCCCGAGCATCGGGATGAACATCGACATGGCGTGGTCGATGGTGATGCCGAGCGAGAGGGTCGGCGAGACGTCGGCCGGGTCATCGGCTATCTGGGTCACGTAGACGGCCCGCGCCATGCTCACCGCGTTCGCGGCCTGGTCCACGACGTAGCAGGCG
>DBTW01000138.1 GCA_002307245.1 Spirochaetaceae bacterium UBA1306 | reverse complement strand
AACTGGCCCCTCGCCTCCTCGATCTCGATGGGCGTCACCGTCCTGACGGGCATCGCCGCCATCATGTTCGCCTTCGTGAGCAGGCGATCCTCCCACATCGTGGTCGAGGAATCGGGCATAGGGCCGGTGAGCGCCACCGCCGGCATACCCTCGGGCGGGCAGGCATGAAGCTTCGCGTGCGCGCCTTCTATCGTGCCTTGCGCGCGACCCTCAAAGGCATTAGGCCCCTCCCGCCGCGCATCGCCAACTTCGAGGAGGCCGCGGGCCGCAAGAGCCGAGCCAAGCGGCGCAAGGGCATCGCCCTCTCGGACTTCGTCTATGGCGCCGTGATCGTCTTCCTCTTCATGCCCCTGGCCGTGCTCCTGGTCTATTCCTTCAACTCGTCGAAGAGCGGGAGCTGGACGGGCTTCTCGCTGCAATGGTACGAGAAGCTCTTCCTGGGCTCGGGCGATCTCTGGCGCGCCTTCCTCAATTCCGTCATCATCGCGACGACCTCGGCCTTCGCGGCCACCGTGCTGGGCACGCTGGCCGCGGTCGGGACGGCTCGCTACTCGTTCTGGTACAAGCCCTACATCAAGTCCATGAGCTTCCTGCCCATGATCATGCCCGAGATCATCGTCGGCGTATCGCTCCTGGTCTTCTTCGCCGGAATCGGCCTCAAGCTCGGCCTCGTCACGGTGTGGATCGCGCATACGACCTTCAACATCCCCTTCGTCTACATGCTCGTCTCCGCCCGGCTCGAGGAATTCGACCCGAGCATAATCGAGGCCGCTCGCGACCTCGGGGCCTCGGAAGTGCAGACTCTCACGCGGGTCATCCTGCCCATCACGATGCCCGGCATCGCCTCCGGCTTCCTCACGGCCGTCACGCTCTCGCTCGAGGATTTCGTGATCACCTTCTTCGTGGCCGGGCCCGGCTCCACCACGCTGCCCCTGTTCATCTACTCGGCAATACGCTTCGGCGTGTCGCCCGTCATCAACGCACTGTCGGTCGTCATGGTCGCGGGCACCGTGCTCCTCGTATACCCGGCGCGCAATTTCCTGAAAGTCTACGCCGCCCACTGAGGGCGGTGCGACGCATGGGCGGCCTTAAGCCGCCGAGGCAACCCTAGGTTGCCTACACTCCAATATAAAGGGAGGACGAAATGAAACGTCTTCTCCGCGCCGCGACCGCAGTGGTCGCCGTCTCGCTCGCGCTCGGCATGTCGGCCGGCCTAAGCTCCTGCTCCAAGAAGGACGCTGGGCCCAAGAAGCTGTACATCTTCAATTGGACTTACTATACGCCGGATTCGGTGATAGCCAAGTTCGAGCAGGAGTACAACTGCAAGGTCGTCTACGATTCCTTCGACTCGAACGAGACGATGTTCGCCAAGCTAAAGGCCGGCGGCTCGAGCTACGACATCGTCTTCCCCTCGGCGGACTACGTATCGATCATGGCCAAGCAGGGCATGCTCGCGAAGATCGACAAGTCCAAGCTCTCGAACTGGAAGAACATCGACCCCGCGGTGCTCGCCCGCTCGAAGGATTACGATCCCGATAACGCTTTCTCCGTGCCCTATTACATGGGCGCGGCCGGCGTAGCGGTCAACAAAGCCAAGGTGAAGGACTACGACCATAGCTGGTCCATCTTTTCCCGCAAGGATCTCAAGGACAAGATGACTATGCTGGATGACATGCGCGAAGTCTTGGGCGATGCCTTGGCCTTCCAGGGCAAGTCCGTCAACAGCGTGAACGAGGCCGAGGTCAAGGCAGCCGAGGAGCTCGTCAACAAGACCTGGAAGCCCAATCTCCTCAAATTCGACGCAGAGGCCTTCGCCAAGGGTTTCGCCGCCGGCGAATTCTGGGTTGCCCAGGGCTATGCCGAGTCGATCTTCGCCGAGTACGACGCCGCCAAGCGAGGCGATGTGGACTTCTTCATCCCCAAGGAGGGCGGTCCCCTCTATATCGACTCCATGGTCGTGCTGAAGGGCTCGAAAAGCCAGGACCTGGCACTCAAGTTCATCGACTTCATACATAGGCCCGAGATATACGCCGAGTTCTGCGACGCCTTCGGCTTCCCGTGCACGGCCAATATCCCTGCCCGCGCCCTCAAAAAAGGCGACATGTGGTACAAGGCGGAGGACCTGGCCAAATGCGAGCTCAAGCTGGACCTGGGGGCGGATCTGGAGAAGTACAACGCGGCCTGGCAGGAGATTAAGGTCGGGAAGTAGGCCGCCGATCGGTCGCCTTAGCGCCGGATCCTCGATTCAACAGCATAAAGGGAAGGGGCTGCACCATGCGTGCAGTCCCTTCTTCGCGTCTATGCGCGAGCCCCCGCCTCCCTTACTGACCGGCGCTTGCCCCTACCTAGTGTCCCGTATTATTCGCTTCGCTCAACGCAAGATTACGCAAATGCCCGACCGCATGGCGGGTGGCGGCTCGGGCATTAGGCCTTGTGAATAATACGGAACACTAGCTGAAGGCGCCATCCCTGCCGTTCGTCGCGGCGCGACGCAAGCCCGCGCATGGCGAGATCGCGACGGCCGGCGATGCGGCTTATGCGTTCATTGACTTGCCTCCAGGTATGTAGCCTGAACGTGATGATATGATAAGCTAATATGCTCGCCTGGCGCTGCATAACCGGCCGGCCGGCCTCACGACGCTATCGTGAGCAGGTATTGCCCGTCTTCCAGCTCGAGGCCGCGGTCCACGACGATCGATGAAGCGTCGAGTGGGCTCACGATACTGAGCATGTCGAGTCGCTGCATGTGGAGGTAGACTATGGTCGAGTTGATCGAGGTGTGGCCAAGCAGCTTCATGATGTAGAAAAGATTCGTGTCCGCTTCGAGCAGGTGCGTCGCGAAGGAATGCCGGAGAGTATGCACGTGGGCGCCTTGGATTTTGGCCTCTAGGACGAGCTTGTGGAAGGTATCCTGGATCTGCCTGATAGGTATGGGGCGAGCGATATCGTGCAGGGAATAAAATAGGTAGCTTTTAGGTTTGTAACGGTTTAGGTACCTCTCGATCAAGACGGCCGTCTTGTCTCCTAAGATGGTGAAGCGGTCCTTTCCGTTTTTCGAGCTGCGGACGTGAATGATGCGCCGCTTGAAGTCGATGTCGGAGCATCTTAAGTTCGCGGCTTCCGAGACGCGCAGGCCGGCCGAATAGATGAGCGTGAAGATCGTCTTGTGTCGCAGGGTCCGGCAGCGGTCGAGGACGGCCTGGATCTCGGACTGGTCCATGACCGAGGGGATCCTGAAAGGGATCTTCGGAGGGGGGATGCGATCGAGATACCAGTCGCGGTCGTGGAAACGATAGAATACTTTGATCGCGCTGTAGTAGTTGTGGAGCGTGGAGGGTGAAGTGCCCTTATCGATAAGCCCGATGAAGAAGGACCTCAGCTCCTCGGGCGATATCTCCAGCGGCGATTTCCCGAAATGCGCTGCATAGCGGGCCATGTATTTTACGTACATGTCTATCGTCTTCTTGCTATAGCCATGCAGCCTCATGTCGTCGATCATCGCATCGCGCAAAGCTCCCATTTGCTTCTCCTCGATAGGGCATGATAGGCGACTATACGCGAGGACGGGCCATTGCGCATCACAAAAAAGCCCTGGCGGTATTGCCGCCGAGCTCCACCGCGCTCTATACTCCTTCGACATGCTCAATAGCGTCAGCGGCAGGCTCAGCGAGAAGCGGGCCGATACGATCTGCATAGAGACGGGCGGCGTCGAATGGGAGCTGGCCGTGCCGGCCCGCTCGGTCGACGATTTCGGCCGGGTCGGCGACGAGGCCAGGGCCTTCACCTGGCTCCATCATTACGAGGACGGCATGCGCCTCTATGGCTTCCCCTCCGAGTCGGACCGATCCGTGTTCAAGGAATTGATGAAGGTCGAGGGCATCGGCCCCAAGCAGGCCTTGCGTATCCTCTCCGGGATAAAGCCCGAAGCCCTGGGCGCCGCCCTCGACGACGAGGATCTCGCGGCCCTCCAGAAAATCCCAGGCGTGGGCCCGAAGCTAGCGCAGAAGATGATGCTCTCGCTCAAAGGCAAGCTCGTAAGCGGGGCCGGAGCGGAGACCAAGGCTGGGCGCGGCGCGGCCGGCGCCTGGTCCGATATCGTGCGCGCCCTCGCCGACATGGGCTTTGACCGCAGCTTGGCGGAGAAGGCGGTCGCGGCCGCAGCGGCCGAAGCTGCGGCGAAAGCCGGGACCGCCGCGGGTTCGGAGCTCGAACGCGATATCTTCCGCGCCGCTCTCCTCGAGCTGTCGGCTGGGGCTTGAGGCGCATGCCGCGAGAGCTGGATCCCGAGTACGAGCCTGGCGAGGATGAGCGCGAGCTTTCGCTCCGGCCGAAGCTCCTCTCCGAATTCCAGGGACAGGCCGCGCTGAAGCGCAATCTCGAGGTGTTCATCCGTGCTGCCCGCGAGCGCGGCGAGGCCCTCGATCACCTGTTCCTCATGGGACCGCCCGGCCTCGGCAAGACGACGCTCGCCCTCGTCGTGGCCAACGAGCTCGGGGCCGACTTCAAGCCGACGAGCGCCCCCGCCCTCGACAAGCCCAAGGACCTCGCGGGCATTCTCACGACCCTCAAGGAGCGCTCCGTCCTCTTCATCGACGAGATCCATCGGCTGAAGCCGGCCATCGAGGAAATGCTCTATATCGCGATGGAGGATTTCGAGCTCGACTGGGTAATCGGGCAGGGGCCGGCCGCCCGCACTGTGCGCATACCCGTGCCGCCCTTCACGCTCGTCGGCGCCACGACCAAGGCGGGCACCGTCTCAGCCCCCTTGGCCAGTCGCTTCGGGATATCCCTGCGCTTTGGCTATTACGAGCCTGGAGAGCTGGATGCCATCGTTCATAGGTCGGCCGGCATACTCGGGGTGGATATCGACGGAGAGGCCGCGAGCCTCCTCGCCGCATGCAGCAGGGGAACGCCCCGCATCGCGAACCGCTTGCTAAGGCGCATGCGCGACTTCGCCCAGATCGAAGGCAAGGGCCGCATCACGCGAAAAGTCGTCGGGCTCGGCCTCGAACGCCTCGAGATCGACGCCCTCGGCCTCGAGAGGCTCGATCGGGAGATCCTTCGAGCCATCATTCAAAAATACGCAGGCGGGCCCGTCGGGGCCGAGACCCTCGCGATAACTGTGGGGGAGGGCGTGGACAGCCTCGAGGACTACTACGAGCCTTACCTCATCCAGGCCGGCCTCGTGGCGCGCACCTCGCGCGGCCGAGTCGCCACCGCCGCCGCATACCGCCACCTCGGCTTGGAGATCCCCAGTGAGGACGGAAGACTTCTCTTTTGAGCTGCCCGAGGAGCTGATAGCCCAGGCGCCGACGGCGCGACGCGGCGAATCGAGGCTCCTCGTGCTGGACCGGGCCAGCGGAGCTCGGGTCCATTCGGCCGTAGCTCGGCTCGCGGACTTCGTGGAGCCCGGTTGCCTCATGGTGTTCAACGACAGTCGCGTGCGCAAGGCGCGGATCTTCGGCGAGGCTTTGGATACGGGGATGAAGACGGAATTCCTGCTGCTCGGGCAGAGGCCCGATGGCTCCTGGGAGGCCGTCGCCTCGAAGCTGAAGAAGCAGCGGGCCGGACGCCGCTACCGCCTTGCGGGGGAGGCTCTCGCGGAAGTCCTAGGGCCGGGCGAGGCCGGGGCCGACGGCCGGCCGGACACGCTCATCCTGTCTTTCGACCGACCCATGACCGAGGAATACCTCGAGCGCAACGGCCATGTCCCGCTCCCCCCCTACATCAAGCGGGAGGACGCGCCCGACGACGATGAGCGCTATCAGACCGTCTACTCGCGGGAGCTGGGCTCTGCGGCCTGCCCGACGGCCGGCCTGCACTTCACGGAAGCCCTCCTCGCGGAGCTCGACGCGAGGGGCGTCAGGCGAACGACGGTCACCCTACACGTCGGCCTCGGGACTTTCCTGCCGGTGCGCTCAGACGCGATCGAGGGACACGCGATGCACGAGGAAGCCTATTCCGTCCCCGAGGCGGCGGCCCGCGAGGTCATGGCCGCCAAGGCGGAGGCACGGCCGGTCATCGCCGTGGGCACGACGAGCCTGCGTACCC
>DBTW01000136.1 GCA_002307245.1 Spirochaetaceae bacterium UBA1306 | reverse complement strand
CGTGGGGACTCGCGTCCCGCGCGGCTAAGGCTCCGCGAGCTCGACCTCGAGTCCGATGCGACCCTGCCCGAGGGCCCCTTCGACCTCATCGTGATGGGGCATTGCCTTAACGAGCTCTGGCTGGGCGCGGGCGACGCGCGCTCGCGCAGGCTCGGCCTCCTCGAGCGGGCAGCGGGGCGGCTCGCCCCGGACGGCCGCATGCTCGTCCTCGAGCCCGCCCTCCTCTCCACCTGCCGCGAGCTCCTCCAGCTCCGCGACCTGCTCGCGGCCACGGGCCGGCGCGTAATCGCGCCCTGCCCGGGATCCTACCCATGCCCGATACTCGCCGCGGGACCCGAGCGCAGCTGCCATGCCGAGGCGGCCTGGGCCCCGCCCGAGCCGGTCGCATCGCTCGCCGAGGCGGCGGGCCTCGACCGGAGCTCGGTCAAGCACGGCTACTTCGCCATCGCCGCAGATCAAGGGCCCGAGGCCCGAGACGCCGCCGGCCGCCGCGTCGTATCGGACCCTATGCTCAACAAGGCGGGCCGCCTGCGATATATCCTTTGCGGCGAAGGCAGGCTCGAAACGCTTTCCGCCCCCGCGAACGACGGCGTCGCGCGAGCCTACGGCTTCATGAGCCTCGCGCGCGGGGACTTCATCCGCTGCGGCGGACTCGAAGAGCGGCCAGGCGGGGGGCTCGGCCTCGGGCCCGGCTCGACGCTCGAAATCACGTCCCGCGCTCCGGAGGCATCGTGAACCCAGGCATACTCCGCGCCTCGATAGAGGCCAAGACACAGCTCGACTACGCGAGGTCCGGCGGTCCCGGCGGGCAGAACGTCAACAAAGTCAACTCCAAGGCCATAGCGAGGATCCGCCTCGACGAGGTCGAGGGGCTCACGGAAGCCGAGGCCGCCCAAGCCTCGCTTCGCCTCGCCTCGAAGCTAACCAACCTGGGCGAGCTCGTCGTCCAGGCCGACGAGGAGCGCGATCAAGGCCGCAATCGCGAAGCCGCGATTGCCAGGCTCTTCGCCCTCGTCGCGGGGGCGGCCCGGCTGCCTAAGCCGCGGAGGGCGACCAAGCCCACGCGAGCCTCCCGGGAAAGGCGCCTATCCTCCAAGCGAACGCGATCAGGCTCGAAAAATCTGCGCAAGCCCCCTTCGGAAACTTAGCCTCGTTCACGGCGTTTCCCCGCTATTCTCCCTGATTCCCTCGATTCCTTGGGATATACTTGCCCAAAGACGCCGCGGCGGCTCCACTGCATCTACTCGGTATCGGCGTTAGGAAAAATATGGGCGCCCAATCGAAGCAGGAGATCCAATTGTCCAGCCTCATCGATCTCAGCAAGCCTCGGGCTATAATCGCCGACGCAAAACACTTCTACAAAATGAGTTATCCGAAAGCCGACTTTACGATCGTAGATAAGGCTTTCCTAAGCACCAAACGGCTCTTCGATGGCCGCTTGCCGGGCTACCAAGCCTGCGCGGTCCAATACCACGATTACGGCCACAGCGTGGGAGTGTTCGCGGCGGCCTCGCGCATCATCGATGGCTGTGAGCTCTCAGGCCTGGCCCTCGGCCCGGAGCGGGCCGTGGATACGCTGCTTGCGGCCCTCCTTCACGATTCCGGATACATCAAAAAAGAAGGAGATACCGACGGGACCGGAGCCCAATACACGAAAGTGCACGTGGACCGCTCCGCCGCCTTCGTGCGCCAGGAGGCCGCGGCCTTCGGTCTGGAACCCGCGCGCGCCGAGCGGCTCGCCCGAATGATCCTCGGCACCGACCTCGCGAGGCCATGGGAGTCCCTGTCCTTCGAAGACGAGGGCGAGCGCCTCGGGGCCGAGGTGCTGGCGGCCGCCGACATCATCGGCCAGATGGCCGACCGGGCCTACCTCGAAAAATTGCTATTCTTATATTACGAGTTCAGAGAGGCAGGCATCGGGGGCTACGATAGCGCCTTCGACATTTTGCGCAAGACCGCCGGCTTCTATGCGTCCACCAAGGCCCGCCTGGACGGCCCCCTAGGCCGCGTCTCGAACCGCGCCCAGGCGCACTTCGCCGCCCGCCAGGGCGTGGATCGCGACCTTTATCGCGAGGCCATCGAGCGGCAGATGGCCTTCCTCGACACGATCCTCGCCGACGATTCGACCAACTTCCGATCCAAGCTCAAGCGCATGGACCTGGCAGAGGCCGAGGCCAAGCGCGCGTAGTTCCCGCCCCTCACTGCCCCGCCGCGTAGAGGGACAGGTAGGCAGCCATATCGGCCGGGTCTATGCCCGGCTCGAAGCCGTCGCCCGCCTGGGCCGAGCGGTACCGATCGCCGGCCTCGCCGCCCAAGCCTAAGCCCAAGCTCCGTCCGATCTCCTTCGCGAGGACGTCCTCGATGTAGAGGCTGCCTGGCTTCGCCTCGCGCTTCGTCGTGAAGGAATAGGCCTGGGCGTTGAGGAGGATGTCCGCCTCGGCTATGTTCCCCGCCTTGTCGAGGTAGGCCTTGCACCAGGCGGCGGCGCTTATCGGCAGCTCGTTCGGCCACTTCTTCGCGAACGCGACGACGTTCCGCCCATCGCGCGCGACGCGAGGCGCCGCCTTGCCGGCGTAGGAAAACTCGAGCTTCGTCGCGTCGGACCAAAGCTGGAAGCTTTCGCGCGCGCCCAGCTCGAGCGCGTCGCTTGCGCCCTTGTCGAAATAGTACTGGATCGCGCCCGGCGATCGCTTGTGGGGCCCGCCGGCTGGGGCGCCGAGGCCCTCGCGGGAGCAGCCTGCCATAGCGAGGATGAGTCCGAGGGCGGCCGTGACGATCTGCTTGATTCCTGCCATACGGCAAGTATACATGATTGCGGAGGATGAGCGAAACCGAAAAATGAAGCAGACCGGCATCGCGCAGGAGTTCCATGATCTTGCGCGCGACCGCCGGCGGGGACTCCTCGGTGGCTAGTGTCCCGTATTATTCGCTTTGCTCAACGCATGATTACGCAAATGCCCGACCGCATGGCGGTGGCGGCGCGGGCATTAAGCCTTGTGAATAATACGGGACACTAGGGCGATACAAGAATCGAAGTCGGGCCGATCGCAACCGAGATGCCCTTGGCGAACGCGACGCCCATAGTCTGTTCACTTCTCGAGTGACGGCATACTGCCCAGGAAAGGCCGTCCCTGCTCGCGAGGATCCCTGAGCCGCCTGCTCCGATATAATGTTCGCCAGCCTCGGCTACGCAAATGGGGCAATCCGCGCTGCCGGGATAGACCAATCGCCAGGCTAGGCCATCGTCGCTCTGGGAATAGCCCAGATCAGAGTATTGGACAAAATGGCCCGCGGCGAAATAATTTCTGTAGACAGTGCCCCGATCTATCCACTGTGCATCGGACCAGGTGGAGTCGCCGCTTCGGACAAGAAGCGCCCGGGAGCCCGCCGCGACCTCGACGCCATTACCGGATACGACGCTCGAAAACGAGGCCGCAACCCCGGGGGTATAGGCCGCCCACGAAATTCCGTTTGAGCTGCACAGGATCGTCCCGACGTCCGTTACCGCCACGAAACCGGCCTTTCCGTACGTTAGTCCCGTGACATTCTTGGTGGTCTCGCCGTCGATCAAGGCCCAGGGAGCTCCCCCATCGCTCCGCAAGAGAGCGCCGCCCGAGCCCCCGGCGACGCAAACGCCGCCTCCTGCGGCGACGGCGCAGAGCGTTTCGGCGGTTAGGGGATGATGAGACCGCCAAGACGAGCCGTCCTCGCTCGTGCGGAGCTCGCCGTGGAGGCCCACGGCGACGAAGCGTGAATCGCAAGCCGCGATGGCCTTCAAGCCGCCGGGAAATTCCGTGCACTCCTCCCAGTCGACGCCGTTTTTACTGGTTAGGATGCCGTTCATGCCCCCGGCCATCGATGCGACGTAGACGCCGCCACCGAAGGCCACATGCCCTAGGCCGCCCGAGGCGGAAAGATTGCCGTCGACCCAGTCTTTCCCATCCAAGCTCGTTTGGCCCCGCTTGGCGCCGCAGGTCAGGCGGAAGAAAAGACCGCCCGCGAAGTCCACGCCACCTTCATATGTATCCGTCGCGACAGAGGTGCCGGCCCCGCAAGACACATCCTGATAATAGCTATTATATTTGCCTTGCTGGGCGGACCACTTGATCAGATCGCTGCTCGACCATATTTGGTCGGAATCGCCGACGACCAGGAATAGGCCTTGGGGATCGTAGGCGACGGCATTCAAGTTCGGTCGATCCCCTGAGACGCTCCGCGCCTGCCGCGCCCACGCGCGCCCGTCATGGCTCGAATAGATGAGTCCCCTATCCCCCACGGCGATATAGGTCCCCCCGCCGTAAGCCAGGTCGTTGCATTGAAAATCAACGTCGAGATATACCTCCGCCCAGGACTCGGCGTCGGCGCTCGCGTATATATGGTTTCCTTGAGCGGCGATAAATAGCCCGCCGCCGAAGGTCAGGCAAGCCCAAGAATACCAAGGTGCGTCATGGATCTTCCAAGATGCGGCGTCGGCGCTCCTTAAGATCTCGCCTCGATAGCTGCCGCCGCCGCCGCCCTCGATCGGATACGCGCTCAAGGCGACGAACTCGTCATTGCCCCAGCACAGCCGTCCGATCGCCTCGCCCTTATAATCGCTGATCCTTCGCCATGAAGAAAGGGGCGGCCGCACGATCGAGACGTCCAAGCTGCTCACCGAAGAACCCTCGCCGTCAACGACCGCTATAGCGCGTATCAGCATCCGAGAGCAATCGCCCTCGACGTTCAGCGGCCCGGCATAGAGGGGCGAGGCGAGCGTCGGGTCGGTCCTGTCGGTCGTATAATGTATTAGTGCCCCTGCCGTGCGACAGCTGATCTCCACCACCTGATCCGTCTCGTAGGTCCCCGAGGCGATGGAGAAAGCAGGCGCCTGGATGCCCGAGCCGCTTCCCGCCGAACCTGGACAGGACATAAAGGCGAAGAGGCCAGGGACGAGACCGAGAATCCCGACAGGCCGAGCCATGCGCGTCACCCCCACCTCCTCCAGGCCGACTTCGGATTATAACGCGATGACGGATGCCGCACAGCCTGAAGAAATCTTTTTTTCTATATCCGGGACGCACGGAAACCAGGCCTCGTCCGTCGATATTCATGAATACCATGAGCAACGAAACAGCTCGCGCGGCGGAAGATTCCCAAAAGCGGCTCGAGGCAGCCTACCGCAGCGAAAAGCCACGATTCATCGCCCGGCTCCGCGCCACGGGCCGAAGCCTCGAGGAAGCCGAGGATCTCGTGCACGAGGTCTACGCCGAGACCGCGGCGCGCCTTTCGCTGGTATCGGGAATCATCAACCTCCCGGCCTGGATCAATTCCCTGCTCACCAGGCGGATCATCGACGCCTGGCGGCGCGACAAGGCGCGGGCCGCGGCGGGGGAATCGAACCTTGCCGAGGAGACTCTCGCCGAGATTATCTCCGACATCGGCCTCGACCCGCAGGACGCATTCGTCCGGGACAGCCTCGCGGAGGCCCTGAACGACGCCTTACGCGCCCTGCCCATGAATCAGCGGCAAGTCGTGGAGGCGCAGGTCTTCGGCGGCCAGACCTTCCGCGAAATCGCCAAGGCGACCGGCGAAAGCATCGACACGCTCATGGCGCGTAAGCGCTACGCGATAAAAAACCTTTCCAGGGCCTTGAGGCACTGGATCGAAGAATGACGAAGGGAGAGCAAGAACATGGGTAATTGGTGGGAAGAGCGGAGCCTGGGAGAGAAGATCGCGCTGGGGATCGGCATCGGCATCCTCGCGATAGGACTGGCCTTCCTCTTCGGCTGGGTCGTCATGCTCCTTTGGAACTCCCTCATGCCGGAGATTTTCGGTTTCAAGGCGATTAGCTACTGGCAAGGATGGGGTCTCTTCATCCTGTGCTCCATCCTTTTCAAGGGTACCGGATCGAGCGGAGGCTCAGGCGGCAAGAGCGATCGCAAGCGGAAGAAGAAGCTTCGCGGCTATATGCAGGAGGAGGCCGATCAAGCGATCCCGGCTGACGAAAAGCCATGAGCAAGAAGAAAGTTTGCATCGTTGGAGCTTCGGGAAAGCTCGGTCAGTACATGGTGCGGCACTGCCTGAGCCGCTGCTATGAGGTAGTCGGCGTCTGCCGGGAGCGCAGCGTCGACAAGCTCGAGGTGTTCAAGGATCGCATGACGATCGTTCCCGGGGCTACGAACGACCGCAGCGTGATCCAACAAGCCGTCTCCGGCTGCGATGGAGTGCTCACGGTCCTCGTTCCTTGGGGAGTAAGGCAGTATTCATCGGGTACCGCCCAGGCCGTGCTCGACTACGCGGCTCCTGACGCGCGAATAGTATTCTCCTGCGGCTGGCACATCACGCGCGACGGCCACGACCTGTACTCGCCGAGCTTCAAGCGCATAACGAAAATCGCCGCTTGGCTCGGGCGCCTGCTCGGGGCAGTGGAGATAGATGATCAAGTCGAAGCCTGCCGTCGGATCTTCGCCAGCGATCGAAGGTGGACAGTCGTGCGGGGAAGCGACCTCGAAGAGGGAGAGAGCCAGGGGCTCCCAGTCTGGAGCAGGCATGTGGGCGATCCTATTCTCGCGAGCAACATGACGCGTCGAGTCGATTTCGCCTTATTCATGGTTGCTGCCCTCGAGGATGACGGACTCGTCCATGAGGCCCCGGCTATCGTTGGATGCCGGACTGCATCGGCGCTCGCCTTCCTGCATTCGTAGCCCCTGGGCACATAAGCAAAGCCTCGCCCTTCGCCAGGATCACCGATGCATTATCCCGCGAAGGCGCTTGCGCAATCGCTCGAGCAGGAGCATTGACCCTCCCCAGGGACAGAGCGACCCGCACCAGAGTCCCGGAGAGAAGAAGACGACACAGAGGACACCCAGCGCGGTGATCCGGAGGAACAATTCTACGCGCGATCCCGACACCAAACACGCGACGAAAATTAATGCCAGAGAGGCGAACCAGAGAGCGCGAAACCATGGCTCGCGCAAGAACCTCGAGCCCGCCCTCCTTGGGTAAGCCCGAGGGCTACCCTTATTCGCGCAAGATTTTGCGACTCGCACACAGGACGACGCGCAATCGACCGGGCATGCCCATCGACAATACCAGCGCCCCAGAAAAGGGCAAGAAATGATCCCCGCGAGCATGATAGGCAACCAAAACCGTTCGCGCCCGAAGGCGACCAAAGACGAAAAAGCGAGGAGAAGCAAAAGCTTCACGATCCAGCGAATTGCGCTCGCCTGCATGTCTCTCCGTTTAGTCACCGATCATCTCCATTCGCTTCGCGCGGGCGCTCTTCCAGAGGAGCACGGCGCTCATGCTGAGGGGAAAGGCCAAGCCTAGAATCCCCAAAATCCCCGCGCGAGAGAATGCGCCCGACCAAAGAACGGACGCGACATAGCACGCTAGGCCCAGGAGCCAGGATATCCGACTGTAATCGTAGAGAAAGGCGAGAGCGCCAGGACCGGCCGAGAGGGTATCGAATATCGCGATAGAGAAGAAAGGGAAGAACAAGCCAACCAGCGAAGCGCCGGCCAATGCCCCTTGGATCCATTGACTAGGGCCCCCTGAGCTCGCGGGCAGAGCGAGGAATCCGAAGGTGCCCATGGTCCCGAAAGCGGTCACCAAGGCACAGTGGACCCGCGCAGAGGCTTGAGGCCTCGCGGCATTCGCGAGATGGGCGGCTAAGAAAGCGAGGCCGATTGCCACGCCCCAAGGCAGGAGGCAAGCGAGGAATTCGGAAGGTTGCATGATTTCTAGCCGCATGCTGACCCAGGCCCCCCAGACTGCCGGTCCGCCCAGGTACATCCAGAGCGACAGGAGCAGGGCTTTGACGGGATGGGAGGATTAGCCTTCCGCGCGGTCTTTGTCACTCAAGGTCCAGCGAGGGATAGCGAAGGTCCCCGTCGACGGTGAAGGCGATATCGGCGAAAACCGGCATCCTCCATGAGCGTGCCCCTTGCCAGCTCATTCCCCAAGGCTCGTTCGGACCGAAGAGGCCTTTATCCAACTTCCCATTCCCGTTCTCGTCCAGATAGCAGCGGAGGCCATACCGGCCCTGGCAAACGCGGAAGGAAAAGGCGAAGCTCATTTTAGCGCCCGGCTGCGTATCCACCCGAATCCTCGCCGTCTGGAGCCCGTTTAGGGGGAGAGCAAAGGTCCGGTCATCGACGAGGAATACGTAGAGCTCGCCGCGGCCGCTAACCGTGCATTTGCCCGAAACGACCGCGA
>DBTW01000156.1 GCA_002307245.1 Spirochaetaceae bacterium UBA1306 | reverse complement strand
TATTGGCGCAGCAAGGACGACCTCTACCTCTACCTGCCCTCGACCCGCGAGTTCGTCTACCGCAACCGCAAGGACGACGTGGGCGGCTCCGACGTGCGCACCGACCTCTTCGGCAAGACCGACACCCTGGGCCAGTACTGGGCCACGATGGCCGGCGTCGCCAAGGTCGCCAGCTGGGACACCGACGTGGTTCGCCTCGACGCGAAGAAGCTCGACGTATCCTATCCCGTCCAGAAGTGGTACCTGCGCAAGACCGACGGCCTCCCCGTCAAGGTCGAGAACTTCTCGGCCGGCGAGACTCTGCTGCGCACCAGCTACTACGTCGACTACAAGACGGTCGCGCCGAACAAGTACATCTTCACGAAGCTCCTCGCCGTAGACGCCCTGGAGAAGGGCCAGAAGACCTACCTGACCAACGATTCCATCTCGACCGCGAAGATACCGGACTACACCTTCTCCAAGGCCTTCCTCGAAGAGAAGTCCAGGTGAGGGGAGGAGGAGCGACATGAAGAGAGCAATGAAGCTCGCTAGCGCCCTGCCTAGGCTCGCCCTCTTCGCCGCGGCGGCCCTGCTGACGCCGGCGGCCGCCGCCGCGCAGGACTCGGCCGCCGCGCAGAGCGCGGCGAGTGAGCAGGGCGACGACGCCGCGCTGTTCGACGCCTCCGCCTTCGACCAGGACCCGGGGGCCCCGGCCGCCAAGACGGAAGTGCTCGCTGGCGGCTCGGCACTCGTCTCGAGCTCCGCCTACCTGCCCGCGGGCCTGGACGGCTACGCGGGCAGCGCCTCCTTGAGCGGCAAGGTCTTCGCCAAGGTCACCGTGCCTGACTACGGCTCCATCTACATATCCTACGGCCTCTACCAGCCCTTCTACGCGGGGCTCTCGGGCGAAGGCTCGGCCTATGCCGCCAAGCCCGTCGACCTCTCGAGCCCGAGCTACTCGATGAACGAGCTCCACTACAGCTTCGACCTGGGCAAGAAGCTCTTCCTGCGCCTCGGCAAGCAGCTCCTCGCCTGGGGCCCATCCCGAGTCTGGTCGCCCGTGGACTTCGTCAACGCGAGCAAGGCCGACGCCTTCTCCTCGATCGACCTCCGGCAGGGCAAGAGCGGCCTGCGCGTCCACCTGCCCATGGGATCGTACAACGCCTTCATTTTCGCCGACTTCTCCCGGGCGGTCTCCGACGGCGCAGTGGGGAATCCGATCGACACGACCCTCCTCGCGGCCCGGGTGGACGGCGCGATAGGCGGCTTCGAGCTCGGCCTCTCGGGTCTCCTCGCCGCCCACGAGCAGGACAGGCTCGGCCTCGACTTCTCCGGGGACCTGGGGGGCAGCGCCGTCTATGGCGAGCTGGCCTTCGCGCCCGAGTACGACCGCTACGGCTCGAGCCTCATGGCCTCCCTGGGCTTCTCCCGGAGCTTGGGCGACCTGAAGCGCTGGACCGTCTCGGCGGAGGGCTTCTACGACTCGCTCGGCGCCGAGCTCACCGGCGCCCCCTTGGCCGCGGCCCTGGCCTCGGGCCAGGCGAGCTCTCTGTACATCGGGAAGTGGTACGGCTACGCCTCCCTCAAGGCGGACGAGCTCCTCTCGCCCGACCTAGCCACGACCATCTCGGTCCTGGCCAACCTCACGGACCTCTCGTACCAGGTCAAGCTGGCCGAGGACTTCTCGATCCCCCGCTCGGTCCCCTTTACCTTAAGCCTGGCTTATTGCGGCGGCGGCGAGGGTAGGGAACTCACCCTGCTCGGGGGCGGGGATTATTTCAGCCTCTCGGTCCAGACGAGGCTGGACTTCTAGCCGAGCCTCGTTCCTAGCTTCCGTGCCGAATATCGCTTATCATGGTATCCCATCAGCCCGCGCGATCGAGGAGGGGTACCATGTCTCTTCAGAGCATCCTGCCGGGAGTGAAGGTCTACGAGGACGAGCGGACTTCCGTCCTCTTCGGCTGCCCGCCCGAGATCATCAAGAGCCTCATGCTCCGGCATATCGAGTTCCCGCGCTGCATCGTCCTGCCCGACACCCTCTTCCGTGGGGGCATCCTCCAGAACTGCACCGAGTTCCCCCTGTACTACTTCCTTTTCGTACTCGGCAAGCTCTCCAAGGGCGAGAGACTGAGCATCGTCGGCGAGGCGCCGGCCCTCGAGGCCAATCGCGAGCTCCTCAGGCTCACGCTCCTCGGCCCCACGAGGGCCGAATACGCTGCCCTGGGGGACAGCCCCCATTTCGAGACCCTGTACGGGGAGGCGCGCCACCTCTCGGTCAAGGACGGCTCCGGCGCCGAGGTCCCCATCGAGGGCTTCGTCGATTTCCGTCCCTTCGCGCGCGGCGAGGCCGAGATCGAGGGCGGCACGATACGCCACCTCGACCGGGACCTCTACGCGATAGGCGGAACCGAAGTCTCCCTGCGCGATCCCGGGCTCCAGGAGCCGGTCTACGACCTCAAGACCGACTACGCGCCCAAGATCCCCCACAAGTTCGGCGTGGACATCCTGGGGGGCGGCTCGGGCTTCACGCCTTCCAAGCCCTCCTCGGCCGTCCTGCTCAACTACAATTCCGACTACATGCTGATCGACTGCCCGCCCTACCTCGACCATCACCTCGCGGCCCGCGGCATCGCCCGCGAGCAGCTCAAGTCCATCTTCCTCACCCACATCCACGACGACCACTGCAACATCTTCCCGCTGGTGGAGTTCAACACGAAGCTCCGCTTCCTCGGCACGCGCGAGATCTACTGGATGGCCCTCAAGAAGCTCTCGCTCCAGGCCATGCGCCCCCTGGACGAGTTCCGCTCCTACTTCGACTTCGTCGAGCTCTCGCCCGGCGAGGAGAACGACTTCTTCGGCATCAAGATCCTGCCCCACTACACCGTGCACTCCATCCCGACCATCGGCGCGACCTTCACGATGAACGAGCGGGGCAAGCGGCGCAGCATCGTCTTCGGCGGCGACAACAAGGCCCTGCCGGCCATCCGGAAGATGGTGGAACTCGGCGTCACCCCCAAGGCCAAGCTCGAGAGCCTCGAGCGGATCTACCGCGGGCGCTACGACCTCGTCATGGTCGACGGCGGCATGGGCCTGCTTCACGGCGATCCCGAGGACGCCATGCAATCCGAGGCGGAGCGCGTGATCTTCATGCACCTCGACAAGCTCCCCGAGAAATTCGACGCCACCTTCGCGATGGCCCTGCCCGGCAAGCGCTACGTCCTGTCCGACAGCAAGAACGACGCCTTCCTCATCAAGACCATGGAGACCTTCCACCGCAACTTCCCCGGCATCTCCGAGGAATGGATCGCGGCCCTCATGAACAACCTCGACATAGTCCAGCTCAACTCCGGCGACATCGTCATGAAGCAGGGAGAGGCGCGCAAGGGCAGCATCTTCCTGATCCTCTCCGGGAGCTGCAGCGTCCTGCACCACGACGGCGAGCGCCTCCGCGAGCTCGCCGTCAAGGAGGCCGGCGACTTCATCGGCGAGATGGCCGTGATCCGCCGCGACGGGAGCCGCAGCGCCTCGGTCGTGGCCAAGACCCCCGTGATCCTCGGCGCCATCGACGAGGAGGTCTATTACTCCTTTCTCGAGGCCGAGGGGAGGATCGCCGCCCTGCAGGCGCTCTGGGGGCTGCGAAAGGCCCTGGAGGCCTTGCCTCCCTTCGATCGATTCAGCGATATCGTCAACGAGCGCCTCGCGCGGCGGGGCGCGAGGCTAGAAGTCGCCGAGGGCGAGCCCTTACGGACGGGCGGCCGATTCTTCATCGTCCTGTCCGGCCGCTTCGAGACGGGAGGCCCGGGGGAAAAGCCCGCGAGCTTCGGCCCCGGCTCCTTCTTCGGCCAGGCCGAAGCCTTGCCCGGATCATGCCCGGGCGCCGAGGTCCTTGCCGTCGCCAAGGGCGAGCTCCTCGTCCTGGAGGCCGCCGACATCGGAGCGATCCTGGACGCGACGCCCTCCCTTCTTTTCGCTCTCAGGCAGATACAAGCGGCGGGGAAGTAGCCGAGCGATCCTGGACTAGACCAGGGCTCCTCCTTTGTCGGACAATATCAGATCGGAGGCGCATATGAGGAGATTCATCGTCCTGTCCTTCGCGGCGCTATTCGTATTTTCCTTGTTTTCTTGCCAAGCAGGCGGCGGGAAATCCGCGTCGAGCGACGCGAGCCTCTCTTCTCTGATCGTTTCCTTCAATGGCTCGCCCCTCGCCCTTGCCCCCGCGTTCTCGGCGGAGACCTACGCTTATTCGGCCACCGCCGCGTACAACGCGGGCAGCGTGAAGGTCTCCGCGGCCGCGGCCGATGGCGGGGCCAGGGTCAGCGGTACCGGCGCAGTCAGCCTCGCCCTCGGCGCAAATGCCCTATCGCTCGTCGTTACCGCCGAGGACGGCAAGACGAGCTTGACCTATACCATCGAAGTCTCGAGGCCGGAATGGCACGTCTATATCGACGGCGGCGTATGGGCGGCGAAGGGCAAGTATGAGTATCAGCAGCCCGTCTATTGGAAAGACGGTCTTATCAACTACCTCCCCCTCAACGAGGGCTACCTGTCCGGAGGGTTGGGAGGCATCGCCGTCAGCGCCTCGGGCGATATCTACGTCGCCGGTAACCAACAAGGGACCCTGGTCGGTTATTGGAAGAACTCCGCCTTTCACCAGCTTCCCGCCGGCAGCGGCTATTCGAGCCTGACTCCCTCGGACATCGCCATCGCCTCCAACGGCGACATCTGGCTGGTCGGCTACGGGAAGACCACGACCTCGACGGACTACGTCTACTGGAAGAACGAAGAGGGGCCGACCCCGCTCACGGGATCGCCCGCGAACGCCAATGTCATCAGCGCCGATCATGCGGGCAATGTCTATATCGTTGGTACTATCGGGAGCGGCGCGGCCGGCAAGCCCTATGTCTGGGTGAACGGCGGGGAACCGAAAGCCCTGCCGATAGGCGATACCTATACGAACGGAAACGCTCACAGGATCGGGATGGATAGCTCGGGCGAGTTCTTCGCCTGCGGCCAGGTATGGTCGGCTACCGCCTCCGTCCCGGCCTTCTGGAATACGACCGCCGGCGTATGGCAAGCGCCGAGTCCGCTCTCGACGGCAGGCCTCGATCCCTCCTCCTTCTCGATCAACATGTTGGACCTAGCCTTCGCTTCCGACGATACGCCGAGCTTCGTCGCCCTTGTGCGGCCCGCTAGCGGAGCCCTCTTCACGAGCCTCTACCGCTGGGCCGGCGCTTCGGGCGCACCGGCGGCTATGGGCAGCGTGAACGGCGCGACCGCTCTCCTCGTCACGGACAGCGCGGCCGCCTTCGATGGCGACGACAGGATCGTCGTCGCGGGATCGGCCGGAACCGATCAGCCGAATGGTCGCAACACTTGGCCCATCACCGACGGCGTCCCCATCAGCTGGACGAACGGAGAGCCCGCGAGTCTACAGACCGACGCGAGCTATCCTTTCGGCTGGGCGCGCTCCATAGCCGTAGGGCCATAAAAAAAGGCCGCGCGCGAAGGTCGATAGGGACCCTCGCGCGCGGCCTGCCTGAATCAAGGATCAGGCTCTGAGCGCTCCCTTAGCTCTTAGTCAAGGCGACGCCGCTGACCTTGATCACGGAGCCATCCCAGGTGTAGCCCGTCAAGGCGATTCGCGTCCCGGAATACACGTAGTAGAGATTCCCGGAAGCGTCGTACTGCAAGGTCAAGCCGGTAAGCCCGCTATAGTTCATCTGGGAATTGCTGATCGTAAATATTGGGCTACCGTACAATGACCATGTGCCGTTGGCCGATGATGGCAGGTTGGTATAGCTTCCCGTGCTGGCCGAGCCCTTGGTCAAGGCGACGCCGCTGACCCTGATCACGGAGCCGTCCCAGGTGTAGCCCGTCAGGGCGACCTTATTCCCGGAATACACGTAGTAGAGATTCCCGGAAGCGTCGTACTGCAAGGTCAAGCCGGTAAGTCCGCTATAGTCCATCTGGGAATTGCTGATCGTGAACACGGTGACCCCGCCATAGGACCAGGTACCGTCGGCCGAGGCCGGCAGGTTGGTATAGCTTCCCGTGTTGGCAGAGCCCTTGGTCAAGGCGACGCCGCTGACCCTGATCACGGAACCATCCCAAGTGTAGCCCGTCAGGGCGATTTTATTCCCGGAATACACGTAGTAGAGATTCCCGGAAGCGTCGTACTGCAAGGTCAAGCCGGTAAGTCCGCTATAGTCCATCTGGGAATTGCTGATCGTGAATACGGTGACCCCGCCATAGGACCAGGTGCCGTCGGCCGAGGCCGGTAGGTTGGTATAGCTAGTCGAAACGTCCGCCCGGGTAACCGTGACATAGTAGTACTTGGTGGTCCCATCCTGCGCCGTCACCGTGACGGTGAAGTTGTTGGCCCCGAC
>DBTW01000030.1:26574-36523 GCA_002307245.1 Spirochaetaceae bacterium UBA1306 | reverse complement strand
GACTACTCGAACGGCAGCCACTTCGAGTCCACGACGCATGCAGCCACCCTCGCCCTTAACGGCACTGCCACCAGTCAGACGATCGCCTTCGACGGTGCCCTGACTGTCGACTCCGGCATGACGACGGGCACCGGATCCTTCAACATTGCCTTCAATCAGCAGAGCGGGACCCAGTCTTCCACGATCGCGGGTAGTACTACGATCGCGACGACCAGTCCCGGCACCATTACCCTCGGTGACGATCCCGGCGATATCGTGACCTTCACTGGCGGCCTCGCCGCGACGAGCAACGCCAGCAGGCACCTCGTCGGCAAGCTACGCACGGCGGCAGCGGCCATCAACCTCGGCGCCGTCATCCTCGACGGCGACGCCACGATCGACGCCACGAACGGCGGACTCTCCGTTGCGGGCCAGGCTATCTCCCTCGGCGCCGTAACGGGCTCGACTCACCTTCTTGTCATCAATGCGGGCAATGGCGCCAGCGCGATCTTCACGAGCGCCGGCACGATCACCGCGTCCTCTTTGAGGATTATCGCTTATGGGAACATAGGCACGGGCGGCATCGTCGCCGGAACGGGCATTGCGGTACCGACGTATGTGAACACGGCCGTCTCGAATCTCGAGGCTATGTCGCATAACGGCACTGTCTTCATATCGAACGCCGGCGCAGTCAACATCGGCTTTACCGGAGGCGATTTCGAGTTGATCGTGAACGGCGGCCTCATCGCTTCAGGAGCCAACTCGATCGGTCTCGCCGCCTCGACCGGATCGAATATCGTCTTTGCCAAGGCATCGGCGGCAGGGACGAGCGGCGCCTTCGCCGCGACCGGGCGCGACATCAATACGAGCGTCGATTTGACCGGCAACGGCGGCATCTCCCTCTATCCCAACGCCGATGGTCTCGGCATAGCCCTGAACGACGGAACGGGAACCTTCGCCTTGACGGCCGCCGAGCTTCGGCATCTCGTCTCCACGGGCACGACGACCATTGGCCTCACGAGCGGTACCGGATCGGTCAATACCATCCGAATCGGCAGTAGTGGCAACGTGAGCCTGGGGGTGACGGACTATAGCCTCAGCCTCGATTCCAATAACTCTCCTTTATATTTCGACGCCTCGGCGGCGCCGATACTCAGCCTGAATAGCGCGAAGACGCTGGGCATCGATATCGGGACCGGCGCGATCAACGTTTCCGGGCTTCAGGACATTTCACTACCCGGAGCGACGAGCTTCCTCGATATCGTCCACGCGGGAAATATCGGCAGCGGGACGGGAACGAGCGCGCTGCAGACGGCGGTAGGGCAGATCGCACTCGCGTCGACGGGAACGGTCTACGTCTCCGAAAGCGACGACCTGAGCGCCAATACTCTGACTACCTCGGGCGGGGCGCTTACGGTCGCAGCCGGGGGAATCCTGACCCTTAGCCAGGGCGTCGCCACGGGCGCGAGCGGCGCCGGCATCTCCCTGTCCGGAAGCTCGGTGGCCTTCACCGCGGCCTCCGCCGCGAGAGTCGGCGCCGCCAACGACAGCGAGATCGACATCACCGCCAACTCGGGCAACATCCTGGATACGGGCGCCGCGCAGACGACGCTCGGGGCCTCGGGCTCGGGCGGCATCCTCTACCTACGCGCCTCCTCGGGCATCGGAGCATCCGCGAGCGCGAGGCTGCATACGGAGGTCGGCGCTATCAGGGCGCTGACCGCCATCGGCGGCATCTTCCTCTCCGAGGCCGATGGCGTGAAGCTCGGCGACGGCACCGAGGGAATCCGGGCTACGACGAGTGGATCCATCGACCTGGTCGCCGGAGGATCCATCACTACGGGAACGAGCGCGATCGGCGCGAGCGACGCGACGAGCGACGTCTACCTGGCCGCCGGGGCCGGATCGACGCTGTCGATCAGCGACAGCCTGAGCGCCGGGCGCATCGTCGACTTGACCGGGCCCGCGGGCATCTCGGTCACGGGGAGCGTCTCGGGCGGCTCCGGGCTCATGACCTTCCATAACGACGTCACGCACAGCGCCGGCGCGATCAACGACGGGACCGGCGGCCTACGCTTCTCCGGCAGCTACTCGGCCTCCGGCAGCGCCTCTCTGGTGGGCTCCACCGGAGGGAATCCCGACATGGATTTCCGGGGCACGACGGTCACCTTCGCCGGCTTTACGCATAATGACGACAGGATCGTGTTCTCCCAAGGCTTGGCGCAGGATTTCAATTGCAACTCGAACGCGCTCGCCGGCGTCGCGATAGGCAAGTCGGGCGGCTCCGTGACCCTGCAGACGAGCGACGTCACCCAAGCCGCCGCGAACGCGGCGCTCAGCCTCGGCTGCTCGGGAGCGGTCTCTCTCGTCCTCAACGGCCGGAGCTGGACCCTCGGCGCCGATCTCGTCATGGATGACGACCATTCCACGCTAATCGTCGGGAGCGGGGCCCTCGTCGGCGGGACGCACGCGATCACCGTGGGCGACGCCGGAGGCTCGGGGACCTTGACGGCCGGCACGGGGTCGATCACGAACAGCGGCGATTTCAAGGTGGGCAACGCCTCCGCCTCGGTCAGCCTCGGGACGGGGACGATTACTACCGGGGCGATGTCGATCGCAGCGGGCAGCTTCAGCCAGACCGGCAATAACCAAAGCGCCGTCGGCGGCCCCTTCGACAATAGTGTCGCCAGCCTTACCGTCAGCGGGACGGGCATCTGCGATTGGGATTTTTCCGACAACGCCGGAACCCTCACGATTCAGGGCAATATCGACAATTCGGGCTACACCAACTTCCACTCCAAGGTCGTCACGATCGGCGGCTCCATGACCGGCGCCATAGTATTCATGGACTTGGTCATCCCGAGCGGGAAATCGATCACGAGGAACACCGGATCCTCCCTGACGGTATACCGCAATGTCACGATAGATAACGGCGGCTCCTACACCCATAACGGATTGCCGCTAACACTGGGCGGGTCGAGCGTGACGAGCGGGACCTACACCGACAACAACCCCGTCACGAAGCAGGACCTCGGGGCGGTGACCCTCGTCGCGGGCGGGGCCGCGACCGCCAAAGCCCTCGGATCATCGATCCTCATGAGCTCGCTCACCATCGGCCCATCGGTGGATCTGGCGACCGTTGGCTACGGTCTGACCGTCTCGGGCGGCCTCGGCGGGAGCGGAAGCCTGACGGCCTCGGCCTCGGAGGCGATAGCCGTCGGCGGCTCGATGAGCGTCGCGGCCTTCACGCCTGCGAGCTCGCATGTCACCTTCGACGGGGCATCCGACTCGAGCTGCCTCGGCTACGGCTTCTACGACCTGACGATGGACATGGCGGCCGCGGGGGCTAAGCTGACTCCCTCCGCTGGAATCTCTGTGACCCATTCGATGGCGCTGACGCGGGGCGTCTTCGACGCCGGCTCCTATACGCACGCCATCGCCGGCGATTGGGACTCCTCCGGGGCGAGCGTAGGCTTCACGCAAGGGACCTCGACTATCGCCTTGGGCTCGGCGACGCCCGTGATCACCACGAAGGCGGGGCAGAGCTTCGCCAACCTCATGCTGAGCCGAGGCGGAAGCCTCGGCAGCGACACGACGGTGTCGGGCAACTTCCATGCGGCCAATTCCGGGATCGGCGGCGCCCTCGACCTGGCCGGCCATACCCTGACCGTGGGCGGGAACCTGGATCTCAAGCCCGGGACGACTGGCGCTACCCTGACCCACGGCAATGCGCGGGTGGTCCTGGACGGCGGCGTTCAAGGCTTGACCACGAACGGCCAGAGCTTCTACGACCTCACGCTCTACGCCGAGTCGGGGATCGCTGCAATTGTCGGGGACCTGACGATCGACCGCAACCTAGAAGTGCAGTCGGGGCGCACGCTCGACATGTCCGCCAACGCGCTAACGGTCTTCGGCACGACGAACGCGGCCGCCGGGAACGCGGGCACGATCACGAGCACGAGCGGGGCGCAGACCTTCACCGGCAGCTTTACGGTGGGCAGCCTCACGGCCTCGAGCTCCACGACCAGCTTCGGCGGCTCGAGCGTCGTCCTGCACGCGCTGTCCCCGAATAACGGGCAGGCCATCTTTACGGGCGCCAACGCGCTGAGCTCGAACGCGCAGGAGTTCTTCGATGTCAGGGTGGCCTCGGGCGCGACCTTGACGCCCCAGGACACCATGATCGTCAACCGGCATTTCGCCATCGACGACGGCGGCTCCTTCGCGCATAACGGCAAGAGCCTCACGCTCGGCGGGGCGGGCGGGACGGCGGGCATGCTCTCCGATTCGAACACGGGGCCGCACGCGCTGCAGAACCTGGGCGCCGTGACGGTGAATACGGCCGCGAAGACGAGCACCACGGCCATCAGCGCGAGCTCCCTGGCCGTGAGCTCCGGCGGTTTCTCGATCGGCTCCAACGCCTTGAGCGTCTCGGGCGCCCTCTCCTTGACCGGAGGGAGCCTCGATCTCGGGACCGCGACGGTGAAGGCGGGCACGATCAGCGCAACCGGCGGCTCCCTGGTCCTCGGATCGGCGGCGATAGGCCTTTCGGCCGCGCCTAACGTCATCACGACCGCGACGATAAGCGACGTCGCCAGCTCCATAACCCTGGGCGGCGCGGGGAACCTGACTTTGCCCTCGACGGCCACGATAGGCGACCTCGTTGTCGACGCCGACACCGCGCTCATCGCCGGCGGCAACGTGAAGGGCGTCGTGATCAACGCGAGCCGAGTCTTGGGCCTTTCCGGGGCCTCGAACGCGGTCAGCCTCGCGCTCCTCGCGGGCGAGAGCCTCGTCGCGAACGGCACGCTCAGGGTGGCGGACTCGACGAGCGCCGTTTCCCTGGTTTCCCAGACCATCGGGTCCTCCTTCTCCTTCTCGGGCACGGATATCGACTACAATGGCAGGACGCTGACGATCCGCGACATGTCGGCCCCCTCCCTGGCCACCAGCCTGGGAGCGGGCGCCGCCGTCACGCTCGAGGGCTCCGTGAGCCTCGGCGCCCTCGCGCTAAGCGGCGATTCCTCGACCATCTTCCGCCTCGATGCCTCCGCCTCGCTCACGGTCGCCGCCAACGCGTCCCCCGCGACGAGCGGATCGGTCCAGGTCTCGACGGGCAGTCTCGAGCTCGGCGCGGGCTCGACCCTATCCTGCGCGGACCTGCTGACCCAGACCGGAACCTCGATATCGGCTCCCGCCGCGGCGGGAGCGTCGACTTCGATTAGCTCCTCGGGCAAGGTTAGCATCCTTGGAGCCTTCTCCGACCCGACGCATTCCACCCTCCTGATGACCGGCACGGGCGTGACCCTCGCCTCGACGCCTGACCTCGGCAATCTCCGCATCGGCTCGGGCACGACGGGCGTGGCCGCGGCCTTGAGCGCGACCGTGACCCTCGCCTCGGCGATCACCGTCGAAGGCGAGCTCGAGATCAACGACGAAGGCTCGCTCGACGTCTCTTCATCGTCCCACGCGATCTCTTTCCTGGGCGACACCTGGACGAACAGGGTCGAGGCGGTTTCAGCCAACGCCCGATTCGTCTCCCGCTTGGGCACTGTGGCGATCAAGGGCAGCGCGAGGATCGTCTCGATCTACGGCAACAACCGATGGCACGTCTTCTCCTGCGATGTGCCGGGCTGCTCCATCTATTTCCAGGATCAAAGGACCCAGGCCATCTCCTCATCGGGCTCGTTCACGATCAATGGATCCTCGAGCTCGCCGATCGTCCTGTCCCGCCTGAGTCCCGATCGGACGAGCGACCTCGATTGGGTGATGCCCAATCCGCCGGCGGCGGCCCTCATGTGGCAGATCGACGTGGAGTCGGGCGGCGATGTCGCGATGTCCTACACGACCGTTGGGTATTCGGACGCGAGGTCCCACCCCATCGCGGTGCCCGACAGCGTGACCCTGTTCACGGTCACGCCGGACAACTCGCCCTCGGGCGAGATCGGCGCAACCTGCTATCAGTGGATCAGCGGGATCCTCGCGATCTACAGCTATACCGAGGATTCCGACGGGAACGGCAAGCTCGATCGGATCAGGGTCGTCGCCCAAACGACGCTGAACGGGGCCTTCGACGACTTCAGCGCCGCGGTCGACGGCTACACGATCGACAGGGCGAAGGGGTCGAACGGCTTCGCGATGGTCGACGCCAGCAACGGGCCCCCCTTGCCCTCCAGCCCGACGCTTTACGGCGGGGCGGGCTTCGAGTTCTTCATCTACCTCGTCGAGAAGCCCTATAACGACACCGGGCTCACCCCGTCCTGGTCGATCTCGGTCAACAACTCGCTCAAGGACAAGTCCACCAATAAGCTGAAGCTGTACCCCATCACGGGCGGCGGTACGATCATGACGACGCCCATGACGACCACGGATACGGCCGTGCCGAGAATAGCCTATACCCTGGCGGTGCCCGGCCACGCCGAGGGCTTCTTCCACTTCAGCGAGCCCGTGTACGCCGATGCCTCCGGCTCGGCAATCGCGGCGGGGAACTTCTCGGGCGCCAGCGGCATGACTCCGATCAGCTCCAGCGGGAACGGGGTGTCCGAGGCCTTGACTAGCTACGCCTCCGCCGTCTCGGCCTCGCAGATCGCGTCGGGAAGCACCTCGTACTCGCTATCGGGCACCGTGTACGACGCCGCGGTCGCCCCGCACGATTACGCGAACGACTCGGCCTGGACGCCGTTCTGGATCACCCTCGGCGGTCTCCCGCCTAGCCCCTACAACAACGCGGCCGCGGCCCCAGCCTGGCCCAACCCCATCGCGTCGACCGCGCATCGCGTCTCGGACCTCATGATAGACGCGCCGCCCGCGACCGCCGCCGACGTGGGCTATTGCATCTGGCCGATCTACGCGAAGGACAGCGTGAAGCTCTCCCTCACGACCGACCAGCTCGAGGCCATGACGGGCAGCTCTACCGCGGCAGGCGGCATCGGGCTCATCCGCTCCTTCGACGGATCCCAATGGCTGCGCGACCAGGACATCACCGTGCAGGCCAGGCTCCAGCCCTCCCTGTCAGGCGCCGGGATCACGGGCATCAGGCTCTGGTTCGACTCGAGCGTCCCCTCGACCTTCACGAGCTCCGATGGGCTCTGGCTGCCGAGCTTCGAGGAGTCGGGCTTCTCCGCCCTCGTGCCCTATCCGAACGACCTCGACCACGGCGGGCGAGGCGCCGCCTCGACGGCCCTGGGGGTCTCGGCGGGGACGAATCTCTACAACTTCACGATACCCTCGATCGACCCGCGCATCGTATCCGTGTCCCAGCTCGGCTTCTTCTTCGCCTTCGAGCCCTCGATCGCCGGGCAGGAGCCCCTGTACGCGGCCAGGCTCGAGGCGAGCGCGGGGACCATACCCGCCGATTGGTATCGTCGCGTCAGGCCCTTCTCCTTCTCGATCCACGACCTGAGCCTCCAGAGGGGCGGGGCGACCATCCTCAACAACGTCATCGACCCGACCAAGGGCGAGACGGCGAGACTCTCCTACCAGCTGCCGAGCGACGGCGCGGTCACCATCACGGTCTTCACCCTGGACGGCGACGTCGTGGCCCGCCTGGCCAACGAACGCAAGTCCGCGGGCGACTACGCCGTTAGCTGGAACGGCCGCAATCTCGCGGGCGACGCCGTGGCCAGGGGTCTGTACTTCATCCGCATCGTGGCCCCGGGCGTCGACGAGATCAGGAAGGTCATCGTAGTCAGGAAGAAATAAGACTTCTATTCGGGCAGGCGCGCGGCTATACTGAAAGGCACGGCGCGCAGGGCCCGCGGATCCGCGCCTGGCAAAACGCCCGGCGCGGCGTTACCTCGCGGCGCCTCGCGCCTTTTCTTGGAGGAGGAACCGCGAAATGAAGATTCTCATGGTCTCGAGCGAGGCCGAGCCCTTCGCCAAGGCGGGCGGCCTCGGCGACGCGGTTTCGGCCCTATCTCGCGCCCTCTCCCGCGCGGGGCACGAGGTCCGGGTAGTCCTTCCCCGGTACTACTGCATCGACCGATCCAAGCTCGAGGCCGTGGACGGCCCCCTCGGCGTCAAGATGGGCGGGCCCTCCGGCTGCGAGGAATGGGCGGGCGTCTACAAGTCCTACCTGCCGGGCTCCACCGTGGAGGTCTACTTCGTCGATCACGAGCGCTACTTCGGCCGCGACGGGATCTACGGATCCAAGGCCGAGCCCGACTTCCCCGACAACCCGGAGCGCTTCGCCTTCCTCTGCCGCGCCTCCTTCGGCCTCTGCCGCAGGCTCGGTTGGATACCCGACATCCTGCACGCCCACGATTGGCCCGGCTCTCTCGCCCCGGTGTTCCTCCGCCATGAGGAGGCCAATTCCGAATTCGCCAAGACGGCTTCCGTCCTCACCATCCACAACCTGGGCTACCAGGGCGTCTACCCCAAGGAGGCCTTCGCGGCCTTCCGCCTCCCCTGGGAGCTTTTCCACGGCGCCGGCTTCGAGTTCTTCGACAAGGTCAACCTCCTCAAGGCCGGCCTGCTCTCGGCCGACATCCTCACCACGGTGTCCCCCAGCTATGCCCGCGAGATCCAGACGCCCGCCTCGGGCTTCGGCCTCGACGGCCTCCTGCGCCACCGTTCCTCCGACCTCGTCGGCATCCTGAACGGGGTCGACCTCGACGAGTGGGATCCGGAGACCGACCTCCGCATCCCCGCGCGCTACTCGCCCTCGAAGATGGCCGGCAAGGACAAGTGCAAGGCCGCCCTCCAGAAGGAGCTGGGCCTGCCGGTCGATTCGACGAAGCCCCTCGTGGGCATGGTGGGGAGGCTCACCGAGCAGAAGGGGGTGGGCGAGCTCTTCGGACCGCTCTACGGCAGCGCCTACCGCGTCTGCGCGGACATGGCCCTGCAGTTCGCCGTGCTCGGCTCGGGCGAGAAATGGTGCGAGGACGAGCTCCGCGCCCTCTCGGGCCGGCTCCCGAATTTCAAGGCGATCATCGGCTTCGACGAGAGGCTCGCCCACCTCGTCGAGGCCGGCTCGGACTTCTTCCTGATGCCGAGCCGCTACGAGCCCTGCGGCCTCAACCAGATGTACAGCCTGCGCTACGGGACCCTCCCCATCGTCCACCGCACGGGCGGCCTCTCCGACACGGTGGAGAACTACAACCAGGACACGGGCGCCGGCACCGGCTTCACCTTCGACCAACTGACGCCCCGGGCCGTCTACGACACGGTGGGATGGGCGGTCTGGGCCTGGTATAACCGCAAGGAGCACGTCGCGGCGATGCGCGCCCGGGCCATGGCGAAACGCTTCTCCTGGGAGCATTCGGCGGCGGAATACGCCAAGCTCTACCAATGCGCGATCGAGCGGGGCTGTTGAAAAAGTCCGTTCCCTTCGCTACCCTGGTCCCGGCCTGGAGCCTGGAGGACAGATGAGCGCTACCGAGAAGAAAGTCTACGATTACGATGCCGACAAGGTACGCGACAAGCTCGTCGACGTCTTCCGCGGGCGCAAGGGCGAGGCCACGACGGCCGACCTCGTCGCCCTCACCGGCCTGCCCAAGGCCCAGGTCGAGGCCGAGGTCCAGGCCGTCTCCGACGAGTACGGCGCGCGCCTGCGCGTCACCGACTCGGGCGAGATCCTCTATTCCTTCCCCTCGGGGATGAAGAGCCGCTATCGCGGCCTCCGGCCCGGACTGAAGCGGGGCTGGAAGGCCTTCCGCAAGGGCGCGGCCAAGGTCGGCATGCTCGTCTTCAAGGTCTGGACCGTCGTCATGCTCGTCGGCTACTTCGCCCTTTTCGTCGGCCTGGCCATCATCGCCCTCCTCGCCTCCTTCGCCGCCCAGTTCGCCGGCAAGGACGACCGCGGCAACGGCGACGGGATAGGCGGGCTCTTCCTCGCGGGCCGCCTCCTGGACACGATGGTCCGGATCTGGTTCTACTCCGAGCTCTTCACGAGCCCCCAGGAGCGGATGGCCCGCTCCGATCGCAGGCGCGCGAAGAAGCCGCTCTACAAGGCCATCTACTCCTTTCTCTTCGG
>DBTW01000030.1:0-26197 GCA_002307245.1 Spirochaetaceae bacterium UBA1306 | reverse complement strand
GGCCTGCCGCCCCTCGAGGCCGAGGAGCGGATCAACCGCTACCTCTACGAGTTCGAGGGCAGTCCCGAGGTCAGCGAGGGCGGGGTCATCTATTTCTCCTTCCCCGCGCTGATGCGCAAGCGCGATCGCGCCGACCGGAGCTTCGGCGGCAGCGTCCCCATGCGCCGGATCGCGCCCTTCTCATCCAACAACAGGAAGGCCAACCGGACCTTCTGCATCTTCAACGGCGTCAACCTGGCTTTCGGCTCCTACTTCCTCGCCGAGTCCCTGTCGGCGCTGCCTCTCTTGGCGCCGCTCTACAGCGGCAAGTACGCGACCAAGCTCGTCATGACCGGGGGCTGGGACGGCTTCTACTACTTCACGCACCAGGTCTTCGGCAAGTTAGGCGGCATGGCCGATCCCTCGGCCTTCCTCGGCATCGCCCTCGGAGTCGTGCCCCTCGCCTTCTCCCTCATCTTCTTCGCGATCCCGGCCCTGCGCTCGCGCGGCCTCGCGCGCCGCAACGAGGCCGCCCGCCTCGAGAACCTGCGCCGCGTCGCCTACCGCGCCGTCCTCGACTCGCCCCAGGCCGTCAGGCCCGAATCCATACCGGTCCACGACGACGCGGCGAGGCCCAAGGACGGCCGCGCCGCCGAGCGCGCCCTCACCGAGCTCGCCGCCTGGTCCGGCGCCGATCCCGCGGCAGACGGCTCCTTCCATTTCAAGGAGATCGAGCGGGCGAAGGAGGAGGCGGCCAAGGTCCGCGCCTCGGTGGACCTCTCGAGCTACGAGCTCGGGGGCGTGAGCTTCGACTCGAGCGCGCCGGCTAACTGACTGAAAAGATCGGAAGGCCAAATGCTCGTCATCTCGAACCCCGTATTGCGCGGCTTCAACCCCGACCCCTCCATCCTGCGGGTGGGCGACGACTACTACATCGCGACCTCCACCTTCGAATGGTTCCCCGGCGTGCAGATCCACCACTCGCGGGACCTGGCGCATTGGCGGCTCCTGACCCGCCCCTTGAGCCGGGCGAGCCAGCTCGACATGCGGGGCGAGCACGCCTCCTGCGGCGTCTGGGCGCCCTGCCTGAGCTGGGACGCGGGCGTTTTCTACTTGCTGTACACGGACGTGAAGACCGACTGTCTCTCCCTGAAGGACACGCACAACTACCTCATGAGCGCCCCGAGCATCGAGGGCCCCTGGTCGGAGCCGGCCTACCTGCACAGCCGCGGCTTCGATCCCTCGCTCTTCCACGACGAGGACGGGCGCAAATGGGTCCTGAGCATGGAGATCGACTACCGCAAGGGCAGGAACCGCTTCGCCGGGATTATCGTCCAGGAATGGTCGCCCACAGAGCGCCGCCTCGTCGGCGAGGCGCGTAACATCTTCCGCGGGACCGAGCTGGGCTTCACCGAAGGCCCGCACCTCTATCGCAAGGACGGCTGGTACTACCTACTTGTGGCCGAGGGCGGCACTTCCTACGGCCACGCGGTGACCTTCGCTCGATCGCGCAGCCTCCTCGGGCCTTACGAAGCCGACCCGAGCGGCCCCCTGCTCAGCAGCCGGGACTACCCCGAGGACCCCTTGCAGAAGGCAGGGCACGGCTCCCTCGTACGGACCCAGGGCGGGAACTGGTACATTGCCCATCTCTGTGGCCGACCCATCGCGAGGAAGGGCCGCTGCACGCTGGGCCGCGAGACCGCCATCCAGAGGGTTCTCTGGACTCCCGACGGCTGGCTTCGCACGAGTCCCCTGCCGGGGCGCGCCGCGCTCGAGGTGCAGGTCGAGGGCCTGGAGCCGCATCCCTGGCCCGAGCGCCCCGTCCGCGAGGACTTCGACGGCCCGGAGCTTCCCCTCGATTTCCAGAGCCTCCGCATCCCGCTGGGAAGCGATACGATGAGCCTCGCCGAGCGCCCCGGCTTCCTGCAGCTGAAGGGCCGGGAAAGCGTCATCTCGCGCCACTGCCAGGCCCTCGTGGCCAGGCGGCAGCAGGCCTTCCATTATCGCGCCGCCACGCTCTTGGAATTCGAGCCCGAGCATTTCAAGCAGGCGGCGGGCCTAATCTGCCTTTACGACCAGGAGAATTTCTTCTACCTGCGGGTCTGCCGCGACGAGGAGCTGGGCAAGATCGTCGACATCATGTGCTCGGCGAACGGCCAGGTCGATTTCCCCCTCGGCGCGCCCCTGGCCATCCCATCGGGGCGGCCCTGCATCCTCTCGGTCGAGGTCGATCGCGACCAGCTCCGCTTCTCCTTCGCCCTGGAGGGGGAGGAGCCGCGGCGCGTGGGCGGGATCTTCGACGCCAGCATCCTCTCCGACGAGCAATGCCGGGAGGGCCGCTTCACGGGCGCCTTCGTGGGACTCTGCTGCCAGGACATGACGGGTTCCCGCCTCCCGGCCGATTTCGACTGGCTCGAATACAGCGAGCTAGGCTAGGGCCGCGAGGGGGGCCCTGCGCGCGGCCTTCAGCGGAATTTCGCTATCTCGGTCTGGACCATCGCGTCGCATCGCTCGTTGTCCTCGACGCCGGCATGGCCCTTGACCCAGAGGAACTTAGGGCGAACTCGCGCGTTGACGGCGTCCAGCTCCTCCCAGAGCTCCTTGTTCTTGACGGGCTTCTTGTCCGCCGTGCGCCAGCCGTTGCGCTTCCAACCCGCTATCCAGGAGCCGATGCCATTCTTGACGTACTGGGAGTCGGTGTAGACGACCACGCTCTGGCCCGGGGCGGCGCGCTCGGCCTCCTCGAGGGCGGCGATGACCGCGCGCAGCTCCATGCGGTTGTTCGTGGTGGCGCCCTCGCCGCCCGAGCCGAGGATTTCCGCGCCGTCAGGCGCCGTTAGGCGCATGACGAAGGCCCAGCCTCCGGGCCCGGGATTGCCGGAGCAGCCGCCGTCGGTATAGATGATCACACCTTTTGCTTCGTCCATGGCCGCGGAGTATGACGGATCATCGGAAGATGGTCGAGAGGGCGGGCACGTAGGTGACCAGCAGAAGGACGGCCGCCTGGGCCGCCAGGTAGGGCAGGACGTCGCGCACGATGCGCGGCACCGGCTTCCGGAAGGTGTAGCTCGCGAGGAAGATGTTCATGCCCACCGTCGGCGTGAGGAAGCCGAGGAGCAGGTTCATGATGAAGATGACGCCGAACTGCACGGGCGGCACGCCGTAGGCCGAGGCCAGGGGGATGAGGAAGGGCGAGACGACGAGGATGGCCGAGAAGATGTCCATGAGGCAGCCGACCGCGACGAGGAAGAGGTTGAGCAGGAGGAGGAAGAGGAAGCGGGAGTCGACGTGGGCCTGGACCCAGGAGGTGAAGGCCGCGGGCAGGTCGGCGTCGATGAGGTAGAAGGAGAGGCCGCGCGCCGCCGCGATGATCATGAGAGTGCCGCCGACGATGGGGAAGGCCTTGCCGAGGGCGGTGAAGAGCTTCCGTGGCCCGAGCTCGCGCTTGACCAGGGACTCGACGACGGCGATGTAGAGGACGGCGAGGGCGCCGATCTCGCGCAGGCCCGCGAAGCCGGTGAAGTAGAGCGCTATGGCCGCGACGGGCACGGCGAGCTCGAGGGCCGCGGGCTTGAGCGAGGCCAGGGCGGCCCGAGGCTCGAAGGCGCGCGCGCCCCGCTCGGCCTTATCCCGGCGCGGCGAGAGGAAGACGCCTATGCCGCACATCGCGGCGATGAGGATGAGGCCGGGCACGAGAGCGCCCTTGAAAAGGGCGACGATGGTGAAGCCGTCCGAGGGGCCGTAGAGGAACTGGGCGTTGACGCCGTAGACGATGACGGCCGCCGAGGGCGGGATGAGGAGGCCAATGTCGCCCGAGGCCGTGATGAGGCCGCGCGAGCGCTCCTCGGAGAGGCCGCCCGACTCGGTGAGGACCGTGGCGAGGATGCCGCCCAGGGCGACGATCGTGACGCCGTTGATGCCCGTGAAGGTGCTGAAGACGGCGCAGGCCAGGACGGCGGCGATGGCCTCGCCGCCGCGGAACCAGCCGCAGAGCTCCCGAAACACCGCGACGAAGCGCTTGCCCGCGCCCGACTCGGCGAGGAGTACGCCGGCTATGCCGAAGAGGGGCAGGGCCGAGATGGAGCCTCCCCTGAGGAGTGAGTAGGCCTCGCTCGGAGCGAGCTCGAGGAAGGAGCCGGAGCCGACGAAGAGCAGGGCGGCGATGCCGGCCAGGACGGTGAAGATCGGCGCGCCGAAGGGCAGGGCGAGGGCCAGGAGGATGCCGAGGGGCAGGCCGTAGGCGGCGACGAAGGAGCGGACGCCGGCCGCGAGGCCGGCGAGGTTGGCGGGGACTTGCCCGAAGGCCGCCTGGGTCAGGTTCCCTATTGCCGAGGAGGCGAGGAGGCTGCCGACTATGAGCCCCAGGGCCGCGACCGCCTTGCGCCAGGCGGCGGTGCCCGAGGAGCGTATGGAGAAGGCGGCCATGAGGGCGAGGCAGAGTGGCATGACCGCGACGATGGCCCGCGTGGGGATGATCCAGACGCGGGCCGAGGCGTCGAAGCCGGTGAACACGAGCGAAAACGAGGCCCAGAAGAGGCAGGCCTGGGTCGAGACGGACACGAGGTCGCCGAAGGAGGAGAGGGCCGCGCGGAAGCCGCCCCCGCTCGCGCCCAGGGCGATGTGCCGCCTGTCGATGGAGGCGAGGGCGGCCGCGGCGAAGGCCAAGACTAGGGTCGCGTGGTCCGCGATGGCCCCGGCGGGGGCTATGCCCTTCCAGAAGAGCCGGGCCAGGGCGAGGTCGAGGATCGGCATCGCGATGATCGTGGCCACGGCGAGGGCCGCCAAGGCGATGAGGGCTCTACGCAGGCCGCGGACCAGGCGGCCTGCCTCCGGCGGCGCGGCAAGCTCGCTCACTTGCGCTTCCGCGCCTGAGCCAGGGCCCCGTCCATCGTATCGAGCATATCGGCCGAGAACAGCTTGGCGATGAGACCGCCGCGGCGATCCGCTATGAGCTTGTCCCATTTCGCCTGGGCGTCGGCGGGCTCCGGCGGATACTTGATCCCATCGAGGGAGGCCAGCGCGTCGGCCTCGAGCTTGGCGCTGTCGGCGCTGATCTTCGCGGCCATGTCGCGCACGATCCCCTCGAGCTTGGGCTTCAGCTCGGCAGGCACTTTCTCCCAGCTCGACTTGTTGAAGATGATCGCGCCGACGAAGGGCGCGACCTTGAACGAGGACCCGTAGGCGATCTGGCCCCGCAGCTGCGACCAGAGGCTGGCGACGTAGATCGGGCTCACGATGCAGGCGTCCACGGCGTTCGAGTTGATCTGGAGGAGGAAGTCGGCGGTGCTGCCCTTGACCGGCCGCGCCCCGACGCTCTGCATAAGCTGCATGACCGTCTCGTCGCTGGGGTCGATGGAGATGCGGAGCTTCTCGAGGTCCGAGGGCTGGGTTATCGGAACGCGCGAGAAGTAGCGTAACCATCCGCCCTTGGAGAGGGCCAGCACGACGTAACGATCGGCGAGCTTCGATCTGAACAGGGGCTCGACGGCCGCGAGGATGGCGTCGAACTCGGCGTCGTCGCGCATAAAGCCGGGGATGGACAGGGCGAGGCTGTCGGGATAGAGCTGGGCGAGGCCGTAGGTAGTGAGCAAGGCCCCGTCGATGCCGAGGCGCATCTTCTGGATGATGTCGGACTCCGAGGCCACATGGGCGCTCTGCGGGAAAGCGATCTTGACCCGCCCGCCCGAGACTTTGTCGAATTCGGCAGCGAGGCGCTTGAGGCCGAGGTCCCAGGGGCTGGAGGCCGGCACGTTGGCGGCCATCCTGAGGGTGAGGGTCTGCGCCGTGAGCGCAGGCGCCGCGAGGGCCATGGCGATGGCGATGGCGATGATTGCACGGCCGCGGATCATGGTATCTCTCCTTCGGTGTCGATGAAGTACTTGTCGGTCTCGGCGAGGAGCCGTTTCGCTTCACGTATGGCCAGGACGGTCTCGAGCCTAGATTCGGGCCGGGCGTTCGGGTCCTGGGCGAGAGCCTTGCCGAGGGCCAGCCTGAAGCCTGCGAGGTCTTCCTTGGGGACGCAGACGGACTTGGCGTAGGAGACGAAGAGGGAGGCCGTGCCGCCCTTCGAATAGGCGAGGGCCTTCTCGTAGGCGGCCTCGGCCTTTGCCATGTCGCCGCCGAGGTAGTCGGGCATGCCCGCGTAATAGGAGAGGTACAGTCCCTGGATCGCGCCACCGTCCCAGCCCGGATCGAGGGCCGCGGCACGGGCGAGGAAAAGGGAGGCGGCGCCGAGGTAGCGCGCGCTCTTGAAGTCGAGGGGGTTGAGGCCGAAGCCCGCGAGGACGGAGACGGCGCTCCAATAGAGGAGGGCTACGTCTCTCTGCTTGAACTTGGAGAAGTCCGCCTTCCCTTCGACGGCGGCCTCCACGATGCCGGGCGAGCGCCTGTCGAGGGCGGATGAGAGCAGCCTGAAGGCGCGCCGATAGAGGGCCCCGGCGCGTTCATAGGCGACTTGGCGCTCTTCGAAGCGCGAGTCGGGCAGGGCCGAGGCCGGGTCCTGGACGAAGGCCTTGGCGTACATGACGTAGAGCGATGCCGTTGTCACGGCCTTCCCTTGATCCTTCGAGTCGGCTTCGAGAAGAGCCTCTGAGCCTATGATTAAAGTCGGCAAGGCCGCTTCGGCGAGCTCGGGATCCTCCTCTCCGCCTAAGGCCGGTCGGATCTTGGAGGCCGCGCCGAGGAAGGCGCAGGAATCGAAGCTTATGAGAGCTAGGGTCGCGAGGCCGAGCGCCATAATTCTTCTCATGCGCTTCAGTATGCAATGCCTCGTGCCGGGCCGCAACGGGTTTCCCGGGCATTCGGCGGCTTGCGGGCTCGGGCTTTCGATACTACAATGAGCGGCTACTCACTTTTCGGGAGGGTGAATATGACCGAGGCTAGGGGCAGAGCTTCTCCATATCGCTGGGCGGTCCTCGCCGCTTACATGATCGTGACGATCGCGGTCGAGGTCCAATGGGTCGCCCTCGCGCCCGTGACTCGCGCGGCCGAGCGCTTCTACGGCCCGCAGATCGCCGCGGGCTCGTTCTTCGGCGTAGACTTCCTCGCCATGTCCTATCTCCTTCTCTTCCTCGTCTTCGCCTTCCCCGCCTCCTACGTGATCGATACCTACGGCATCCGCTTCGGCCTCGGCCTCGGCTCGGCCCTGGCCGCGCTCGGCGGCCTGGCCAAGGGCCTCTTCCCCTCGAGCTTCGCCATGGTGATCGCGGGGCAGCTCGCCCTCGGCGTCGCCCAGCCCTTCATCCTGAACGCGGCGACCGCCCTGGGCGCGCGCTGGTTCCCCCTGCGCGAGCGCGGCACCGCGGTGGGCCTCGCCTCCCTGGCACAATATCTCGGCATAGTCCTCGCCATGATCCTCGGGCCGATGCTCGTGAACGGCGATCCCTCCTCGCCGCTCTACGGCTCGGGCGTGGATTCCCTCCTAAGGGCCTACGGCATCGGCACCGCCCTCGCCGCCCTCGTGGCGGTCCTCGTCATACGCGAGCGGCCCGCCGAGGCGGTCGAGGACGAGACGGAGCGGAAGGGAGTGCGCGGGGGGCTGCGCGTCCTCTTCGCGTCGAAGGATTACCTCATCCTCCTCGCCCTGTTCACGATCGGCCTGGGCATCTTCAACGCGCTGAGCTCGATGGTCGACGCCGTGGCCGCGAGCATCGGCGTCGTGGACTCCGACGGCCTCATCGGCACGGCCATGATAGGAGCGGGCATCGTGGGCGCCCTGGTCCTGCCGATCCTCTCCGACGCGATCGGCAAGCGCAGGCCCTTCCTCGTCCTGTGCATGGCGGGCATGGTGCCCGGAGTCGCGGGCCTGGCCCTCGCGGGAGCGATCTGCCCCGACCCGGCGGCGGCCTACAAAGTCGCGACGATCTCCGCGGGGATCCTGGGCTTCTTCGTGATGGCGGCGGGGCCCATCGGCTTCGAGTACGCCGCCGAGATAGGCAGGCCCGCGCCCGAGTCCACGTCGCAGGGCCTCCTCCTCCTCGCGGGCCAGGCCTCCGGCATCGGTCTGATGGCGCTCATGGGCGTCAAGGGCTTCATGGGACCGACCCTCGTCGCCTTCATCGCCCTGTCGGCGCTCTGCCTCATAGGAACGTTCGCGATGCGCGAGTCGGAGGCGATGCGCTCTGCGAAACCTGATTAAAATTGACAGGATCGCCGGAACGGGCTTAGGCTTACGCATCCACTCCCGGCGAGGATGCGATGCGGATACGTTCGAAGATGTTCCTGCTGGTGCTGAGCGCCATGGCCATCATGGCCGTGATAGCCGGCATCTACCTCGCGAGCCAGGCCTCGACCGCGAAGATCGAGTCCGAGCGGCGCGTCCTCATCAGTCTCAGCGACTCGATCAAGGATCTCATCTCCGCGGTCAACCTCCTCGACTCGGGCCAGCTCGACGGCGCGGGCGAGCGCTTCAAGGCGAGGCGCGCCGAGGCCGATAAGCGCTTCGACGCGGTCGACGGCCTGCGCTACCTGCCCAAGGTCAACGACTCGCTCAAGGAATCGGTCGAGATAATCCGCAACCTCCGGGCCTTGGCCTCGGACGACCTCACCAGCCTCTCCTCGCAGTTCGACGCGCTCAAGGCCGACGCCGTGAAGTACTTCATGTCCTCGAGGGAGACCACGCTCCGCCAGTTCTATACGGACGATTACGCCCGGAAGAAGTACGACCTCTCGGGCGTGTATAAGCGCCTCGAGGACTTCACGACCCTCTCGACCGGGCTCACCGACACCCTCATCACCTCCAGCGACGTGATCGCCGAGAAGCAGGTCCTGATCGACAAGGAACTCGCCGCCGTGGCGGCGAGGAGCCTGGCCCTGACGATCGCGATCGGAGTCGGCCTCATGTCCCTCGCCTTATTCATGGCCTTCATGATGAGCCGCTCCCTCGCGAAGCCCATCGTCTCCATCGAGCAGACCATCTTCTCCATCGGCTCCGGCGACCTCCGGGAGCGCGCGGGCGTATCGACCAAGGACGAGCTCGGCTTCCTCGGCGGCAAGCTCAACGCCTTCCTCGACTCGCTCTCGGCCTCGATCGCCGAGATCCAGGCGGTCGCCCGCGAGAACGGGGAGCTCAAGCGGAACCTCGTGGACTCCCTGTCAGGGGCCTCAAGCTCGGCGACCGAGATCGAGGCCAACGCCGGCTCCATCAAGCGGCAGGTGGAAGGCCTCGACGCGAAGATCATCGGCGCGCGCGAGGCCCTCCAGGCCATGAGCCGCGGCATCACCGAGTACGCGGGCCGGGTGACGAGGGAGGACGCGATGATAGCCTCGTCCGCGTCCTCGATCGAGGAAGTGATCCATTCGATCGACTCGATCAGCGAGGCGGCCGAGGGCGACCGTGCCGCGGCCGACAGCTTGGTCAAGGCCACCGCCGAGGGTCGTGTGGTGTTCGGCCAGACCTTCGAGGGGCTCTCGGGCATCGCGAGGAGCGTGGCCGACATCAACGACATGGCGAGCGTCATCCAGGACATCGCCTCGAGGACCAATCTCCTCGCGATGAACGCCTCCATCGAGGCCGCCCATGCGGGCGCCTCGGGCAAGGGCTTCGCGGTGGTCGCCGGCGAGATCCGCAAGCTGGCCGGCGCCGCCGCCGAGAGCTCCAAGAAGATCGGGGACACGATCCGGGCGGTCAGCGAGAGGATGTCCAGCACGGCGGCCGCCCGGGACAGGGCCGCGTCCGCCTTCGAGGCGATGGACGCGCAGATAGTGAACGTGACCTCGTCGGCCTCGGAGATCGACGGGCTGCTGGTCGACATCCGCTCGAAGTCGCGGGCCATCCTCGAGTCGATGCGGGAGCTGCGCGAAGCCGCGGCGAGGACGGCCGAGGGCTCGGCCGGGATCGAGGGGGCGGCGGCCTCGGTGGAAGGGGCCGTGACCGCGGCGGCCCGCGTGTCCCAGGAAGTGCGCTCGAACATCGCGGAGATCTCCGCGGGACTCGGCGAGATCGCGTCCTCGGTCCAGAACGTCTCGCAGCTCGCGTCGACCCTGGGCGAGGCGGGCGAGCGCCTGGACTCGGCCGTCAACGCCTTCACGACCTAAGCTATAGGCCGCCCAGGAAGCCCTGCCGATCGAGCTCCCGAGCCGAAGCCTTGGCGCTCGAGCCCTCGCTGATCTTGGCGTACGCGGCCATGTCCATGTAGCGGAGGGTGAGGGGGCGCTCGAGGGCCATCCTCGCCGCCTTGTCCTCCCAGCGCGCCTCCTTGGGATCGAGGAGGGCGGGCTCGCCGTATTTCGCGACGAGGCTCGTGTATACGGAATAGTGGTCGACCTGGTCGGCGTTGAGCTCGACGATGATCGTCCAGAGCTTGCCATCGAAGAACTGGAAATAGGCGCGGCGGACGAAAGAGGGGCCTGAGACCTCGATGAGGCTCTGATTCGGCGAGGGCAGCAGGGATATGTCCTCGGGGCCGCGATAGGCGAAAACGGTGTCCTTCTTCAGGGCGGCTATGACTCCTTCCCTGTCCATGCCGAGCTTGATGCCGCGGAATTCGCTCGAAGGCGCCGCGGGGGTCGCCTGCGTGGCAGGCGCGGCCTTCGCCGCGGGCGCCGCCGCCTGGGCCGCCGCGCCCGCGACCGAGAGCGACAGGATGGCGGCGAATAGCGCCATTTTCCTCGTTCCTTTCTCGTAGCTCCCGCTCATCACCTGGTCCGCCCCTTTTTTCGAAGGCCGCCGAGCCGCGCCCTCGGCTTCTAGTATCGGCGAACGGAGCTTCCCCCTGAAGGCGCCGCGCGGGTATAACAGGGCATGGACCTAGGTGGACAGGAGGATCCCGAGCCCCGCGTGGCCTACGAGGACGAATGCCTCGTCGCCATCGTGAAGCCCGCGCGCATGCACAGCGCGCCGGGCTCCGGGCCAGGCGAGCTCTGCGCCTGGGCCTTCGAGCGCTTCCCGGAGGCGCGGGATGCCGGCAGCCCCGAGCGGCGGCGGAGCGGCGAGGGCGGTCTCCTGCATCGGCTCGACTTCGAGACCTCCGGCCTTGTCCTCTTCGCGCGCAAGGCCGAGGCTTTCTCCTCCCTCCTCGATCAGCAGGAGAGAGGCTCCTTCCGCAAGGAATACCTCGCCTTCGCCAGGCCCTCGCGCCTGGGCCCGCCCGGCTCGAGGCCCGAGCGAGGCTTTCCGCGGGGCTTTGAGGGGGCCGCGAAAGCCGAGTCCTGGGATCGGGCCCGGGAAGGCCTCGACTCAGGGGCTCTCGCGGCCCTTATCGACGGAGCCTCCGCTTCAAGCGGCCCCTGCGGCATCGACTGCGCTTTCAGGCCCTACGGGCCCAAGGGGGCCCGCGTGGCTTGCCTGGGGCCGGAAGCCGACGAATCCAAGCCCGTCTACGCCAGCGACATCCTCGCCTGCGGCTTCCGCGCCGATGGGGACGCCTCGGCCCTGGAGCTACGCCTCGGCCTATCGCGCGGCTTCCGCCATCAGCTCCGGGCCCAGCTCGCGTGGATCGGCCTGCCCATCCTCGGCGACCCGCTTTACGGGGGCTCGCCCGACGGGCGGCTCCGGCTCTACGCGGTCCGCCTCTCCTTCGCCCATCCCGCGACGGGGCTGCCCGTTTCGATTTCCGCCGGTACTTGAGCGCCCACGTTGCTTTCCTCCCCGGACTCAGATAGGCTTAATGCGATGCTTGCCCAATCCCCCTTCGATGGCCTCGTGGCGGAGCTCTCCGCGGATGAGCGGGTCGCTCTCCTCGAGAGGATCAGGCTGACCGCCCAGGTTTCCGACGAGCCTCTCTACCAGGCCGCGACGGCCGCGGCTCCCCGCCCCGGCGCCCGGGCCGAGGACCTGGGCCTCGTGGCGAAGCTCGTCCTCTTCCTGCGCGCCCTGTTCAGCGGCAAGAGCCGCGACGAGCTCCTGCGCGAGGACGGGCTCAAGGAGATAGGGCGGGGCATCGAGCTCCGGTATCCCGGCCTGATCGACCGTCGCAGGGGGCTCATCTTCGGGGCCGTCGCCGAGGAGCTCCGAGGCCTTCGCGACTCGGCCCGCTTCTTCTACGACGCCCTCGATCGCAGCGTCGAGCGCGACAGGCCCGCCTTTTACGCCTTCCTCGCCTCGATCGAGCTTCCCGAGACCCATGAGCGCCTGGCCAAGGACAGCGACCCCGCCGCCGTCGCCGCCACCCTGAGCGAGCTTCGCGGGAGCGTCGACGACCTGGCCGTGCGCGGAGCGGCGATCGCCGCCTTCGAGCTCGCCTTCTCCGACCTGTCGGACAAAGGCAGGCGCGCGATGTACCAGGACCTGCGGAGCGTGCTCTTCCTTAAGCGCCTCTCCGGCTTCCTCTTCGAGCGGCTCCTCGGGACCTTCCACGAGGCCCCGACGCCCGAAGCCCAGGCCTACGCCAGCTTCTACGACGCCCGTGACCTCCTGCTCGAGCTCGGTGACATCCTCTTCTCCATGGCCGAGCCTCCCTCGGCCTCCGTCATGGAAGCCATCTTTGTCTTCGCCGAGCGCGAGGCCCTGGGAAAGGAAGGCGGCGACCCCGCCTCTCTGGTCGGGGCCGACATAGCCAAGGCCCAGTCGGCCCTGGCGCGCATCCGCGCCTTCAACGCGCGCGTGCCCCTCGCGGAGCTCCTGCGCCTCGTGTCGGGCGATCCCGAATACCAGCCCCGCGAGCTGCCCGGCGGCGAGGACTGGCTGGCCGTCTACAAGGCCTTCTGGAAGGAGAGGATCGACGCGAGCCTCGAGTCCTGGCGGGCCGAGCACCGCAACAAGGAGCTCGTCGCCGAGATCGACGCCTTCGTGGGCGAGCCCGGGCCCGCGGGCTTCGCCCACATCTCCCGCGAGGAGAGCGAGCTCTCTCCCCCGCTTAACCTCGACCTGGCCCTCGTCTTCCTCGACGCCTTCTACCGCGGTCCCTTCCTGCGCGAGCTCAACCGCCCCCTGAAGATCGTCCTCGTCGACGGCGAATTCTACCGCAAGGACAACCGCCTCGAGTACACCGACGCCTACGACGGGCTCCTCCACATTCCGGACTTCCTCGCCTCCCTCGACTCGCGCCTCGGCCCCGAGGGCGAGATCGGCCGCGCCTGGATCGGCGCCAGGCAGGAGCTGGGCACGGCCGCCGCCAAGCGCAGGAGGCTGCAGACCATCGCCCGCGGCGCGGAGGAGGAGGCTGAGCGGATCATCAGGCGCGAGGGCTCGGCCCTGCACACGATGACCCTCATCCTCAAGGGCTTCCTCAAGGGCGAGGCGGGGGGGCGCTACGATTCCCTCGCCAACATCTCCTACCTCGACGGCAAGTCGAACAAGGATTTCCTCAAGTCCCTGAGCCTCGCCATGGACCGCTGCGAGCGGGGCCTGGGCCTCCTCTCCGAGCTCTCGGGCCTCGACCTGGCGCGGGCGGACTGACGGCCCATGGAATACCTCTCCTCGAGCCTGCCCGAAGGACCGGACTCCTTCGCGGCCTTCGCCTTCCCCGGCCGCCGGGTCGGGGGCCGAGGCGAAGGTCCCTCGGGCGAGCCGATGGCCGTCCTCTCCCTCGCCTCGGCGGGGAGCATGAAGTACGGCACCCCCGACTGCGCCGCGCGCCGCGAGTCCTTCCTCCGCGGCGCAGGCCTCGACCCCGCCTCCTGCCTCGGACTCCGCTTGGCCCACTCGCGCAGGGTGCTCATGCCCGAGCGGGGCGACGAGCTCGAGTCTCTCGCCGGCGCCGACGGGGCCAGTGGCGCCGACGGGATCATCCTCCGCGACCGCGGCCTCTCCGCCTCGGTGACGGTCGCCGACTGCATGCCCATCTGGATCCTCGACCGCGACTCCGGGGCCTTCGGCGTCCTGCACTCGGGCTGGCGGGGAACGGGCATACTGGCGGCCGCGGTACGTCTCCTCGGCGAGCGGCTGGGCTCTCGGCCCGAGGCCCTCGCCGTCATCCTCGGCCCCGCGATCGGCGCCTGCTGCTACGCCGTGCCCGAGGATAGGGCCAGGGCCTTTGCCGCCGAATTCGGCGAGGCCGCCGCCCCGCGCCGGGACGGGCGGGCCTTCATCGACCTTCGCGCGGCTAACGTCTCCTTGGCCGAGCGGGCGGGGGTCGGCAGCCTCCTCTCGATCGAGGCCTGCACCTGCTGCGATCCGCGCCTCGGCTCCTACCGCCGCCAGGGCCCGGAGGCCTTCACGCGGATGCTCGCCGCCTGCGGCTACGGACGGCCCGCGTGAGCGGCCGCCTCGCGCGCGGGGTCCTGGCCGCCGCGGCCCTGGCCTGCGCCCTCGCCCCGACCGCGGGCGCCGAGGGCAGGTTCTACCTCGTCGAGCGCAGCGATTTCTCGCGCTACCTCGACGGCAAGTACCAAGGGCACGCCTACCGCGAGTCCCGCTGCTCCCTCGCCCCCTCCGATGACGGCTACGCCGGCAGCTTCCTCGTCTTCGAGGAGACCCTTCGCGACATGCGCAGCTCGGCCCGCCGCGTGGACCGGGAGGCGCCCGTCCGCCTCGTCCCCGCGAAGGCCGACGCGGGGGGCTTCCAGGTCGTCGAGGACTCCGGCTATCCGAGCCTGCGGGGCCTACCCTCCTTCCCCGCGGGCCTGGAGCTCGGCCCCGGCGCGGTCTGGACCGCATCGGGGACGCGCGCCCTCGACTTCGACGATTCAGGCGCCTTCGTCCTCATGCCCTTCCTCGCGGAGTACCGCTACTCAGGGCTGGCCGAGTACCAGGGCGCGAAGGCCGTCAAGCTGACGGCGAAATTCGCCACGAGATGGAAGAAGGATGCCTTCGCTTCCGCCTCTCCCCGCTCGGCCGCGGCGGCGGGCGCCAAGGCGGTCTCGGATATCGTATCGAGCGCGAGCGGGACCCATGAGCTCGACATCCTCGTCGACGCCTCCAGCCTCGAGCCGCTGTTCATACGGGATCGCTTCGACGAGAGCTTCGCCCTGGCCAAGGGCGGGACCGAGCGGCGCTCGGGCTTCAGCCTCTTTTTCTACGAGGGCGGGGCGCCGCTGGATCGGCGCGAGGCCGGCAAGGCCATAGCCGCGGCCGTGGCCCCCGCCGATGCTGTGCCGCCCGCCGCGGCGGATTCGGCGCCCGCCGGCGCCGGTCCCGGCCCCCTGATCGCGGGCAAGGGCAAGGAGCTCGAGGACGAGCTCGGGCCGGGCACGGAGGCTGGCGCCGCGATGGACAAGGCCGGCCTCGAGCTCGACTCGAGCCCCGATGGCCTCGTCCTCCGCGTCAAGGACCTCCGCTTCGTCGCGGACTCGGACGAGCTCTTGCCTTCGGAGAAGCCGCGCCTCGACGCGGTGGCCGACGCGCTCAAGGCCTTGCCCGGCCGCTCCTTCCTCGTCGCCGGCCACAGCGCCGCCGTGGGCAAGGCGGCCGGCGAGCTCGAGCTGTCGATCCGCCGCGCCAAACGCGTGAGCGACGAGCTCGCCGCCCGAGGCATCGAGGCTTCGAGGCTCCTCTACCGCGGCTTCGGCTCTTCGAGGCCCCTCGCCCCGAACGACAGCGAGGCGGGGCGCGCCAAGAACCGCCGGGTGGAGATCACGATCCTGGACTAGGCTTCCGGCCCGCCTTCCTCAACGCCTCGCGCAGGATGAACTCGATCTGCGAGTTGACGCTCCGCAGCTCGTCCGCCGACCATTTTTCCAGCGCCGCGTAGTCGGCCGGGTCGAGCCGGAGGAGGAAACGTTTCTTCTCTTCCATGCGGATGCCCTCAGGCGCGAAGCTTCACGAGCGGGGCCCTCATGCGTACAAGGTGCCGGTATTGATGACCGGTTGGGCCTCGGACTCCGAGACCAGGGCCACGAGGAGGTTGTTCACCATCGCCGCGCGCCGCTCGTTGTCGAGCTTGACCACGCCCTGGCTCTCCAGGTCCTCGAGGGCCATCTTCACCATGCCGACCGCCCCGTCCACAATGAGCCGGCGCGCCGCGATCACCGCGGAAGCCTGCTGGCGCCTGAGCATCGCCTGCGCTATCTCGGGCGCGTAGGCGAGATGCGAGAGCCGGGCCTCGTCGATCGTCACCCCCGCCGCGTCGAGCCGGTCGTGCAGCTCCTTGCGCAGCTCGAGGGCGATCTCGTCCTGGTTGGCGCGCAGCGACAGCTTCGCGTGGTCGTCGGTCCCGTTGTCGTAGGGGAAGCGGCCCGCGAGGACGCGCAGGGCGGTCTCGCTCTGCACCGTGACGAAGCTCTCGTAGTCGTCGATGTTGAAGAGGGCCTTGGCCGAGTCGGTCACCCGCCAGACCACGATGGCGCCGATCTCGATCGGGTTGCCCAGGGCGTCGTTGACCTTGAGGACCTGGCTGCCGAAGTTGCGCGCCTTGAGGGAGACGCTCTTCCTCTTCACGAGGGGGTTGGTCCAGCCGAAGCCCGAGTCGCGCATGGAGCCCGAATAGCGGCCGAAGAAGGTGAAGACCTTCGCCTGGTTGGGCTGGACGACGAAGAAGCCGCCCAGAGCCGCGCAGGCGAGGATGAAGGCGGCCATCGAGGCGATGAAGGCCGCGCTCGGCCCCGAGGACTCGGCGGAAGCCCCCGTGGCCACGAGGCCCCAGAACGAGGCGCCCATGACCACGATCGCGACGAGGAGCGCCGCGAATCCGTTCGCCTTCCAGACTTTCTTCTCTACGATGTCCTGCATTTCCCTACCTCCTAATACGTCCCTATGGCTCATAGCCCGAGTATCCAATCGCCCATGGCCTTCAGGGCCTCGGGCGCGAAAGTCTCCTCGATCCTCCCATACTCGTCGGGAGAGCCCGAGCCGGCGTGCTGGAAGAGATGGTTGAGGCCCTTGAGCTCGACTAACTTGTTTTTCCTGTTCGCGGCCTTCCCCAAGGCGGCCTTGATCGCGGCCAAATCCTCCTTGGCCGGCACCTGGAGGTCCTTGGAGCCGTTCAGGGCGAGGACGGGGATCCGCAGCCTCGCAAGGTAGGGCGCCGGGTCGAGGCTCAGGAAGGTGCGGAACCAGGGCGAGGCCACCTGCTCCGCGAGCCCGCCCGCCATCTTCCGCGCCTCGGCCTTCTCCGCGTCGCCCATCGAGAGGCTGGAATCGACCCACCCGAGGTAGGCGGCCTCGGCGGCGGCCTTCGCGCTTGCCGCGTCGGCCTGGCCCCTCACCGCCGCGTAGAGCCTGCGGTTGACCGCCTGGCCCTCGGCTATCTCCGCCTCGCTCGTCCTCGCGGCTCGCGCGATGAGGGCTCCTTGCAGGTAGAGCAGCTCCTCCCCGACCAGTCCGGGTCCGGCGAGGAGGACGACGAAGCCGACGCGCGCGTTGCGCGACGCCACTATCGGAGCGATGACGCCGCCCTCGCTGTGGCCGATTATCCCGACCGCGCCCTTCCTCGCCTCGGGCCTCGAGGCGAGGTACTCGAAGGCGGCTTCGGCGTCGTCGGCCTTGTCCATCGTCGTGGCCGAGGCTGCGTCGCCCGTGGAGCCGCCTACGCCGCGGTCGTCGCAGCGCAGGGAGGCGATGCCCCGCCTGGCCAGGTAGTCCGCGATGACGAGGAAGGGCTTGTGGCCCATCAGCTCCTCGTCGCGGTTCTGGGCGCCCGATCCCGTCGCGAAGACGACGGCGGGGAAGGGGCCCTCGCCGGCCGGGATCACGAGGGTGCCGGCGAGCTCGATGCCCGCCTTAGCGTTCGCGACGCGCAGCTCCTCGGTCCGGTAGGGAAAGGGCGATTTGGGTTCTTGGGGCCTCGACAGCGCGGGAGCCGCCCGCCTCTCAAGCTCGAGCGGATAGCTCGCGTTCCCCTGGGACCAGGCCCCCGCGATGCTCGCGACGTCGGGCGACAGGGTGCCGACGAAGGTTCCGCGAATGGCCGCGGACTCGATCCTGAGCTTCTCGCCATCGAGGGATAGGGTCGAGATGGGTATGCCCTTCGCGCCCTGGTCGGGGCTGTCGATCGTCCCGCCGGCCTTCCCATCCTCGGACCGCAGGTTGAACACGAGGGTGAGGGACTGGGACTGGACCTGCAGGGTCCCAACCCAGGTGCCGGCCAGGGCTTCGACGGAGATCGGCTTGGGCGCGGCCGCAGTCTGCGTGAGCTTCGATTCCGCGCCGAGGCCGCAGGGCGTCAGGGCGCAGGCGGCGAAGGTCGCGCCTATAGCCGCCAATCTCGTTCTGGTCATTCCGCGCATCGCGTCTGCCTCCATTATGCTTCGATCGATCGTAGCTTCTTCTCGGCGAATCTCGGATAGGCCCCCAGCAGGGCGGCCGTCGCCGCGGCGAAGGTTCCGAAATAGAGGGCGAAGAAGCCGAGCTTGCCCCAGCGCAGGAAGGCCGACGCGATCCCGAGGGCGGCGATGAGGACCATGTCGGCCAGGATGAACAGGGTCGCGTTGGGATTCTGCTTGAGGGCGGCTATGGGATTGTCCCAGGACAGGCGTGGGTTGGCCGTGTCGAGCCACAGCCCCGCGATGCAGGCGAAGGCCGAGAAGGCGAGGGCGATGAGGAAGGCGCCCGCGAGCTCCCAGGCGGGGAGGCGGAGGAGCAGAGCGCCGCCCGCTCCGCCCAAGAGGGAACCCAGGGCCGCGAAGAACAGACCGTGGAGAAATTTCGCTATCATGTAGTCGCGATATCCCAGTGGCAGGGCCTTGAGGTATCGCAGGGCCTTGGCGTCGCGAGAGAGGGCGGTATCTGTGACGCTCGTGCCCGATCCGAGGAAGGCGCCGAAGGCCGCCGCGGCGAGCATTGCTCCGGGACCGGCGACGAAGGCGCCCAGCCTCGGCAGCAAGTCGGCCTTCGCGTCCCCGTTCTGCCACATGACGGCCGCGCCGACGGCCATGACGAGGGGCATGACGAGGATGATGAAGGGACCGTTGAGGAAGTAGGCGGGCTCCCGATTCATCAGCCTGAACTCGCGGCGGAAGAGGGCCAGGAGGGGAGAGCTCCGCCGGAAGACCCTCTCGACGTAGCCCCTCGTCGCGGTCACGCGCCTCACGCGCTGCTCGTCGAAGCCGAGCAGGCTCCTCGCGTAGCCCTTGCCGAGGCCCAGCGCGACCAGGGCGGCCGCGGCGAGGCCGAGACCGAGGTTGGCGAGGGCGTAGAGGGGCCCAGCCGCGCCGCCGGCGGTCATCGACTTCCAAGCGAGGAAGGCGGGCGGATAGGCGCCGCCCGCGCGAGAGAGGAAGGCGTCGGGGCCGGCCAGGTGCTCGAGCACCCAGGCGCTATCCGACATCCTCGCCGTGGCGACCTGGATGTAGAAGTTGAAGGCCAGGCCGAAGGCGATGCCGACGATGCCGGCGATTATCATGACCGCGTTCTTATTGCGAAGGGGGCGGGCGGCGGCCATGAGGGGCACGATGACGAGGTATATGGCCGCGACGGGGAGCAGGGGCATGGACAGGGCCGTCAGTAGCGCCCCGAGGTAGAAGCCCGCCGAAGGCGCCTCCTTGATCGCGTAGATCGCCGCCGCCGCCGCGATGAAGAGGAAGGCGAGGGCGAATTCCGAGAGGTATACCATGATCATCTTGGCGCCGAGCAGCTCATGCCCCTTGATCGGGAGGGCGAGGAGGCTGGAGTCGGCCTTCGATGCGCGGTAGGTGGAAAGGGCCGTGATGAAGCCCACGACGAAGACGATGAGCGAGGCGCTGATCGCGGCGTTGAGCAGGAGTAGCCCCTGGAGCCCGAGGGGCTTCAACGCGGCGTAGGCCGAGAGGTTCATGGCGATGAAGACGCCCACGAGGTCGGCGAGGACGAAGAGGACGAGGACCGCGAGGCCGATCGCCTTCGCGGCCGCCTTAGGGCTCTGTTTCGATCGGGCCCCAGAACCGCGCTTGGACGGCGCGTAGGCGCTGAGCGCGAAGAAGCGGACCAGGCTCGGGAAGGGCGCGGTCATCGAGCGGCTCCCGGATCGGATCCGTCCGCGTCGACCAGCTCGAGGAAGAGGCTCTCGAGCGATTCCCCATCTCTGCCGCCGCCGAGCTCCGACTTCCTCGCGCGGAGCTCGGCCAGGCTGCCGACGAATCGCAGGCGCCCCCGGTCGATGATCGCGATGCGGTCGCAGAGCTTCTCGGCGACCTCCATCACGTGCGTGGAGAAGAGCACGAGGCCGCCGGCCAGGGCCCTCTCGCGCATGAGCTCCTTGAGGTCGAAGGCTGCCTGCGGATCGAGGCCGACCATGGGCTCGTCGAGGATCCAGGCCTCGGGGTCGTGCAGCAGGCTCGCTATTACGCAGAGCTTCTGCTTCATCCCGCGGGAAAAGCTCCCGATGGAGGACGACAGCACGTCGGCGATCTTGAAGCGCCGAGCCAGGGAAGTTATGCGCTCTTGGCGCTCCCGGTCGCTCACGCGGTAGATGTCCGCCACGAAGTTGAGGTACTCGGCCGCCCGCAGCTTGTTGAAGAGCTCGGGATCGTCGCCCACGAAGCCGAAGCGCGCCTTCGCCTCGAGGGGCGAGGCCGCCATGTCTATGCCGCCTATCTCTACGGAACCCGCATCGGGCTCGAGCGCGCCGGTCAGCATCTTGATCGTAGTAGTTTTGCCCGCGCCGTTGGGCCCGAGGAAGCCGAAAATTTCCCCGTCTTGGATCTCGAGACTGAGGTCCTCGACGGCCTTTATGGCGCTTTTCGCATAGGTTTTCGTTAAATGCTCAAGCCGAATCATACGGCCTCCTGGATATCTATATGATATCATAATGATGGCATGAGAAGTCAAGGGACTTTGGAAATAGGCTGAGATATGGTGGCTTTCCTTCTGGAATATGCAAATGGCTTTGAGACACTTGGAGGAGAAAAGAAAACCTTCTCCCCCCAACTATGGGGAGTTTTCTTGAAGCACTGCTCAGTAAAGTGTACACATTGAAGGACTGGAAATATACTAAAATACCATGGAGTGAATGAGGTTCGAAAGGACTTTCTCCGTATTGCTGATGAGGGCGAAGCGGGCGATACCGTAGCCGTGACAGAGCATGGCCATCCAGTTCTCGCTATTATGCCCTGGGGCAGTTATGAATCCCTCATGGAAACTGTCACCGTCTTGAACGACAAAGCGATGATGCATTCCATAGCCGCGGGTAAAGCGGCAATACGGGAAGGCAAGACTCTTTCTCTCGATGAGCTGGTCGCAAGCCTCGCCTGATGGCGTCCGTCGTCCTTGCAGAGCCCGCAGCGGCCGTTCTGATTTCTCTCGGGGCCGATGTCCGCACTACGATCATCCATAAGGTCCGCGACCTCGAAACGGAACCCGAGCGCCGGGGAAAGGCTCTTTCCGGCGATCTTGCGGCCTATCGGTCAATTTATGCGGCCGGCTGATATAGAATTATCTACAGGATCGAGGGAGAGCACGTCGACATCGTGGCGATCGACCTTCGCAAGGACGGCGACCGGGACGACGTGTACGCGGCGCTGAAACGGTCCCTGGGCCGGCGTTCGTGAAGTAGCAAAGAGAGCGACCCCGGCAGTAAAATTTCATTGACAACACGTATCCTATGGGATACAATAAGTATATGATAGCTGTCCGGCAGACAGAGACTTTCCGTTCCTGGATAAGTAGGCTGCGGGACGATCGGGCGCAAGCGCGAATTAATATACGGATTCGTCGCCTTTCGCTCGGCAATGCCGGCGATACGAAGTCGGTGGGTGGGGGCGTCCAGGAGATGCGGATCGATTACGGTCCCGGTTACCGCGTGTACTACATCATGGTCGAGGCGGCGGCTGTCCTGCTTTTAGTCGGCGGCGATAAGTCGACCCAGTCGCAAGACATCAAAGCCGCCATCGAATTGGCGAAAGGCCTGGAGGGCTGATATGGCGCGAGAAAAAGTCACCGAGTGGGACCCTGCCGAGTATCTCGACGACAAGAAAAAAATGGCGCTCTATCTCGAGGCCGCCCTGGAGGAGAACGACCCGGCCATTATCTCCGCGGCGCTCGGCGACATCGCGAGGGCCAAAGGCATGACGCAGATCGCGAAAGAGACCGGACTCGGGCGGGAGAGTCTTTATAAAGCGCTCTCCGCCGAAGGAAATCCGAATCTCTCCACTATCCTCAAGGTGCTCGAAGCCCTCGGCCTCCAGCTATCGGCCGTTCCGCTACGGAAAACGACAGACTGACGAAGGCTATTACTTTAAAACCATATGTCGGCCGTTCCGTAGGTACCGCCATACGGAACGGCCGACATGCCTTGAATTAATCCCACAGCCATTAAAAAACGCAGCCTGAGAGAACGCCTATAAGCAAACTACAAAAATTACGGAACTATCTCGACTGGCGTGCTCCTATCCGTAGTCGTGCCATCTCCAAGCTGGCCAATACCATTCGAGCCCGTTGCCCATAGAGTTCCGTCAGTTTTCAGAATCATTGTGTAGCAATCGCCAGCTGAGACGGCTGATATCTCGCTCAATACCTTGACGGGAGTACTCTTGTCCGTAGTCGTCCCATCTCCAAGTTGGCCTTTACTATTAGAGCCCGTCGCCCATAGCGTCCCGTCGGTTTTCAGGATCATCGTATGAGAACTACCTGCTGACATTGCTGATACTGCGTTCATAACCTCGACAGGAATACTCTTGTCCAAAGTCGTACCATCTCCAAGCTGGCCATTACCATTCGAGCCCGTGGCCCATAGAGTTCCGTCGGTTTTCAGGATCATCGTATGGGAACCACCTGCTGAAATAGCTGATACTCCGCTCATTATCTCGACTGGACTACTCTTATTCGTAGTCGTCCCATCTCCAAGTTGGCCATTGCCGTTATAACCAGTTGCCCATAGAGTTCCGTCGGTTTTCAGGATCAACGTATGGTCATAACTAGCCGAGCTAGCTGATACTCCACTCATTATCTCGACCGGAGTACTCTTGGCGGTAGTTGTACCATCTCCAAGCTGGCCAAAGTCGTTCATACCAGTTGCCCAAAGTGTTCCGTCAGTTTTCAGAATCAACGTTAAGTAATAGCCAGCCGATACAGTCGATACCCCGCTCACAACCTCGACGGGAGTACTTTTGTTAGTCGTCGTGCCATCTCCAAGCTGACCAAAGCCGTTAGAACCAGTTGCCCATAAAGTGCCGTCTGCTTTCAGGATCATCGTATGGTAACTACCAGCCGAGACAGCCGAAACTCCGGTCATGACATTGAGGGGAGTGATTTTATTCGTAGTCGTGCCATCTCCAAGCTCACCGTTGCCGTTAAAACCTGTTGCCCATAGAGTTCCGTCGGTTTTTATAATCATCATATGGGCTGTACCAGCCGATACAGCAATCGCTGGTATGGAGACGGTCACCGCACATTTTGCAGTTTTACTATCGCTGGTGCTGGTCGCTCTTATAGTTGTCGTTCCGGCAGATAAACCGGTCACGAGACCAGCGGAACTCACTGTCGCTACGGAGGTATTCGAACTCGTCCAGCTCACGCTTTGGATTGTCGCTGTGGTGGGAGCGATAGTCGCGGTTAATTGGCTGGATGATCCAACGAGGATTTTAACCGTCGATGCGCTCAAGGTCACGCCAGTGACGGCCATGTTGGAAACCGTCACTGTGCAGATATCGGTGTAAGCTCCACTTAAAGTTGTCACGGTGATCGTTGAGCTGCCCGCGGCCAGGCCGGTCACGAGGCCTGTGGAGCTGACCGTCGCCGCGGAGCTATTGGAGCTTTCCCATTCGAGGGCTGTATTCGTTGCGGTACTGGGCGCAATGGTGGCGGTCAGTTGCGTGGTCGCCCCCACATAGATAAAGGCCGTGCTGGAGTTCAATGTGACGCTGGTGACCGGGACCGCCGTCTTGACCGTCACTGCGCAAGTCGCGGTGTAGCCTCCGTCGTTCGTCGTGGCGGTGATCGTAGCCGTGCCCGCTTCTACCCCGGTCACGAGGCCAGAAGAGCTCACGGTAGCGATGGCCGTGTTCGAGCTTGTCCAGGTCACGCTCGTGTCGTTGGCATTTAAAGGTGCGACGGTCGCGGTAATCTGTGCGGTCTCGCCGCTGCCGACCGTAGCCATCGACTTATCGAGGCTTACTCCGGTGACGGCTATTCTGCTCACGACGGTGATCGCGCAAGTTGCCGTAAAGCCCCCGTCCGTCGTCGTCGCGGTGATGTTCGTACTGCCGATCGCGACGCCCGTAACGATGCCCGAGGAGTCTACGGTGGCCGCGTTCTTATTGCTCGAGCTCCAGCTGAGGCTCTGGTCGCTCGCCTTTGCCGGGAGGACCGCCGCGGTCAGTTGCTTTGTCTTGCCGAAGGCGATGGTAGCCGCGGTGGCGTCGAGGCTCAGGCCCGTGACGGAGACCTTTTGCACGGTGATGGCGCATTTCGCGCTGTATCCCTTGGCGGTCGTGACGGTGATCGTGCAGCTTCCGAGCTTCAAGCCGCTTACGAGGCCCGATGCGTCCACGGTTGCGACGCTCGCGTCGCTCGTGGACCAGGTGAAGGCAGTCTCGGTAGCCGTGTTTGGGCTCGCCGTCGCGGTGAGCTGTAAGGTGTTGTTGAGGGGGCAGACGGCGTTCGTCTGGTCGAGACTCACACCAGCGGCAGCGACCGACTCATAGCCCTGGTAGTTCGAGGCTGTGGGGTCGGCAGCGTTGGCGTAGGAGCCGAAGGCGGCCTTGCAGGCGGATGAATTGATGGATGCCATTAAGCATGCGAGGAAAATAAAAGCGCCGCGAATCAAGTGTTTCATCGGGTTGGCTCCAGGCCGCATGGTTCCATTCGATTTCGAATGTAGAATCGGCGTCACTTGAATTCCCTAATGGCCCTGACATGCAATGTCCAGCTTTTATCGATTAGTATCTGCGCAGTGCTGCTGTAGCCGCTATACTGCGTCCCATCGTTAAATTGCTGTAACCAAGCGTATGTGTCGTTGTATTGGGAAGACGACCAATAGTTTGCCGTAGTGAAGGATCCCAGCCCTGTTGCTTTTAAATTTGTATACATTAATGCTAACTCGCTTTTGCTAGGTAAAAACCAGTCGCTGTAGCCGCCCAATGTCAGGTCGTTGCATAGTTGCGCCGCATAACTGCCAGTCTCTTGGGTTGCGACGATGTTCGCTGTGTTCTTAGCTCCCGTCCCTATCGCGGTGCCAGTACTGATCGAAATAAATCTCGTATTTGCCCAGCCTATCCCTGTGCTTTGATCGCTTGGGGCGCACTCGAGGAACTGGTAGCTGTTTCCCGCGGTGTCGGTGGTTACGCTGCCTTTGTCGTAGCATACTATGCCACCGGCGGGTCCGATGTCGCCGACGCTGTATGGTACGGTGACGGCGCAGCTGGCGGTAAATGCTCCATCGCTTGTCGTCGAGGTTATCGTCGCCGTGCCTCCGGATATGCCTGTTATTAATCCGGCGTCGCTCACGGTCGCGACGCTAGTATTGGAACTAGCCCAAGTAACGGTCGTTGTCGTGGCGTTGCTCGGCGTTATCGAGGCCGTAAGCTGGCTCGTCGCGCCTTTGGAAACCGATAAGGAAGAGGCATTTAGCGATATGCCGGTCACTGGGATGATAATCGAAATCGCGCATGTGGCTGTATGAGTGCCATCATCGGTCGTCACGGTGATTGTAGATGACCCGACTGCTATTCCTGTTACTAGTCCTGTGTTGCTTACGGTCGCGATGCTCGTATTGCTGCTGCTCCATGCAAAGGTCTTGTTCGTGGCGTTCGTTGGCGAAACCGTGGCGACGAGTTGCGAAGTGTATCCTAACGAAATGGTTGATGAGCTTGAGCTTAGGCTTACGCCGGTCACCGCCACCGTTTGCGCCGTTATCGCGCATGTCGCCGTCTTATTCCCGTCGGCTGTCGTGACGGTAATCGTGGCGGTCCCCGCCGCCACGCCCGTGACCAATCCAGCGCTGCTTACGGTTGCGGCGCTTGTATTGCTGCTCGTCCAGGTAAAGCTTTGGTTTGTCGCGTTCGTCGGGGTGATAGTTGCGGTGAGCTGAGAGGTATATCCCACGGCGATCGTGGCAGTGCTCGCGCTTAAGGCTACTCCCGTCACCGCGATCGTCTGGACTGTCACGACGCAGCTCGCCGTATACCCGCCATCCAAGGTCGTGACGGTAATGGTAGCCGAACCCGCGGCCATGCCGGTGACGAGCCCCGTACTGTTCACGGTAGCGACACTCGTAGCGCTGCTGGACCATGAGACAGTCTGGGTTGTTGCGGTAGCCGGTGCTGCTGTCGCAGTTAATTGGCTTGTGTAGCCTACGGCTATGGTCGCGGTGCTCGCGCTTAATGAGACGCTGGTTACCGGTACAGGTATATAAATAGTCACCGCGCAAGTAGCCGTCTTGCTCCCGCTCGTACTGGTTGCGGTAATAGTTGCCGAGCCAGCCGCTACGCCAGTCACCAGTCCCGTGGAACTCACCGTTGCTATCGACGTATTCGAGCTAGTCCAACGCAC
>DBTW01000190.1 GCA_002307245.1 Spirochaetaceae bacterium UBA1306 | reverse complement strand
CTGGAGACTGAGGGTGCTCGTGGCGCCGTTGTTCTTGCCCAACAGAGGGAGGACGTACTGGACCATGAATTCGACGGGCAGGGGCCCGACCTTGGCCATCACGGAGGCGTTCGGGCCCACCGTGAGGAGGCTGGCCGTTTCTCCATCGGTGGACGCGCCGTTATAGGTCACCGTGTCGGCCATGGTATAGGAATACGTGAAGGGCAGGCCGAGATTCAGGGTCGCCGCGCTTCCAAGGGCGATCTTGGCGTGGGGCTCGAACTCATACAAGGTGTCGATGCCGTACTCCGTCTTGGTCTTGGTCATGGGAGAATAGGCTTCGGCCGTGGCGGTAGCATAAGTCGCGGCGCCTACGGTATCGCCCGGGACGCTCGCCAGATATCCGGCATAGGCCAATTTGTACGCGCCCCAATAGGTTGCTATGGTCGTGAACTGCAGCGACTCGCTGGGCAGGTAGTAGAAGGCCTGGCCGTGGAGATTCACGCTGAAGATCTCGTTGATCTGATAGTCGCCGTCGGCCTTGAGGCCGAAATAGAGACTCTGGTGCCCGCTCGTGCTGGCCGCACGGAAATCGTCGCCGGCCAGGTAATTATCCCACTCGGCTTCAGCGTCGTAGGAATCGAGGGGGATGCCGACGCCGGGCGTGAAGGCGAGCCGGATCTTATCGTTCTTCACGAAGCCCTGGCTGCCGAGGGCCTGGATCTTGGCGCCGATCTCGAGGTCCGCGGGGCCGGTATACGACATGTTCTCTAGGCCGGCGGGCGGATTGGTAAAATCGCTCGCGGCGTAATAGCCGGGAGCCCACTTGAAGCCAAGAGTCACCGGATCGATGACGCCGAGCTCGAAGGCGCCGCTGATCGCCGTGATCGTGCCCTCGGTGCTGGTGTCCTGCTTCTCGCCATCAGAGTCAAAAGCCTTGTCGGTCATGGAATACGAGGGAATCGCGCGTAGACGGAAAACCCCCTTCGGCAGGACGACTGCGTCATCGGCGAAAAGGGGAAGGACGAGGGCGGCGATCATGAGACTGAGAAAAGCCTTCTTCATGGTTCCTCCGTTGTGAAAACTCAACGTTGACATATTACAAGGATTTGTATTTGAACACAAGATAGCTATTACGCGTGTTCAAATTTAATTAATTGAGCATGCTTGACAGCACTTCAAGGAATTCATAGGCTGACTCATAGTCAATTCTGACCTGAGGTCATTATGGGAATGTCGGAAAGACGAACTCGACTACTCGAAGAGCGCCGCGAGAAAATCTTGGACAGCGCCCTACGTCTCTTTCACGAAGAAGGCTACGAGACCATCACGATGCAGGACATCGCCGACGCCTCGGAGATCAGCAAGGGCAGTCTCTACTTGCAATTCGAGAACAAGGAAGCGCTGATAGTCGCCCTCCTCGAGAGGACCTTCGACAAGCTCGAGGAGATAATCGAACGCGAAGCGGCGGCGGCGGGAAGCGCTCGCGAGCGGCTCAAGCGGATCGTCGAGGCATATGTAAGGACGGCCAGGGACAAGGAAGGCCACGATTACAATCTCTGGCTCTTATCCCGACTCTCCCCCAAGCCCGATACACCGCAGCAGATCTTCGTCCGAGAGCGGATCGAGCGGCTCTCGAGCCGCGTGGCCGTCATCTTCCATGAGGGAGGGAAGGACGGCACGGTGCGCGAAGATATCGCTCCCGAAAAGCTCATCCATCTCTTCAGCCTGATCTCGATACTTATCATGGAGAGGATTTCCACGGTCAGGCTGGTCGCGCCTCTCGTGGATACCAGTGAGGAGAGTCTCTTGGAAGAGTTTTTAGAGATTCTTCTCTATTACATTAGTCCTTCAGTGTTATGAAGCTTGTAGATAAAATGCTGTTAGTTGTTTTACGGAAAACAATTAATCGATTTGTTCCGGAAAGTAGGTGAGCGAAAGCGCTTTTCTATACTGCCACAGGCATTAGGCTCATCCGGACCTCAAGGCTTCATAACACTAACGAAGGTGCCCTTCCCGCACGATCCGTTCTTCAACAAGCTTTTTCGGGAACTACTATCATTTTGCAATTTGGATTGCCTTAAAAACAGCGCTGGCGGCCGTCTTGGCGCCGGAGACTAGGCAGCCCGCGAAGATCGTGCTCGGCAGGGAATCGAAGGATGACGAGCTTTCGGCCCCCCAGACATTGCCGTCCCAGGAATAGGACTCGTAGCACACATTGCCCGAACGGCGCAGCTTGAGGTAGAGCCCGCTCGACTGGCTTCCCGCTGGTGCCGCGAGGATGCCCTTGGCGCTGGCTCCCCCGGTCGTCAGGCGATGCCCGTAATAATAACTCGAGTCGCCGCGCATCACGGCCGCGGCGTAGAGGAGGGCCGATCCGTTCAGGGTCCCTTCGAGGGATGGGGCCATGAGGAGCCCCGCCCAGCCCTGGTTACTCGAGGCGCCGGTAAAGCTCTCGAGCCGGGCGGTCAGGGTGAAGTCCCCCGAGATGGCCGTATAGTAGTAGCGGAAGCTCTGGGCGGTGGATTCGAACTTGCCCGAGCCCGTGAGCGTGGCCACGCCGTCGATGACGCTCGTGCCGCCCGCGGCCGTCCCAATGTCCAGGCTAGCCCATTCGCCCTCGGCCAGGCCGCCCGTCGTGTCGGTCGGGTCCGTCGTTTCGGGACTGTCGGTCGAGCCGCCAGAGCTTGGTTCATCGATGCCGCTTAAGGTGCCGCCGCCCAGGCGGCCGGCGTAGGCGAGGACCTTCGCCTTCGCATCGGCGGCGGAGTCCAGGCTGCATGGGTAGGAGTTCACGGCGAAGCTTAAGTCGAAGCCGTTGTAGACCGCGCCGCCGACTGCCGCGTTGCCGGTATCGACGCTCGCGTCGAACCAGGCGGCGGAATTCGAGTCCATATAGTTGCCCTCGGCCTTGATCGTGCCGCCGGCCTCGCCCGAAAGGATGCTCTCCGCGTCACCGGTGCCGGGGCTGAGGTTCTTCATGTCGTGGCCCTGGCTCGCGATGATCATCGGCCGCACGCAGTTCTCGAAGTAGTTGTTCTGCACGAAGACCGAGGAGGCCATGGCGGCCCCCACGCCGTAGGTCGTAGAACCGAGGAAGTAGTTGTCGTAGACGTGGATCGTGCCGGTGCGCACTCGGGGATGCCGCGAATGCGAGGTATTAAACCAATTGTGGTGGTAGCTGACGAAGAACTCGACGCTCTCGTCGAGGCCGCAGAGCGAGGACTTGCCCGTGCCCTGGAAATCGTTGTAGGAGACGGTGACATAGCTCGAGTTGGCCTTGATGTCGCAGGAGCCGTCGCCTAACGCATTGTCACCGCCGCCGTCGGCGCCGATCAGGAAATCGTTGTTGTGGACCCAGACGTTTCGGTTATCCACCTGGATGCTCACCGAGTCGTCGGGGAACATGTAGAAGGCGAGGTTGCGCACTTCGATATTGGCGGCCGCGCGGATGTTGACGCCCCAGCCGTAAAGCCGGGCCTTCGTGCCGATGCCTTCGAAGGTGACGTTGGAGTTGGCCTTGATGTCCAGGAGGCCGTTGGCGTAGGCATTCCCGGTTGGCGGATTCACCGTGCCGAGGAAACGCACGATCAGGGGCGCCGCGCTCTTGGCGCTTTCCCTCGCCTTCATGATATTGGCCAAGCCCGTATAGGTCGCGGTCGTCGAGCCCTTGGTCACCGCCAGCTGGAGACTGTCCTTGTTAGCGTCGTTGACGTAGAGGATTGTCGTGCCCGCCGCCACGGTACCGTCGGCCGCGTAGCCGCCCGTCGTAGAGCCGTTGGGAGAGGAGGGCAGGAAGGCGAAGCCCGAGCGGTCAAAGCTCGAGGTCGAGGCCGAGACGACGCTCGCTTGGGCTCCGGACTCGGCGCCGTCCACGATGGGCACGATTTTGATGTCGTAGGCCCGGTCGCCCTTGAGGCCGGGAAGGTCGAGGCGCGTAGACCGGATTAAGGCGGAATCGACTGCGGCATAGGCCGAGTCGGCGGCGGCCGCTTCCTTCCAGTACGCGGCGTAGCCGCTCGCGCCGGAAAGGGCATTCCATTCGACCCAGGCGGCCTCGAACCAGCCGCCGGATGCGACTATCGCGATCGAGGCATCGCCGCCGGTGCCTGTGCCCGTGTCTGTCCCAGTGCCCGTGCCGCTTCCTTGGCTCGAGTCCCGGCTCTCGTTGGCGCAGGAAGAAATCAGCAGGGAAGCCAGCACGAGCAGACCATAAAGGCCCAAGAGCGCTTTTCTCGCATTCATTACCGAGCATTGTGGGTCGGCTAGGCACGGGCGTATATATAGAATATTGCTCAATATTGCCATTCATAGGCCGAGGCGGCCCGCGATGAGGCATGCCCGCGAAGCTGGACCAAGCTTCCCTGCGGCGCATCGGCCGTGGTACAAATCATGGCGATGCTCGCGAAAATCTACCTCGAGATAACGAATCGCTGCAATCTCTCCTGCGCCTTCTGCCCGCCCACGCGCCGGAGGGCCGAGTCCATGACCCGCGAAGCCTTCGAGCTCTACTTGAACCGGATCGAGGGCCAGGGCGAGCGGCTGTACTTCCACGTCAAGGGCGAGCCGCTCCTGCACCCTAGCCTGGGAAGCTTCCTCGGCCTCGCCGCCGATAGGGGCTTCGGCGTGAGCATCACCACTAACGGCAGCCTGCTCCGCGAGCGGGCCGCGGAGCTGCTCGGTTCGGGCAATGTCCGCAAGCTCTCCGTCTCGCTGCATAGTCATGCGCTCTCGAACTCCGTCGAGGCCTACTGGGAGGGCGTCTCGGCCTTCCTCGACCTGCACCGAGCGCGGTCGGGCTTCCCCGTGAGCCTCAGGCTCTGGAACCGCGGCCTCCGAGGCTTGCCGCCCGAGACCGAGCGGCTATGGGAGCTGATCCGCGCCCGCTATCCCGCGGCGGCCGAGTGGGAGGGCGCCTCGTCGAGCCCCGACGCGGTGAAACTGGACGACAGGGTCTACCTGAACCAGGCCGAGCTCTTCGCCTGGCCCGAGCTGTCGCGGCCGCCCTTGTCGACGAAGGGCTTCTGTCGGGGCCTGCGCGACCAGGCCGCCGTGCTCGTCGACGGGACGGTCGTGCCCTGCTGCCTGGACGGCGAGGGCGACATGGCTCTCGGGAACCTGCGCGATGGGCCTCTCGCCGAGATACTAGCCTCGCCCAGGGCTCGGGCCATCTACGAGGGCTTCTCCAGGCGCGAGCTCGCCGAGCCCCTGTGCAGAAGCTGCGGATATAGGACGAGATTCGACTAGCGGAGGGGCTTCGGTTTCCGCTATCATCGAGGAATCATGCCCAATTTCCGCCTTTCCTCCTTCGGCGAGCGCTATGCCGGGCACACCGGCATACTCGACCTCATGACCGACCTCTCCGAGCCCCCGGCCGATCCGTCGGCCCCTTTCTGCATGCTCGGCGGCGGCAATCCCGCCATCATCCCCGAGGTGGCCGCGGAGTGGCAGAGGGCGGCCCTCGGCCTGGCCGGCGGCGAGGGCTTCGACCGCCTGATCGGCGCCTACGACTCCCAGATAGGGCCGGCGGGCTTCCGCCGCGCGATCGCCGAATGCTTCGCCCGCGACTACGGCTGGCCCATCGACGAGCGCAATGTCGGTATCGTGAACGGTAGCCAGATATCGGCCTTCTACCTCATCAACATGTTTTCCGGAACCTTCGCCGACGGCCGCCGGAGGAAGATCCTCCTCCCGGTGGCGCCGGAGTACATCGGCTACGCCGACCAGGGCCTGGGCCGCGACTGCTTCACCGCGCGCAGGCCGAGCATCCAGGAGCTCGGACCGCGGAGCTTCAAGTACCGCGTCGACTTCGACGGCCTGGAGATCGACGACTCGATCGGGGCCATCCTCGTCTCGAGGCCGACCAACCCCACGGGCAACGTGATCACCGACGAGGAGGTCCTGCGCCTGGCCGCCCTCGCCGGC